>JAGIBE010000276.1 GCA_017744495.1 Caulobacter sp. | reverse complement strand
GGTCGAAGAACTTCCGACCCCAGGCGCTGAACGTCAGGTCTTTGATCTGGAGCATTGATTTAAAGGTACGCGGCGGGTTGGCGGGGAGGAGGCGCCCGGCTATAAGCCCGCAACCTCCCAATCTACAAACTTTCTCTGTGAGATTTTCGGATCATGACCGAACGCACCTTCTCGATCATCAAGCCCGACGCCACCCGTCGCAACCTGACCGGCAAGATCAACGCCGTGATCGAGGAAGCCGGCCTGCGCATCGTGGCCCAGCGCCGCGTGAAGCTGACGGAAGCCCAAGCCAAGAAGTTCTATGAAGTCCACGCCGAGCGTCCGTTCTACGGCGAACTCGTCGCCCAGATGACCGCCGAGCCGGTCGTTGTGCAGGTGCTGGAAGGCGACAACGCCGTGGCCAAGTACCGGGAAGTCATGGGCGCCACGAACCCGGACAACGCCGACGAAGGCACGATCCGCAAGCTGTTCGCCCTGTCGATCGGCGAGAACTCGGTCCACGGCTCGGACAGCCTGGAAAACGCGGGTATCGAAATCGCCCAGTTCTTCAAGGACGAAGAGATCGTCGGCTAAGGCTCCAAGCGCCTTAACAGACAACAGAGGCCGGCGGATCGCTCCGCCGGCCTTTTTGTTTGTCCCATCACCCCGTCGGCGCCTTCGCCGCCTCGGCCGCTCGCAGCAGGCGCAGGACGTTGCCGCTCCAGATCTTCTCCAGGTCGGCCTTGGTGTAGCCCTCGTTCAGAAGGGCTTGGGAAATCTTCCAGTAGTCCGAGGCGTCGTTCAGGCCGGTCACCCCGCCGCCGCCGTCGAAGTCGATGCCGATGCCCACGTGATCGACCCCGGCGACCTTCAAGGCGTGATTCAGGTGGTTCATGAAGTCCTGGAAGGTCGCCTTGGTCACCGGCCACTTGGCGTCGATGGCGTTGCGCTCGGCCATGAAGGCGGCGCGCTGTTCCTCGGTCATCTTGTTGCGCGCCCCGACCTTGGCCATCAGGGCGGCCATCGCCGCCTCGCGCTCGGGGATCTTGGGCGTGTCGATCAGATAGCTGGAATAGGCGTCGACCTGGATCACGCCGCCGCTGTCGGCCAGGGCCTTGATCCGAGCGTCGTCGACGTTGCGCGGATGGTCGAACACCGCCTTGCAGCCCGAATGGGTCAGGATCACCGGGGTCTTGGACAGGGCGATCAACTGGTCCAGCACGTCGTCGGACGAGTGTGAGCCGTCCAGCACCACGCCCAGCCGGTTGGCCTCCGCCACGAACTGTTTTCCCAGCGGCGACAGCCCGTGCCACTCGGGCTTGTCGGTCGCGCTGTCGGCCATGTCGTTGTTCTTGAAGTGGGCGAGGCCGCTGATCCGCACGCCCAGCGCGTAGAAACTGGACAGCAGGGTGACGTCGCCGTCGATCGGGTAGCTGTTCTCGATGCTCATGAACACGACGCGCTTGCCCTGGGCGGCGATCGTGGCGGCGTCGTCCGCCTTCAGCGCCAGACCGAACTTGTCGCCGTGCTTGGCGACCATCTCTCGGATCTCGACGCCGCGGATCAGAGCGGCGTCGCGGGCTGCCCGGGTGGCCTCGGGCGTCCGCGGTCCCTGCGGCGTGTAGATGGCGAAGAAGCCGCCATCCAGACCGCCCTCGACCATGCGCGGATAGTCGATCTGCGAGCCGTCCTTGGCCGCGTCGTGGCGGTCTAGGATATCCCAGCCGGGACGGCCGAAGTTGGCGGGCGTGTCCAGATGGGTGTCGAGGGTCAGCAGACTCTCGTGAATCTTGCGGGCCGAGGCGCCCGTGTCGGCCGCCTGGGCCGATGACGAGGCGCCGGTGAAGGCGAGGGCCAGGGCCGAGACGGCGGCCAGAAGGGGGATGCGGGTCATGCGAGCACTCGAAAGCTGTCCGGCCGGCGCCTTTCGGAGCCGGCCGGAACGTGGACCTAGAAGTCGGCGGAGAGGGTGAACTGGATGGTCCGGTGCGAGCCGGGCCGGAAGCTGGCCGGAGTGTTCACCGTGGTGCTGATCGTGCCCAGATAGTCCTTGTCGAAGATGTTATCGACATTGACCCGGGCCTTGATCTGCTCGAACGGACCGGCCCCGAAACCGTCGCCGAGGTCGAGATAGGCGTTCCAGATGGTGTAGCCGCCGGTGGTCTCGTTGTTGACGAAGTTGGTGAAGCGGTCGTCGATGCGGCGAGCCGAGAGGTTGAACACAAAACCGTCCGTCGGCTCGACCGTCACCCCGCCCTGGAACAGCCATTCGGGGAAGTCCGGCACCGACTTGCCCTTCAGGAGCAGGGTGGTCGGCGCGGCCGTGGCGCTGGCGCGGTAGCCCGGAACGTCGTCCTGGAACTCCGACTTGTTGTACGAGGCGTTGGCGTTGAAATAGATCTTGCCGCCCAGCAGGTCCGGCTTCCACTGGCCGCTGAATTCGACGCCCTTGGCCTTCACCCCGCCGACGTTCTGGTAGAAGCTCTCGACCGTCCCACCGCCGCCGGGCACCTCGGTGTTGAACTGCTGCAGGCGGTTCTTGAACTCGGTGTTATAGGCCACGATCGAGGCGTTGAAGGTCGGCCGGTTGGCGCGATAGCCCAGTTCCAGGTTCTTGGAGGTCTCCGGCTTGGGACCGGCCACCGTCGGGCTGGCGGCCGAGAACACGTCGTCGGCGCCGCGGGGCAGGGCCATGTTCTCCGAATAGGACGAGAAGACCTGGTCGCGGGCGTTGAGGTTGTAGACGAACCCCACCTGCGGCAGGAAATCGTCCTTCCAGTTGGCCTTCAAGGTCGGCTGGCGCTTGTTGATGTAGTCGGCCGGATTGCGATAGCCGCTGATCTTGTAGTCGATGTCGGTGGCCTTGAACCCCAGTTCGACCTTCAGCTTGTCGTCGACCAGGCTCAGCGTGTCCTTCAGGAACAGCTGCGTGGTCTCGCGCGTCGAGACGTAGTTGCGCTGCAGGTGGACAGGCTCGTTGAACAGCGGCGCGCCGTCCGGATTACCATTCTGCACATTGTAGCGCGCCTGGGTGCGGTGATAGTCGTCGTCCTCCAGCCAGAGCCCCGCCTCGAACTTGTTGAAGCCGGCGCGCCAGGCGACCTTGCCGGTGACCCCCTTGCGCGTGCCGTCGATGCCGGACAGGCCGTACTGGATGCCCTTGGGCGCGGTCAGGCCCGTCAGCCCCGCGTCAACCTCGGCGGTATAGCTGGCGATCGAGGTCGCCCAGGCCTCGGGCGAGACGCCGTAACCCTCCTTGTCTTCGTAGTAAGCGGTCGTGGTCAGGTCGATCGCCTCGGTGATCGGCGTATTCAGGGTCAGGCCATAGAGGTGATCCTGCCGGCTGTTGACCGCGAACTTGTAGTACTGGGCGTAGTTGGCGTTGGAATAGAGCGGGCCCGTGACGCTGGCGCCGTGGACCGTGGTCACCGCCGGCGCCAAGCCGGTCGGCACGTAGCCCAGATAGGCGAAGTCCCGTCCCTTGCGACCGAAGGCGTCGCCCGCGGTTCCGGCGTACTGGGCTTTGGTGATCGACGGGCTGTCGTAGTCGAAATAGTCGTTGTGGACGGTCTGGAAGCTGATATTGCCGCCGTTGGGCAGGGCGTAGTTGATCTTGCCCTCATAGTGCTTGCGGTCGATCGTGCCCGGGCCGCGCCACAGGTCGCCCTTGATGATCGAGGCGCTGGCATAGGCCGAGAAGCCGGCGTGCTCTCCCGTCTCCAGCCGTAGGAAGGTTCGCCGCAGGCTGTCGCTGCCCAGGGTCTGGCTGACCGAGCCGCCGGCGCTCTCCGACGGCTTCTGGGTGAAGTAGTCGACGATGGGGCCCAGCGAGGCGTAGCTGGGCAGCGAAACGTCGCCGGCCCCGGCCGAGGCCGTCACCCGCAGCAGGTTCTCGTTGTCGACATAGCGGTAGATCGGGCTGCCCCCGAACTGGTCGCTGCGTCCCATCGGGATATTGTCCAGCAGGAAGCCGATCTGCTGGAAGTTGAAGGCTCGCACCGAGACCGAGTTGCCGAACTCGTACATGCCCAGCGCGTCATTGGCCTGCACGTTGAAGCCGGGCAGGGACTCCAGCATCTTTAGGCCGGTGATGCCGGCCGGCGCCGAGAGCAGGGCCTCGCGGGTGATCGACACCGTGGCGGTGGCGTGGTCGGTCCCGATCGCCACGCTGGCCTCCGAAACCCGCGCCCCGGTGACGACCAGTTCGTCGACGGTCGAACTCTTGTCGGCCTCCTGCGCCAGGGCGGGCGTCGCGCCGCCGAAAATCGAAGCGGCCAGCAACAGGGCTCGGAACCGGCGCGAGGCCGGCGAATGGCGGTCGTTCGTCATGACTATCCCCAATCATTTTTGACTGCGGATAAGCTCGACCGTCCGTCTATCGTCGTAAATTTAGAAAAGCTACTCGCGAGAACAATATTATTCCCAAGTCTAAGCTCTGAGCATTTACGTATAAAATATGAACAATGGAAATATTACATATTTAATTGATCAATAGATATCGCGCGAAGACCTGAACAGGTTATCGCGATACGATCGATATAGGCCTGAAAGCGGATGTTCGGTCTTGTTTTCAGATCATGGGCAGCCAAGAGGTGTCGTGACAGGCCGCCGGTGGCCCGCCTTCCGCACCCCCGCTGTCCTTCGCGCCTGAGAGATTCAACGGTTCCGTCCGTTCGACGGCGCCCGCCTTGCTCCTTCGGCGAGAGCGCACGCAGACGCGCCCTGCTTTCCAGCGTTTCGAGACCGTCGCGGTCCTTTTGCTTGAGCGTTTCCGGGGCGGTTTCGCCTTCAGCGCCGGGCAGGGCCCGATCTCTCCCGCGAGAGCTGGACCAGTCACATCCGTCGCGGGGCCGGCGTCAATTTGCAGAAACGTCGATTTCAGTCTTCCACCGAAGGGCGCCGCCCCGGGACGCAACCGCGGCCGCTTTTCCCGGCGTCTCATTTGCGCCAGTTCGCCCTGGTGCAAGTCTGGACGCCTGGGGTCCGACCGCACTCCTAGGATTTTCGGTGACAAACGGCGGCCGGATCGGTGACGCTTGGGCCACGGAGGATCCCATGAAGGACTATCGCCGACGCGAGATCGCCCTGGCGGCCGGGCTTTCGGCCGTGGCCGGCTATGTCGACGCCGTCGGCTTCCTGAAGCTGGGCGGGTTCTTCGTCTCGTTCATGAGCGGCAACTCCACTCGCCTGGGCGTGGGGATCGCCACCGCCGATTGGGGCATGGCCCGCACGGCCCTGGCGCTGATCGGCCTGTTCGTGGTCGGGGCGACGCTGGGCGCCCTGGTCGCCCGGGCCGCGGGAGAGGAGCGGCGATCGCGGGTCCTGGCTCTGGAAGCCGGGCTGCTGGCGGCCGGCGCCGGCCTGATCGGCCTCGGCTTCGGCCCGGCGGGCGCGGCGGCCGTGGTCCTGGCCATGGGCGCCGAGAACGCGGCCTTCCAGCGCAACGGCGACGTCGGCCTGGGCCTGACCTACATGACCGGCACGCTGGTGAAGATCGGCCAGCGCATCGCGGCGGCCCTGACCGGCGGCGACCGCTGGGCCTGGCTGCCGTTCGCCTGCCTGTGGCTGGGCCTGGCTTGCGGCGGGGCGCTGGGCGCCTTCGCCTACCTTCACTGGGGCGTGCTGGCGCTGTGGGTCGCCGCCGGAGTGGTCGCGGTGCTGGCCCTGGTCAGCGCGCGCTGGGAGACGTCGGCCTAGAGGCCGCGTACGAACGCCGCCAGGGTCGCGGCGTAGAGCTTGTGCTCCTGCTCCAGCACCCGCTCGGCCAGCATGTGTTCGGTGTCGCCGGGCAGGATCGGCACGCGGGCCTGGCCCAGGACCGGGCCTTCGTCGACGCCGGCCGTGACCAGGTGGACCGTGCAGCCGGCCTCGACCTCGCCGGCGGCCAGGGCGCGGCCGTGGGTGTCCAGGCCCGGATAGGCCGGCAGCAGGGACGGGTGGATGTTCAGCATCCGGCCTTCCCAGGCGTTGACCAGGAAGGGCGTCAGGATGCGCATGTAGCCCGCCAGGGCGATGACCTGGATGCCGCGCTCACGCAGGGCGGCGTCGATGGCCTGCTCGTGGGCCTCACGGTCCTTGCCGAAGTCGCGCTGGTCGACGGCCAGGGCCTCGATCCCGGCGGCGGCGGCCGTGACCAGCCCGCCGGCCTCGGGCTTGTTGGAGAGCACCAGGGCGATCTCGAACGGGCAGGCGGTGTCCTGGGCGGCCCGGACCAGGGCCTCCATGTTGGAGCCCCGGCCCGAGATCAGGACGGCGACCTTGGTCTTCATGGCTTAGGCCGCGACCAGCTGCCCGCAGATGAAGGCGTCTTCGCCCGCGTTCAGCAGGGCGGCCAGCACCGGCTCGGCGTCGCTGGCGGCGACCACCAGGATGAAGCCGACGCCGCAGTTGAACGTGCGGCGCAGTTCGTGGTCGGAGATGCCGCCTTCGCGCTGCAGCCAGTCGAAGACCGGGGGCAGCGGCCAGGCGTTCCAGTCGAACTCGGCGACCAGGCCCTCGGCGATGCAGCGCGGCGGGTTCTCGATCAGGCCGCCGCCGGTGATGTGCGCCCCACCTTTCACTCGCCCCGACTGAAGGAGCGGCAGGATCGACTTCACATAGATGCGGGTCGGGGCCATCAGGGCCTCGGCCAGGGTTTTGCCTTCCGCGAACGGAGCGGGGGCGTCCCAGGCCAGGCCCGAACGCTCGACCACACGGCGCACCAGCGAATAGCCGTTGGAGTGGGGGCCCGACGAGCCGATGCCGATGATCAGGTCGCCGGCGCGCTGCTTGTCCAGCTTGGGCAGCACGCCGTCGCGCTCGACCGCGCCGACCGAGAATCCGGCCAGGTCGTATTCGCCGTCCGAGTACATGCCCGGCATCTCGGCGGTCTCGCCGCCCACCAGCGCCGAGCCGGCCAGCTTGCAGCCCTCGGCGATGCCAGCGACGACGCTGGTGGCGGTGGCCACGTCCAGCTTGCCCGTGGCGAAATAGTCGAGGAACAGCAGCGGCTCGGCGCCCTGGGCCAGCAGGTCGTTGACGCACATGGCCACCAGGTCGATGCCGACCGTGGCGTGCATGCCGGTGTCGATGGCGATCCGCAGCTTGGTGCCGACGCCGTCGGTGGTGGAGACCAGCAGCGGGTCCTCGTAGCCGGCCGCCTTCAGGTCGAACAGGGCTCCGAAACCGCCAAGTCCGGCTTCCGCGCCGGGGCGGCGGGTGGCCTTGGCCAGGGGCTTGATCGCCTCGACCAGGGCGTTGCCCGCATCGATATCGACGCCGGCCTGGGCGTAGGTGAGGCCGTTCTGGGGGTCGCTCATGCGTTCGCTCTGGCTCGAAAACGGTCCAACGGACCGTTTAGACAAGGAAAAGTTGACGCCCAACTCATGCTTTAGCTTGCAGACTCGGGGGTGCGCGAGGCTATTAGCAGCCGATGACGACGATCACCACTACCGCTGAGCTGGCGGCGTTCTGTAATGAGTTGAAGGGACAGCCCTTCATCGCCGTGGACACCGAGTTCATGCGCGAAACCACCTACTGGCCCAAGCTGTGCCTGATCCAGGTGGCCTCGCCGGACACCGAAGCCTGTATCGATCCGCTGGCGGACGGCATCGACCTGTCGCCGCTGCTCGACGTGCTGCGCGACACCTCGATCCTGAAGGTCTTCCACGCCGCCCGTCAGGACGTCGAGATCTTCAACAATCTCAACGCCATGCCGACGCCGCTTTTCGACACCCAGGTGGCCGGCATGGCCGCCGGGTTCGGCGAACAGATCGCCTATGACGCCCTGGTCCGCCAGATGCTGAAGGTCGAGCTGGACAAGTCCAGCCGCTTCACCGACTGGGCCCGCCGTCCGCTGAGCGAGAACCAGCTGACCTACGCCATCGCCGACGTGACGCACCTGGCGACCCTTTTCCCCATCCTGCGCGACCGCCTGGAAAAGGCCGGCCGCCTGGCCTGGGTGGAAGAGGAGATGAAGGCGCTCAACGATCCGGCCGCCTACGACGTCGATCCGGAGAAGGCCTGGCGTCGCCTGCGTCCGCGCAAGACCGCCGCCAAGTACCTGGCCGTGTTCAAGGCCGTGGCCGCTTGGCGCGAGCGCACCGCCCAGACCCGCGACCAGCCGCGCGGCCGCATCCTGAAGGACGAGGCCATCGACGAGCTGGCCACCCAGGCCCCGACCTCGCTGGAAGGGCTAAACACCCTGCGCAGCGTGCCCAAGGGCTTCGGCGGCTCCAAGTTCGGTCCCGACCTGCTGGCCGCGATCAAGGCCGCCTTGGCGGACCCCGAGGGCTACGCTCCGGTGCTCGAAAAGTCCGGCCCGCCGCCGCCCGCCTCGGCCGGCGCGGTCGTCGAACTCCTGAAGGTGCTGCTGAAAGCCCGCGCCGAGGAAGCCGGCGTGGCGTCCAAGCTGATCGCGACGGTTTCGGACCTGGAGAAGATCGCCGCCAACGACGAAGCCGACACGCCCGCCCTGCAGGGCTGGCGCCTGGAGGCCTTCGGGTCTGATGCCCTGAAGATCAAGCGCGGCGAACTGGCCCTGGTGCTGGACGGCACGCGCGTGCGCGTCGTCGAGGTCCGCCGATCGGCTCCAAAGGCTTAGACGCCCGACCGCTCCATCGCCGCGTTGATCGCCGCGATCAGTTTGCCGGCGTCGACACGCTTGGCGACCACGCCGTCGATACCCGCTTGAGCGTATTCCGTAGCCTGACGGCCGACGCCAGGACGAGGTTCGGCGAGGCAAGGCTGCTTCACTCGGCCGCCTGCCCGACGGTTCAGCGCGCGATGTGCGGGATCAACTCACCCGCCGCCACGACCAGCGAACCCAGCACCACGGCGTGGAAGACTAGGCCGACGACCACCGTGCGCTTGACCGACCAGCCGTCGTCGGCGGCGAAGGCGTGGGCCAAATCCTTCTGCAGGCGGCGGGCGGGGCCGACGACGGACACGTCGCTTTCATTGGCCAACCTCAGCGCGGGCCGGCGGCGCGGCTCCGAAAAGGCGAGGATAGGGTCTTGGGCGTGTTCGACTTCGACGATCCGTTGCTTCTGCATGGATGTGCTCCCCGTTTATGAGGTGGAGCTTGCGACGCCCGTGGATAACAAACCGTGCTCGGCGAGCCGCGTTCTCCGCGGCGGGGTGTCGCGCCTCACGCGCTGAGCTCAAAAAAGAAAGGGGCCGGCTCCTTTCGGAACCGGCCCCCATCGCTTCAGGCGATGGCTTCGAGATTAGTACTCGAAGCGGACGCCCACCTTGAACGTCCGGCCGATCAGACCGGAATAGTGGAAGCTCGTCAGGAAGTTCGGAGCGCTGGCGTAGGCGGCCGGAGCCACGGGCGCGCGGGCGTCGAACAGGTTGCCGACGTTGCCGTACACCGTCAGGCCTTCCTTGACGCGCGCGGAGGCGTTCAGGTCGGTCGTGACGAAGCGCTTGATGTAGCAGAACCGGTTGCCGATCGTCGGGTTGCCCGGCGAGTACAGATTGTTCATCGCGCAATCGGTGCCGGCGCGCTGGTCCTGGGCCACTTCGGCGATCTTGCCGACCCAGTACGTCGTCGCCGACACGGTGTAGCGGCCGAACTCCACCGAGTTCTGCCAGTTGCCGCGCCAGTCCGGCGTACCGTTGCCCGAGGACAGCTGGTACGGACCCAGGGTGCCCGCGTACTTCTGAACGCCCTTGCTGGTGTGCAGGTCGTTCTGGATCACGTGGGTGACTTCGATACGGCTGGTGAACTTGCCGTCATACGGCAGGTTGAACTTGCCCGTGGCCGAGAAGTCGACGCCCGAGGTCAGCGAGTAGTTGGCGTTGACGAACGGCGCGTTGATGATCAGCACGCGGGGCAGGGCGTTCGGATACAGCGGATCGATGCCGTCGACCAGGTTGCACGAATAGCCCGCGCCCACCGCCGCGACCGCGGCGCACGCGTCGGTGACGTTGGTCTTGGAGTAGTAGGCCGCGCGCGCGTCGGCCATCAGCGGGCCGGCGACGATCAGGTCCGACTTCTTGACGTTGTAGTAGTCGACGGTCGCGCTGAGCCACCGGAAGGGCTCGACGATCATGCCGACGGTGAAGGCGCGCGAGGTTTCCGGCTTCAGGTCCGGATTGCCCACATAGCCGCCGCCCAGATTGTACTGCTGGGCGTAGGGGTTGGTGTTGCCGGCCGAGACCAGGCCGCCGTGGGCGAGCTGGAACGAGTTCGGCGGGCTGTAGGTCGAGAAGCCGGCGTATTGGCTGCGCGGACCCGATTCAGCGAAGGTCGGGGCGCGGAAGCCTTCCGAATAGGTGCCGCGGAACGCCACCTGCCTCACCGGCGTGTATTTCACGCCGATCTTCGGCGAGAAGTGGCTGAAGCCTTCCGAGTAGTCGTCGTAACGGCCGCCCAGGTTGACTTCCAGATTGTCGAGCACCGGGGCCAGGATTTCGGCGTAGACGGCCGACACCGTGTGCTCGCCGAAGGCCGACGAGGTGGTCAGGGTGTAGGTGTCCAGCTTGGCGTTCTGGTTGTTGTTCTCCAGCTTTTCCTTGCGGACCTGAGCGCCGACGGCCAGCTGCATGTCGCCGCCCGGCAGGGCCCACAGGCGCTTGGTGATCGAAGCGTCCAACGACACCATCGACGAGTGCGACGGAGTGGTGATGGTGGGCGAGATGAAGTTGCGGACTTCCGCGGTGTTCTTCGACGGATCGACGAAGTTGTACGAACCCGTGTTGATCGCCTTCATCAGGTTGGCGATGTTCAGGAAGCCGAACTGGTCGATGCTCAGCTTGTCCTTGGCCCCGACCGCTTCAACGCGCCAGTTCCAGTCGTCGCCGAAGCTGCCCTTCAGGCCCGCGGTCCCGCGGATCACTTCGTTGGTGCGGTCGCTGCCGGCCGGCAGGTCGCCGAACAGGTAGTAGATGCGCGCCGCGCCGTTGGCGGGCGCATTGGCGTAAGTGGCCGCATACGGGTTGTTCGGGTTCAGGCGACGGCCGGCCGCGGTCGGGTCGGCGCAGTTGGCGCCCGAGGTGCAGATCCAGACCGGCAGCACGATGCCCGGATTGTTCGAAGCCAGGGCGGCGGCGCCGCCGAAGGGCTGGGTGTTCCGGATGGCGCGGGGCTGGTTGAGGATGCTGACGAAATCATACGAGTAGCTGGCGGTGGCGTAGCCCTCGATGTTGTCGGTGAAACGCTTGCTGATGCGGCCGTTGACCGCGTAGCGCTTCTGCTTGGGCTGGAGCTGGTTGTACTGGTCGACCAGGTTGTACTTGCAGCCGGTGCCGCGCGCGCCGCCGGTGGTGACGGTGTAGCTGCCGTTGGCGCAGTTCGTGTTCAGCGAGGTGTAGTTGCTGTACGGCTGGGTCGCGCCCGAGGAGTCGACATAGGTGCCGTCCGCGAACGGCAGGACGCCGCCCGACAGCGGGTTGTTCAGGTCGCCCTGGGTGGTGCGGACCGTCACGGCGTTGGGGCTGGCGGTGTTGATCGAGTCATCGCCGCGGTTGTTGTCCAGGCCGCCGATCGAAGTCAGGTCCTGGGTATTGTACGGAAAGCCTCGGTCGTGGCTGGCGACGCGGCCGTCGGTCTGGAATTCGCCGTTGATATAGACGTTGAAGCCCGTGGCGGCATAGTCGCCGTAGCCCAGGGTCAGGTCGAAGCGGCGGTGCTCGGCGTCGCCGCGATCGGATTCGCCGGCCTCGGCGCTGCCCGCCACGCCCTGGAACGTCGGCTTGAGGATCAGGTTGACGACGCCGCCGATGGCGTCGGCGCCGTAGGTCGACGACGCGCCGTCCTTCAGCACTTCGACGCGGTCGATCAGGCTGAACGGGATGCTGTTGAGGTCGACATAGGCGTTGTGGCCGTCGTCGTTGATCGGGAAGTTGGCCGAACGCAGGCCGTCGATCAGGACCAGGGTCGAGGACACGCCCAGGCCGCGCAGCGAGACGGCCGAGCCGCCGGCGCTGAAGCCGCTCTGGAAGCCGGTGCCGATCGAGCCGGCGCCGTCGGCCGAGACCGAGCGGATCGCGTCGGTCGCGGTCGTGATGCCGGCGCGCTGCAGGTTCTCGGAACTCAGCACGGTGACGGGCGAGGGGGTTTCGGTGTCCGTGCGGCGGAACAGCGAACCGGTGACGACGATCGCTTCGACCTCGGTCGGGTCAGCCGCCGCCTGAGCGGCCGGAGCGGCGGTCTGAGCGTTCGCCGAAGTCGCGGCGAACAGGCCGGCGGCCACACCGCAAATCATCGACGACGCCAGCAGGCGCTCGCGCAGAAGTTTAGTTGTCAAGATACATCCCCAATGTAATGACCGCGCCTTCCGAGCGCGAAATAAGCCGCCGACTCAGCTTTTCTGACCCCGGCTATAGAACCGCTACCGGTCCGCGAGACGGAAGGTCAACATTCATTGCATTAATGAAATGTAACGTGGTTCTTTTGTCACATAATCGCCACTTGTCGTGTCACGATAGAAATACATAGCGAAGTATCGTTTTTCGATAGGCGCTACGCGCGGACGTAGAACCGCGTCCAGCGCGCCCCGCTCACACACCCTGTGCGTGCAAAGAGCGCTACAGAGCGGTGATCTTGAGCTTGAGCCCCAGCAAGGCGGCGAGGGCGCCCGCTCTTTTGGCGGTCTGCTCGCCCAGCAGCAGATCGGCATAGCCAGGCTCGGCCGTCAGCAGCAGGTCGCCCTTGTCGATGATCAAGCGCGAACGCGCCAGCAGCGGGGCGCTTCGGCCCGACAGGTCGCAGCCCAAGCGGATGGCCGCGCCCACGGCCCGGGCGCGCTTCAGACGGCCGGGCGACAGCAGGCGCTCCAGCACGTCCACCTCCGGCGGCGTGAAGGCTGTAGCGTGGCGCGCGAAGGCGGCGGCGGCCAGGAAGGCGCGCTCGGCGTGGGTCTGGCCGGCGATCGGGGCGCGCAGCACCTGCTCGAACACCAGGTCGGCGCGATGGTCGGGGTGCAGGCGCGCGCCCAGATCCGCCAGGCGACAGGCGGCCGAGGCCAGCACCGCGTCGCGCTCGCCGAAGCACGGCGGCAGTTGGGAGAGGGCCGGGGCCAGCCAGGCGTCCAACGCTGCGCCCAGCTCGTCGGCCACGCCTTGTCGAGCCCCCAGGGAGGCGCAGCCTTCGATGAGCGGGTCCAGTCGGCGCACGCCCGGAGGCATGGCCTCGAACAGCAGGCCCTCGCGCACGCCGTAGGCCGAGATCTCGATACGCTTGAGGTCCAGGCTCTCGATCAGCTGCTCCAGCACCACGGCGGCGTAGGGCAAGGTCTCCGAGCGCTTGCGGCTCATGCCCTCGATGCGGTCGAGCGAGCTCTTGGACTGGTGGGCCACCAGGCGGGCGGCCTCCAGGGCCTCGGCGCGACCGATGCTGTACTGGTGGACCACATGCAGCGGATAGCCCGTCAGCCGCATGTGCAGCAGGGCCAAGTTGCGCCAGGCGCCGCCCACGGCGTGGAAGACGTCGGTCTTGAAGGCCTGCGCCACCGGGGCCAGCCGCTGGGCGCACAGGCGGCGGACCTTCTCCAGGTCGAAGCCGTCCGAAAGGCCCAGGCTGAACGGCCCCAGCGGCAGGGTGACGCCCAGGCCGGCGCCGGTGGCCTCCAGGCGGATCAGCTCCAGGCTGGCCCCACCCAGGTCACCGACCACGCCGGTGGCGTCGGGCGCGCCGGCCAGCACGCCCAGGGCGGCGTAGCGGGCCTCTTCCTCGCCCGACAGCACGCGGGTCGCGAAACCGGTCTCGGCCTGGATCTGCTTGACGAAGGCCGCGCCGTCCTTGGCCTCGCGCACGGCGGCGGTGGCGGCGATGAAGGTCTCGGCCGGCTTGACGGCTTCCAGCACGGCCCGGAAGCGCTTGAGCGCCGCCAGGGTCTGGGCCACGCCCTCGGGGTTCAGCTTACCGCCGTCGCCCAGATCACGGCCCAGGCCCGCCAGGACCTTCTCATTGAAGACCGTCCAGATGGCGCGGCCCTCCAGCCGGTACACCACCAGGCGGACCGAGTTCGAGCCGATATCGATAACGGCCGCGTCGCGCGGCGCCGCAAAAGGCATAGGGCTGGTTTAGCGCATTGGGCGGGGAGGGGAAGCGAGGCCGTGGCGATTTCTGTGAGAATGCTGCGATGGCGACCGGATCGTTCAAGGACGACGGGCTATTTCAGCGGCTTGAACGTCATCAGCGGCACGGGTTCGTTCAGCGTCTTGCGGCAGGCCCGCAGGCGCCAGCCGCTTTGGCTCTTCTCGAAGTAGCAGGCGCCGAAGGTGACCGGCTTGCCGTTCGCGCGCCGGCCGCCCTTGGTCATGGCGTAGGTCGCGTCGGAACTGACCAGCAGGTGCTCGACCGGCTTGGGCCGCGCCGGGCAATGCCCCCAGGAGCGGCCGTGCTCCATGACCTTCCAGCCCGGCCGATAGACCACGCCCGACCTGAACAGCACCCGCTCGTGCACCTTGGCCCAGGCCAGATCGGCGGCGTCGCCGGCCTGCGTATCCCCGGGAACGGCGGGCAGGGCGAAGATCGCGCAGACATCGGCCTGCTCGGCAGGACGTGGCCCGCAAGCGGTGAGGTTCAGGGCCGCAAGGACGGCGAGGACAGCGCGCCTCATCCCCGCTTGCGCGGACCCACGTGGTCGAACGCCTGGGGCAGGTCCTTCACCTTGTGGCCCCGGCCCGACAGGCTGGGATTGGTCATGAAGTACTCGTGGGCCGAGAAGGCGCCCTTGCGGTCCCAGGCCGGATCGCGCGTGTAGTGGCCTTCCGGATCGAGGTTCCAGCTCTGGGCCTCGTCGTTGAGGTTAGCCACCATGATCTGGTTCAGCACCTGCTGGTGCACGGTGGGGTTCTCGACCGGGACCAGACTCTCGACCCGGCGGTCGAGGTTACGCGGCATCCAGTCGGCCGAACTGATGAAGACCTTGGTCTGGGCGCTGGGCATGGCCCCGCCGTTGGCGAAGGCCACGATGCGGGCGTGCTCCAGGAACCGGCCGACGATCGACTTGACCCGGATGTTCTCCGACAGCCCCTTGATGCCCGGACGCAGGCAGCAGATGCCGCGGACCACCAGGTCGATCTGCACGCCGTCCTGGCTGGCCGAGTAGAGGGCGTCGATGATCTGCGGATCGACCACGGCGTTCATCTTGGCCCAGATCGCCGCCGGCTTGCCCTCGCGGGCGTTCTTGGCCTCGGCCGCGATCATGGTCAGCAGGTCCGGCTTCAGCGTCTCGGGGCTGAACGACAGCTTCTCCAGCCCGTGCGGCTGGGCGTAGCCGGTGATGAAGTTGAACAGTCTGCCCGCGTCGCGGCCCATGGCGGGGTCGCAGGTGAACAGGGACAGGTCGGTGTAAACCCGGGCCGTCTGCGGGTGATAGTTGCCGGTGCCGAAGTGACAATAGGTCCGCAGGGCGTCGCCCTCGCGCCGCACCACCACCGACAGCTTGGCGTGAGTCTTCCAGTCGACGAAGCCGAACACCACGTGCACGCCCGCGCGCTCCAGGTCGCGCGCCCATTTCAGGTTATTCTCTTCGTCGAACCGCGCCTTGATCTCGATCAGGGCCGTGACGTTCTTGCCGTTGTCGGCCGCCTCGATCAGGGCCGCCACGATCGGGCTGTCCTTGGATGTGCGGTATAGGGTCTGCTTGATCGCCAGCACGTTCGGGTCGCGCGCCGCCTGGCGGATGAACTGGACCACCACGTCGAAGCTCTCGAACGGGTGGTGGACCAGGATGTCCTTCTCGCGGATCGCCGCGAAGCAGTCGCCGCCGTGGTCGCGGATGCGCTCGGGGAAGCGGGCGTTGAACGGCTTGAACTTCAGGTCCGGACGGTCGGGCGGGATCAGCTCGGCCATCTGGGCCAAGCCGAGCTTGCCGTCGACCAGCACCACGTCCTCGGGCTGGGCGCGCAGGCCCTCGGTGATGAATTCGCGCAGGTCCTCGGGCATGGTGGTCTGGATCTTGACCCGCACCACGCGGCCCAGCCGCCGCTTCTTCAGCCGCGCCTCGAACTCGCGCACCAGGTCCTCGGCCTCTTCCTCGATCTCCAGGTCGCTGTCGCGGATCAGGCGGAACAGGCCCCGGCCCTCGACCTCGTAGCCGGGGAACAGGTGGTCGAGGAACAGGATGATGAAGCTCTCCAGCGCCACGATCCGCCGCTCGCGCTTGCGCGTGCTCTTGGTCGGGGCCTGGCTGAGCTCCCAGAACCGCTGCACCTGGCTGGGCACCGGCACCAGGGCGTACAGGTGCTTGTCGTCGGCGATGCGGCGCAGCTTCAGCGCCAGGCAGAAGCCCAGGTTCGGGATGAACGGGAACGGGTGGGCCGGATCGATCGCCAGCGGCGTCAGCACCGGGAACATCCGGGTCAGGAAGATCTCCTCGGCCCGCTCGCGGTCGGCGCCGACGATGTCCTTGGCGTCCAGCAGCTTGAGGCCCTCGCCCCACAGCTCGGCCCGCACCTCGCGCCAGATCCGCTGCTGCTCGGCCATCAGCTCGGCGGCCGAGGCGTTGATCCGCGCCAGCTGCTCGCCCGGCGTCAGCCCGTCCTGGCTGACCACCCGCACGCCCTCGCGCACCTGGCCCTTCAGGCCGGCCACGCGGACCATGTAGAATTCGTCGAGGTTGTTGGCCGAGATCGACAGGAACCGCAGCCGCTCCAGCAGCGGGTGGCGATGATTGCCGCTTTCCTCGAGCACCCGCCAGTTGAACGCCAGCCACGAGGTCTCGCGGTTGAAGAACCGCTCCGGCGCGGCCAGCAGCTCGTCGTCCAGCCGCAGGCCCGCCAGGTCCGGCGCGGCCGGGGAAGGCGCGGCGGGCAGGTCGAGGGCGGCGACGGCGGCGTCGGTCATGAGGAACTCCGGTTTACCGCGTACAGAGTGAAGGACGGTGGTGACAGGAGCAAGACAAACGCCTGTCGAGCACGCGGCGTCGCAAGGTTTGCCTGGAAGAAGTTGCCAAGGGTTTGCTTTCAGCCAGTTCCCAAACCGTTGTCATCCCGGAAGCCTCGGAGGGCCTATCCAGCGCACTGACGGGGACATGCCCTTGCGGCGTGTCCCCAACCACCTGGCTGGCTGCGAAGTCTGGGGACACGCCCACGGGCATGTCCCCGTCAGCGGATGCCTCAACCTTCCTCGTCTTCGTCGCCTTCAGGGTCCCCAAACGCGAGCACCGACAGCGCCAGCGCCTTGTTCACCTCGCGCCCCTGCTGGCTGGACGCCTCGTCC
>JAGIBE010000275.1 GCA_017744495.1 Caulobacter sp. | reverse complement strand
CTTTCCACCCGCATGGCCGGCCAGGGCGTGGGCCAGGCGGGATGCACGAACATCTTGGCGTCGCCCAGCATAGCGGCGTCTTCGAGGTCGTCGGTGTCGCTGGGGCTGACGGCCGCACCGTTCAGAGAGGCCCCGCCGCCCAGGGTGGCGACATAGGTCTCGTCCAGGGCCGGGGCGTGGACCACGCCGGCCACCGGCCGGCCGGCCTCGACCACGGCGATCGAGACGGCGAACCACGGCTTGCCCTTCATGAACGACTGGGTGCCGTCGATCGGGTCGACCACGAACTGGCGCGGCGTACTCAGACGCGCCGGATCGTCGGCGGTCTCCTCCGACAGCCAGCCGTAGTCGGGCCGGGCGGCGCCCAGCGTCGTCCTCAGCAGGGCGTCCACCGCGAGATCAGCATCGGTGACCGGCGAGCCGCCCTCCTTGGACCAGATCTTCAAGCCCTCGGCCCGCGCCGAAAGCGCCAGGGCTCCGGCCTCGCGCGCGGCGGCCAGGATCAGGTCCAGATCGCTCATTTTCCGGCGATCGCCAGGGCGTCCACCAGCAGGGACGGGCTGTTGCTGGCGCCGCGGATCTCCAGGTCCGAGCCGGGGACCAGGCGGGCGTAGATGTCGATCAGGTTGCCGGCCACGGTGATCTCGGTGACGGGTCCCGTCGAGACGCCGTTCTCGAACCAGAAGCCCGAGCAGCCCACCGACCAGTCGCCGGTGTTGCCGTTCAGCGACGGGCCGAACATCGAGGTGACCAAGAGGCCCGTGCCCGCGTCGGCCATCAGCCCGGCCAGATCCTTGTCGCCCGGCTGCATCGTCAGGTTATGGGTCGAGACGCCCGACGGGCCGGCCAGGCCGCGCGAGGCGTGGCCGGTGCTCTCGAGGCCCAGCTGCTTGGCCGAGCTGACGTTCAGCAGCCAGGTGGTCAGCACGCCGTCGTCGATCAGGGCTCGGGCCTCGCAAGCCACGCCCTCATCGTCGAACGGGGCCGAGCCCAGGCCCCGCACGCGGAAGGGATCATCCAGGAGGTTGACGCCCTTGGCGAAGATCGCCTGGCCCAGCTTGTCCTTCAGGAACGAGGTGCCCCGGGCGATCGACGGGCCCGAGATCGCGCCGATCAGCGGGCTCAGCAACGACATGGCCAGGCGGTTCTCGAAGATCACCGGGGCGGTGGTCGAGGCGATCTTGCGCGGGTTCAGCTTGGCGACCGCCAGCTCGCCCGCCTTGGCGCCGATGCTCTCGGGTGAGGGCAGGTCGGCGGCGTGGCGGGTCGAGCGGCCTTCGCCGCCGCGCTCCATGCCCGGGCCCTCGCCGGCGATGGCCGAGGCCGAGAGGCCGAAGCCGCTGGCCTGATGCAGGCCGTTGAAGCCTTCGCTGGTGACGAGCCGCCAGGTCGAGGCGCTCCACGACGACGAGCCGCCGTCGGAATTGGTCACACCGTCGATGGCGCGGGCGGCGGCCTCGGCCTCGCGGGCCTGGGTCTCCAGCGTCTCGGCCGAGGGCTCGGTCGGGTCGAAGAGATCCAGGTCTCGGAACGGCGCGCGGGCCAGGCGGTCGGCGGGGGCGAGGCCCGCATAGGGGTCTTCCGGCGCCAGGCGGGCCATGGCCACGGCCCGGTCGATCAGCTTGGCGCGGCCCTCGGCCGAGATGTCGGAACCCGACACCGTGGCGCTCTGCTTGCCGATGAAGACGCGCAGGCCGATGTCGCGGGACTCCTCGCGCTCGACCTCCTCCAGCTCGCCCAGGCGGACGCTGACGGAAAGGGATTGGCGCTGCGCGAACACGGCCTCGGCGGCGTCGGCGCCGGCGGTCCGCGCGGCGGCGAGCACGTCATGCAACAGGTTTTCGTCCATGCGGTCTTATGGACGAGGGGGGAGGGCGGGGGCAACCACATCCGTCACCCCCAACACCCGTCATCCTCGGACTTGTTCCGAGGACCCCTGTTTCAGCCGAGAAGAAGGGCGATCCGTGGAGCGGTGAGGTCGCGGTCCCACTCCAACGGGCAAATCAGCCGATAGAGGGGTCCTCGGAACAAGTCCGAGGATGACGGAAGCGAGGTTCTCACCCCCGCCGCGTGAAGCCGTCCTCGCTCCAGGCCTCGCTGCCCACGCCGTGGTGGACCACGAACAGCCCTTCGGGGTCGTAGCGGCGCTTGACCTGGGATAGGCGCGTCCAGTGGCCGCCCCAGCTGGAGGCCTGCCAGTCGCGGGTGAAGAAGTCGCATTCGGACAGGTAGCCGCCGGCGTTCGGGGCGACGGCCCTGAGGGCGGCGTCGGCGGCGTGGACCTTGTCGGCGGCGGCGCGGGCCTGGGCCGGGTCGGGCAAGGGCATGCCGGCGAAGGCGGGGCCTGAACAGTCGCCGATGATCGCCAGGGCGAAGGCGTCCAGCACCTGCGGGTTCATGGCGGTGTCGCGCGAGGCGGCCAGGGCGGAAGGCGGTGCGCCGGCCAGCCCCTTGTTGAAGTGCAGCGACACCCAGCGGTGGCGGCTGGCGGCGAACCAGGCGTCGACCAGCCTGTCGCGCGCGCCGGGCTCCAGCAGCGACCGGGGCAGCCAGGCCGAGGTGTAGGCGTACCAGTAGGCCCCGACCTGATCGCCGTCGCCGGTCCACCAGAAGTCGCCCGGCCCGGCGTCCGGCCGGCCGCTCTGGGTGATCGCGCCCTTGGCGTACTTGGCGAGGAAGGCCGCGTCCCAGAAGCGGCGGGCGGGGGCGGCCAGCACCAGCGGCGCCTCAGCCTGGTAGTCGCCGGGGGCGGCCTGCACGAAGTCGGCCATGTCCTTCCACGCCGCGCGCGCGCCTTCGGCGTCCAGGCCCTGGAAGACCATCTGCACGTCGAACCGGTTGTCGGGGCGGATGCGGACCTGCTCGCCCCAGTGCGGGTTCATCAGATGGTCGGCGTAGTGCGCCGCGAAGCGGGCCAGCAGGGCGCGATAGGCGGCGTCGGACCGGGCCTGGACGTTCCAGCGCACCACGCCGAAGGTCTCGGGCAGGTCATGGGTCTTCAGGGTCAGGCGGGTGACCACGCCGAACGTGCCACCGCCCCCGCCCTTCAGCGCCCAGAAGAGGTCGGGGTCCTGGTGGGCGTTGACCACCCGCACCGCGCCGTCGGCGGTGACGATCTCGGCCTCCAGCAGGCTGGCGGCCGCGAGCCCGAAAGTCTTGGAGAAGCTGCCGAAGCCGCCGCCCTGGACCAGGCCCGCCACGCCCACCGTGGTGCAGCCGCCGCCCTGGACGTAGCGGCCGGCCTTGGTGGTCACCGCGTCATAGACCTGGCCCCACAGGCAACCGGCCCCGACCGAGACGGCCGGTACGGGCTTGGCGCCTGAGCCCTTCGGCGTGAAGCCGTCGTGCAGGACGATCTCGCGCATGCCCCGGGTCCACAGGAGCAGGGAGTCCGGCGCGTTGGAGCCGCCCATGTAGCTGTGACCGCCGCCCCGCACGACCAGCCGCAGCCGGTGGGCGGCGGCGAAGCGCACGGCCTCCACGACGTCGGACGTCCGTTCGGCGCGGATGGCGTAGGCGCTGGGGGCCGAGCGCCAGCCGTCCAGCCAGCCCGAGCTCTGGGTCAGGGCGGCCTGGTCGCCGATGTAGAAGGGGTCGGCCAGCAACTTCTCGGCCTCGGGGCCGTCCAGCCGGGGCATGACCACCGGCTTCAGCCGTCCGCCGACGGCCTGGTCCAGCGTAGACCATTGGGCGTCCGTGGGCCAGGCGGGCGCGCCCGGACGGGCCCGGGCGATCACCGCCGCCACGGCGCGGTCGATCTTCAGCGCGGCGACGGCCGGCAGGGTCAGCATGGCCGCCAGCAGGGTCCGGCGGCGGGTGTCGGTGGCGGGGGTCATGGCGTCGTCCTTCGCTGTGGGCGAGGACTGGATCGGCCCGAAAGCCTTGCCGGGCCAGGGGCTTGGGACGAGCGGCGCGTGATCGGGGATGGCCGGAAACGCCCTGGTCCGGGCGGCGCGAAAAGCGGGATCAGCCGATCGCGTAGAACAGCAGGGCCACCGCGCCGAAGATGTAGGCCACCCAGGTGCAGATCATGCCCAAGGCGCGTGGGATCGAGGCGCCGCCGCTGTTGGACAGGCCCACGGCGTGGATCAGCCGGCCGGCGAACAGCACCAGGCCCACCACGTGGATCGCCAGCGGCGGGGCGCCCAGCAGGGCCAGGGTGATGATCGCCGCCAGGCCGACGGGGATGTACTCGCTGGCGTTGCCGAAGGCGCGGATGGCCCGGGCCAGCTCGGGGATGCCTTCGTCGCCCAGGGCGACCTTGTGCTTCTGCCGCAGGCGCACGACCAGTAGCGACAGGGTCAGCAGGAGCAGGACGTGCAGCCCCACCCACAGGGCGGCGGCGCGTCCGGAGGCGACGGTGTCCATCGGGGTACTCGTGAAACTTGATCAGAACGTCGCCGAATAAGGCCCAGCGTTCGGCCAAGCTGGCAAGATGGCTCGTCGGGGAGGCGACTAGGGAGGGGGCGACTGAGGTCTTGGCGGAAATCGTGGATGCCTTGTGGCGACTCACGAACTCAGGTGTCAGAATCCAATCTTCTGACAACATCTACGCCTGCAGACGGAGAGTTTCATGTTCTTCGAAGCTGATGACGGCACTCTTTATCCCGTAGAACGGATCGCCAGCATTTTGGCCCCTGGAGGCGACGTCAGCCGCCTTACGGGCGGAAGTGTTCGCCTGATCACTTTGGACGATGGGACCACGGTCGCCGCTTATGCGCATGCCGTGACAACGTTGCTGCGGCGGCCAGCCAAAGTGTTTGAGGCCTTACCCGAAACGTTCATTCTTCGCGTCACCGAGGTGGCTCAACCGCGATATACCAAGACCCCAGTCATCGCCTGGTCTCTTGGGCTTGATGGCATTCTCTATCCAATCACGCCGGACGGCGTGAACGACAACACTGACGATACGCACTACGTCCTCACGCCAGATGGCACGGTCACGCAAGGCGAGATTGGGTCTTGGCTCTCGATCGATACCTGGCTGAAGGACGAAGAAGTCCATCCCTTCCCATTCACAGGTGTCGCAAACTCCGGATGAGCTACAGCTCCCGGCCCACCGGGTAGAGCTTGTAGTGGTCGTCGTAATAGGGCGTGCGGGCGTAGAACCAGCCCAGGCGCGCGTCCGGATCGGCGGCGAACTTGGGGTCGGCCGCCAGCTTGGCCTCGAACTCGGCCTTCAGCTTGGGATCGGCGGCCAGCATCTTCTCGGCCAGAGGCGCCAGGGCGTAGCCCTCGATATATTCCACGCGTTGCAGCACCTCGGGGAACAGGCCCCAGGCGAAGAAACTCTCGTCGCTTTCCGGCTCCAGCAGCAGGGTCACCAGCTCGCCCAGCGGCTGGTCGGTGCTGACGCGCACCGAGCCGACGGGCCAGGTGACATTGCGGGTCTCGTGGGTGACCGGGCCGGCGTCGATCTCCACATGGCCCTCGCTGGCGTGGGTGGCGATCTTTGGGGCGGTGAAGCGGATCATATCGACCGACACGGTCTTGGGCGCCGCCAGGATCTCCATCTGCACGCCGTGCACGCGCAGGCGCTCGATCACGTCCGGCTTGGCCGAACTGATCCAGTAGGCCTTGGGCGGGGTCAGCTGGAGCGACGGCTCGGCGGCGAACAGCGGCAGGGACCAGGGCTGCGGATCGGGCTTGCCCAGCCAGCGCACCTCCTTGCCGCCGGTGGCGGGGGAGTCGTAGGTCTCGTACTGGACGCCCAGGAATTCGACGGTGCGCAGCGGCTTGTCGCCGCCGCCCTTGCCGAAGCCGGTCCCGAAATTTGCCTCGACCACGGCCGGGCGCTGCGCCCGATCGGCGTTCTCGGCGGCGCGCAGGGCCGCGCCGTCCTTGGCCAGGATCTTCAGGCTCTCCTCAAGCAGCACATAGGTCCCCAGCACCCGCTGGCGGTAGGGCTTGAGCGAGTGGTTCTCGACCAACACCGTGGCGATCCGCGCCACGTCGCCATAGCCGTTGGAATAGCGCAGCGAGGCCGGCGAGGAGCCCAGGCCCTTCTTCGGGTCGCGGTCGTCCAGGGCGAAGACCAGCTGGCCGGGGATGTGCCCCGCCGCCTTCAGCCCCGCCTGGGTGGCCGGCAGGTAGGTGTCGTCCAGCCACTTGCTGGTGGCCTTCGATCGCGCGAAGTCGCCCAGATAGCCGGCCCAGCCGTAGGTGATGTCGTACTGGTAGTCCTCGCCGTCGGTGACGTGGATGTCCATGTAGAGGTTCGGCCGGACCTTGTTGATCAGGCCGATCATCGCCCGCATTTCCGGGGCGTCCAGCTTGCCGTAGTCGCGGTTCAGGTTGAGGTTCTGGGCCGTGTGCCGCCAGCCCTGGATGACCGGGCCGCGCTGGTTGGGACGGCTGTAAGGGCTGGCGCGCTCGTGGCCGTCGACGCTGAAGATCGGCACGAAGACCAGGTCCACCTTGTCGAGCAGCTTGTCCTTGCCGTGGAAAGCGATGTCCCGGAGGAGCATCATCCCGGCGTCCTTGCCGTCGATCTCGCCCGGATGGATGCCGGCCTGGACCAGCAGCACGGGCTTCTTGGGATCGAACGCGGCCCCATCCTTACCAAGGAAGTCCTTGGAGACGTACAGCACCAGCAGGTCGCGGCCCTCGGGCGACTTGCCGAACACCTCCATGCGGATCAGCGGCGAGGCGGCGTCGAGCTTCTCCAGCCAGGCGCGGGTCTCTTCGTAGTTGGGCGAGGCCGTCAGGCCGGTCAGCTCGGACGGCGTGATCCAAGGATCGGAGGGCTTGGCGATCAGTTTCTCGCTCGCGCCATGCCAGGGGAGGGCGGGTGGCAGGATCTCGCCTTCCCAGGGGGCTTTCGGAGTCTGCGCCATGGTCGCTCCCGCCATCATCGCGACGGCCAGAGCCGCCAGCCCGGTCTTCAACATTTTTACGCCCCTCAAGCTCCGTCAGGGACACGCCGCGAGGGCGTGTCCCCGGCCGACGGGCGTACTATTTCCGGGTCACCAGGTCCATGAAGCGCTGCTGCAGAACCTTGTCGGTCTTGAACGCGCCGCGGAACTGGGTGGTGATCGTCGAGACGTCGTGGTGGTGGACGCCGCGCGTCGACATGCACTGGTGCTCGGCGTCGATCAGCACGGCGACGCCGGCGGCCGAGAGGTGGTCCTCGATGGCGTCGGCGATCTGCATGGTCATGGTCTCCTGGGTCTGGAGACGCTTGGCGAAGATCTCGACCAGCCGCGCCAGCTTGGACAGGCCCACGACCTTGCCGGTCGGCATGTAGGCCACCCAGGCCTTGCCCAGGAACGGCGCCATGTGGTGTTCGCAGTGGCTCTGCACGTCGATGCCGCGGAGCATGACCATGTCGTCATAGCCCTGCACGTCCTCGAAGGTGCGGCTGAGCTCCGTGGCCGGATCGCCGTGATAGCCGGCGAACCACTCGCCATAGGCGTCGACCACGCGCTGGGGCGTGTCGAGCAGGCCTTCGCGGTCGGGGTTGTCGCCGGCCCAGGCCAGCAGGGTCCGGACGGCGGCCATGGCCTCGTCTCGGGTGGGGCGCTGGGCGGGTTCAAGATCAAGACCGGTTTCGTTGTCGAGACCGATCAGGGTTCGCTCGCGGGTCAGTGCGTCCATGTGCGGGAAGGGTCTTTCCACGGGCTGAGTTGCGCCAGGACGCCTTTCGTCCTGGAATTACGCGTGCCACCCGTCGCGCAACTCGACCCAATTCAAGCATGGTCGTGCGCGCGTGCTCTCGTTATATGGGGCCGATCCGTATCCCCGCAACACTCCCGCGACGTCAGGCCGCTCCCTTCCCATGACCATCAAGCTCCACGACACCATGGCGCGCGAGAAGCGCGACTTCGTTCCCGCTGATCCCAGCCGGGTGACGATGTATGTCTGTGGACCGACGGTCTACAACCACGCCCACATCGGCAACTTCCGGCCGGTGGTGGTGTTCGACGTGCTGTTCCGCCTGCTGCGCCACACCTACGGCGCAGACGCGGTGGTCTATGCCCGCAACGTCACGGACGTGGACGACAAGATCAACAAGAAGGCCGCCGACGAGGGCGTGGCGATCAAGGTCATCACCGACCGCTACCTCGCCGCCTATCACGAGGACGCCGCGGCTCTGCTGACCCTGTCGCCGACCCTCGAGCCCAAGGCCACCGAGCACATGGGCCCGATCGTCGAGATGATCGGCAAGCTGGTCGACAACGGCAAGGCCTATGCCGCCGAGGGCCACGTGCTGTTCGACACTCAGTCGTTCGCCGATTACGGCGCGCTGTCGGGCCGCGATCTCGATGAGATGATCGCCGGCGCCCGGGTCGAGGTCGCGCCCTACAAGCGCCACCCCGCCGACTTCGTGCTTTGGAAGCCGTCGAAGGAGAACGAGCCCGAGTGGGACAGCCCCTGGGGCGCGGGCCGTCCGGGCTGGCACATCGAGTGCTCGGCCATGATCGACAAGCAGTTGGGCAAGACGATCGACATCCACGGCGGCGGCATCGACCTGACCTTCCCGCACCACGAGAACGAGCTGGCCCAGAGCCGCTGCGCCCATGACGCGCCGGTCCTGGCCAACTACTGGCTGCACAATGGCTTCCTGGACATGTCCGGGGAGAAGATGTCCAAGAGCCTGGGCAACGTCATCATTCCGCACGAGCTCTTGAAGACCACGCCGGGCGAGGTAATCCGCTGGGCGCTGCTGTCGGGCCACTACCGCCAGCCGCTGGACTGGACGCCGGAACTGGTCGAGCAGAGCAAGAAGGCGCTGGATCGCCTGTACGGCGCCCTGCGCCGCGCCAAGACGGTCGAGGCCGAGGCCAGCGAGCCCTCGAAGGACGTGCTGGCCGCCCTGTCGGACGACCTGAACACCCCGCTGGCGGTTTCCGGGTTCTTCGAGCTCTCCAGCGCCATCGAGAAGGCTGTCACGGCCGGCGACGAGGCGGCGATCGCGGCCAACAAGGGCAAGCTCCTGGCCACCGCCGGCCTGCTGGGCTTCCTGCAGGCCGACCCGGACGCCTGGTTCGAGGGCGACGCCGACGACGACCTGAAGGCCAAGGTGGAAGACCTGCTCAAGCGCCGGTTCGAGGCGCGCGCCGCCAAGGACTGGCCCGCCGCCGACGCCATCCGCGCCGAGCTGGACAGCCTGGGCGTGGTGGTCATGGACGGTCCGGCCGGGGCGACGTGGCGCATGAAGGACTGAGGTCAGTCGAACGCGGTTCACCTCATCGGTTGTCATCCGGAAAGCGCATAGCGCTTGTCCGGGACCCAGATGAACCGCAATCACGCCAGCCCAGTCCCCTGGGTCCCGGACAGCCTCCGCGAGGCTTCCGGGATGACAACCAAAATTCAGCCGCTCAATCAGGACCCGAACAATGGCGGCTTGGTTCGTGAACAGATTACATTCATAATCTGTTTGCCGGGATGAGCGGAGTCCCTAGATGCGCGCCTATTTCCAGATGTTCGCCGGCTACAACGCCTGGGCCAATCATCGCTTGCACGCGGCCTGCGCCATGCTGGGCGAGGGCGATTACAAGGCCGATCGCGGGGCGTTCTTCGGCTCGATCCATGGAACGCTGAACCATCTGATCGTCACCGATCGCATGTGGCTGGCGCGGCTGCGGGGCGAACCCCTGCCGCCGCACGCCCTGGACGCGGTGATCTTCGACGACCTGGCCACGTTGCGCGCGGCGCGGGTCCACGAGGACGCGGCCCTGTCGGAGCTGGTCGCGGGCCTGACCGACGAGCGGCTGGCCGGCGTCTTCCGCTGGACCCGCAAGGTCGACGGGACGACCGTGATCCAGCCCCTCTGGGCCATGCTGGCCCATCTCTTCAACCACCAGACCCACCATCGCGGCCAGGTGCACGACCTGCTCAGCCAGGCCGGCCAGGACCCGCCCTCCCTCGACCTGCCGGTCTTCCAGAAGGCCAGCGGCTTGGGCTTCATCGATTGACAGTGCTAGACGGACACCCATGCAACGCGCCGTAGAATTCCGAACCGGGGTGCAGGCCCCCGCCGAGATCGTCTGGGAGGTGGTCTCCGACTTCGCCGCCTGGAAGGACTGGAACCCGGTCCATCCGCGTATGGAGGGCGAGATGCGGATCGGCACGCCGCTGCGCTTCGACCTGGTGATCGGCGATGCGCCCGCCAAGGCGGTCGAGGCGGTGGTCCAGGACTGGGTGCCCTACGAGCAGCTGCATTGGCGCACCAAGCGGCTGAACGGTTTCGTCACCGCGATCCGCTATCTCGAGATCGAGAACATGGGCCCCGCCAACGCGACTTTCTCCAACGGCGAGCTGTTCATGGGCCCGCTGGTCCGCTGGGTCAGCCGCGACGAGCGTCGTCGGCTGAAGGCGGCCTTCACCCTGATGGGCGAGGCGGTGCGGGCGCGGGCCGAGACCCTCTGGTCGGAACGCCAGAACACCCCCACATAAGCGGCATGATCGACGACCTCTATTCGGCCCGCATCCTGGGCCTGGTGGCCAACATGCCCCGGGCCGGTCGCCTGGCCGCGCCGGACGCCAGCGCCGAGAAGACGGCCAAGCTGTGCGGCAGCCGGATCGTCGTCGACGTCATCGTCGAGGACGGCAAGGTCGCCGACTTCGCCCAGGACGTGACCGCCTGCGCCCTGGGCCAGGCCTCGGCCGCGATCCTCGGCGCCCAGGTGGTCGGGGCCGATCTTTCCGAGATCGAGTTGGCCCGCGACGCCTTGCGCGCTATGCTCAAGTCGAACGGTCCCGCTCCCACGGGTCGATTTTCGGAGCTCGCCGTGCTGGAGCCGGTCAAGGACTATCCCGCCCGTCACGCCTCGACGCTTTTGGCGTTCGAGGCCACGGTCGAGGCTGTCCGCGAGGCCACAGCCGCGCCGCAAACCCGAACTAGCCGCGCCGGCGCCGCTTGATCGCGTCTTTTCGCTAGTCGATAAGTCGCCGACTCCGTTCGCGAAAGCGCCGGCATGACACTCTACGAACGCACCGTCGACCTGGGCCTAAAGGCCTACAAGACGACGCTCTCGCCCTTCATCGGGCGCCAGTGCCGGTATTTGCCGACCTGCTCGGAATACGCGGGCCAGGCGCTCAAGGATCATGGGCCCCTGAAGGGGGCCTGGCTCGCGGTGGGACGGATTTGCCGATGCAATCCGTTCGGCGGACACGGGTACGACCCGCCGCCTCCGCCCCGCGAACCGCGCAAGTGGAAATGTGAAGAATGATCGACCTGATTTTCCCCGACGGCTCGGCCCGCCAGTACGCTGACGGTTCGACGGGCCGCGACGTGGCCGCCTCGATCTCCAAGTCGCTGGAGAAGAAGGCCCTGCTGATCAAGATCGACGGCCAGCTGCTGGACCTGGATCGCCCGATCACGCCCGACCTGCTGGGCAAAGGAAACAAGTTCGAGATCATCACGCGCGAGGCGCCCGAGGCGCTGGACACCATCCGCCACGACACGGCCCACGTGCTGGCCGAGGCCGTGCAGGAGCTGTTCCCCGGCACCCAGGTGACGATCGGCCCGAACGTCGAGGACGGCTTCTACTACGACTTCGCCCGCGACGAGCCGTTCGGCCTGGACGATCTGGAGAAGATCGAAAAGCGCATGAAGGAGATCGTCGACCGCGACGAGAAGATCACGCGTGAGGTCTGGGACCGCAACGAGGCCATCAAGCACTTCGACGACATCGGCGAGCAGTACAAGGCGCAGATCATTCGCGACCTGCCGCCGACGGATACGATCACGGTCTATCGCCAGGGAAACTGGAAGGATCTGTGCCGCGGTCCGCACCTGCCGTCGACCAAGCACGTGGGCAAGGCCTTCAAGCTGACCAAGCTGGCCGGCGCCTATTGGCGCGGCGATCAGAACAACGCGCAGCTGCAGCGCATCTACGGCACGTCGTGGGCGTCGGAGGCCGATCTCGAGGCCTATCTGAAGCGCATCGAGGAAGCCGAGCGCCGCGACCACCGCAAGCTGGGCAAGGCGCTGGACCTCTTCCACATGCAGGAAGAGGGCCGGGGCATGGTCTTCTGGCACCCCAAGGGCTGGAAGCTGTGGCAGACGCTGGAGGCCTATATGCGCCGCCAGCTGGACCGCGCCGGCTATATCGAGGTCAAGACGCCCCAGGTGCTGGACAAGGCCTTCTGGGAGAAGTCCGGTCACTGGGACAAGTACCGCGCCAACATGTTCGTCTGCGAGACGGTCGAGGGCGAGATCCTGTCGCTGAAGCCGATGAACTGCCCGGGCCACGTGCAGATCTGGAACGTCGGCCAGCGGTCCTACCGCGAGCTGCCGATGCGCATGGCCGAGTTCGGCGCCTGCCACCGCTATGAGCCGTCGGGCGCCCTGCACGGCCTGATGCGGGTGCGCGCCTTCACCCAGGACGACGCCCACATCTTCTGCCGCGAGGACCAGATCGTCGAGGAAACCGAGCGCTTCATCCGCCTGACGCGGATGATCCACGCGGATCTCGGCATGACGACCAAGTACATCGCCCTGGCCACGCGTCCGGAGCTGCGCGCGGGCTCGGATGAGTTCTGGGACAAGGCCGAGGGCATGCTGGCCGAGGCCGCGCGCCTGGCCGGGGTCGAGCCGGTGATCGCCGAGGGCGACGGCGCCTTCTACGCGCCCAAGCTGGACTTCATCGTCCAGGACGCCATCGGCCGCGAGTGGACCTGCGGCACGCTGCAGCTGGACTATGTCCTGCCCGAGCGCCTGGGCGCCGAGTACATCGGCGAGGACGGCGCCAAGCATCGTCCCGTCATGCTGCACCGCGCGATCCTGGGCTCGTTCGAGCGCTTCATCGGCATCCTGCTGGAGAACTACGCCGGCGCCCTGCCCCTGTGGCTGTCGCCGGTCCAGGTGGTGGTCGCCACGATCACCTCGGACGCCGACGACTACGCCCACCGCGTGGTCGAGCGGTTGACTTCGGCGGGCATTCGCGCAGAGGTCGATGTCAGGAACGAGAAGATCAACTACAAGATTCGCGAGCACAGCCTCGCCAAGGCGCCGGTGATTGCAGTGGTCGGGCGTAAGGAAGCCGAGAACGGAGAAGTCGCCCTGCGTCGCCTCGGCGGCGAGGGTCAGAAGGTGTTGTCGCTGGAAGACGCCGTTCGCGCGTTGACCGAGGAAGCGACGCCGCCGGACCTCGCTCGTCTTCGCGCGGCGGCGGCGGAGTTGGCGTAGGCCTGATGAACAGCATCCTTCCCTCTCCTTCGACCCTGGTCGCGGGCGCGCGGCCGATCCGGCCGCGCGTCTCGATCGTCATGGTCGTCTACAAGACGGGGGAAGCGCTGGTCGAAAGCATCCGCCACGTCCTGGCCGAACCGCAGGTCGATGAGTTCGTCATCATCGACAACGGCTCGCCCGAGGACGAGGCCGCGCGCCTGCGCGAGCTGGGCCTGGCCGAGCCTCGCGTCGTGCTGCGCCAGGGCCACGGCAATGTCGGCTTCGCGCGCGGCGCCAACATGGGCGCCCAGGTCGCGCGGGGCGAATACATAGTCTTCCTCAATCCCGACGCCAACCTGCAGGAAGGCTGCGTCGAAGCTCTAGTCGCGGCCTTCGACGGCCGGCCGATCCCGACCGTGGTCGGGGCGCGGGTGATGAACACCGACGGCACCGAACAGCGCGGCGGCCGGCGCGGGGAGGTTACACCGGTCACCACCCTGCTCAGCTTCGGCCATCTGACGGCGCGGTTCCCCGGCCTGTCGAAGTTCGAGATCCACCGCGAGCACGAGGCCCTCCCGGACGGTCCGGTCCCGATGCCGACCATCTCCGGCGCCTGCTTCGCCCTGCGCCGCGCGGACTTCGACCAGTTGCGCGGCTTCGACGAGGGCTACTTCCTGCACGTCGAGGACATCGACCTGTGCTGGCGCGCCCGCCAGGCCGGCGGCGAGGTGCTGTTCCAGCCGGCCGCCCAGGTGATCCACCTGGGCCACACCAGTCTGGAACATCCGGTGAAGGTCGAGTTCCACAAGGGCGTGGGCCTGTCGCGCTACTTCATCAAGCGGGCCGACACGGTCCAGCGCTACGTGATCGCTGTCCTCCTGGCTCCAGCCATCCTGCTGATGAGCATCACCCGGCCGCTGCTCTGGAAGATCACGGGCAGGCCGATCTAGGTCTTTCCCCTCTCCCCTTGCGGGAGAGGGTGGCCCCATGGAGTGGAGTGGGGTCGGGTGAGGGTTGTCGAGCCTCTCCGGACAGGCCTTTCGACCCCTCATCCGTCGGCTTCGCCGACACCTTCTCCCAAAGGGAGAAGGTTTTACCCCGGAAACCCGCCCGCCTTGCCCAGCGACGACGCCGGCGCCGCCTTGCCCAGGCGTTCGCTGACGTCGCGGCCGATCTGGATGAGGGCGTCCAGGTCGTAGCCGGTGGCGTAGCCGCCGCGCTCCAGCATGTAGACCAGGTCCTCGGTGCCGATATTGCCGGTGGCGTTCGGCGCGAACGGACAGCCGCCCAGGCCGCCGACCGAGGCGTCCAGCACGTCGACCCCGGCCTCGACGCCGGCATAGGCGTTGGCCAGGCCCGTGTTGCGGGTGTCGTGGAAGTGCAGGCGCAGGCGGGTGTCCGGCGCGGCCTCGCGCACGGCCTCGACGCGCTTGCGGACGGTCCAGGGATCGGCGACCCCGATGGTGTCGGCGATGGCGATCTCGGCGACGCCGAACAGGGCCGCGGCGCGGGCGATGGTCACGACCTGGTCCTCGCTGACCTCGCCGTCGAACGGGCAGCCGAAGGCCACCGAGATCGTCGCGGTGATCGGCGGGCCGCCCTCCAGCGCCCGGCGCTCGCAGATCGCGCCCAGCACGTCCAGCTGCTGCTTGGCCGTCGCGCCCTGGTTGGCCAGGCCGAAGCCGTCGGTGGCGCAGACCACCACATTGGCCTCGTCGCAGCCGGCTGACACGCAGCGCTCCCAGCCACGCATGTTCAGCACCAGGCCGATGCGCGAGTGGTCGAGATCGGGCGGTAGGGCGGCTTGGATCTCTTCCGCTCCGGCCATCTGCGGCACGCGGTTGGGATTGACGAACGAGACGGTCTCGATGCGCTTGGCGCCGGCCGCCTCGAGCCGCCGGATCATGTCCAGCTTCTCGGCCACGGTCAGGGACAGCTTCTCGTTCTGCAACCCGTCGCGCGGGCCGACCTCGACGATCTGGATGAAGCGGCTCATCGGCGGTGCGCCTTGTGCGGGGGTTTGGTCTTGGCGGGGGCCTTGGGCTGCTCGACCAACTCCTGCTCGTCGTCCAGGTCCGGCTGGGCGTCGGCCGAGGCGGAGTCCTCGTCGTCGGCGACGACGGGCGCGCCGCGATAGAGCGTCAGGCGCTCCTTGTCGCCGTCGGAATAGTCGAAGCCCTCGACCACCCCAGCTGGACGGGCGGTCTGGCCCAGGCTGGCCAGGGCGGCCTGAAAAGCCTTCTCCTGGCGGCCCTCGACCACGGCCGGACGGCCCTGGGCCACGGCCTTGGCCGCGCCGACCGGATCGGTCAGTTGGGTGGTGGTGCCCAGGAGGAAGATCATGCTGGGCTCGGCGTAGCCGGTGACGGCCACGGGGCCAGGCGCGCCGCCGCGCGGGGCCAGATCGGCCGCTTCCAGCGCCTTCTCCAGGCGCGGCGACAGCAGCAGCGGCTCCAGGCGCGGCACGAACACGCCCACCAAGGCGCCGTGGGCCAGCACGCCCAGCACCCCGGCCGAGACCAGGGCGGTGGCGGCGGTCTTGCGCATCACCAGCACCGCGCCCACGACGCCGGCGGCCAGGAACAGGAAGGCGGTCAGGATCGTGACGGGCAGGTCGGTCGGGTCGCCGTAGTCTTTGTAGAGATAGACGACCAGCCCGCAGAGCAGCAGCCCCGCGAAGGCCGACAGTCCCGCCCCGATCGCTCGCGAGATCTTGCCCAGCGGCGCCCGCAGCGACGCGGCCATCAGCATGGCTAGGGCCGGGAAGGTCGGCAGGGTGTAGTGCATCAGCTTGGTCGGCAGGATCTCGAACACCAGCCAGGTCGGGACCAGCCAGCAGACCGCGAAGCGGATCCCGGCCTCCTTGCGGCCGCTCCAGCCCTGGACCAGGCCGGCGGGCAGCAGCAGGGTGGCGGGGAACACCAGCAGGAAGGCCGCCAGGGCGTAGCTGCCGAACGGCGCGCCGTGGCTCTCCTGGCCGCCGGCCAGCTTGGGCGCCAGGTCGCTGCCCACGGCCGTGGACCAGAAGGCCCCGTCGGTGGCCACGGTGATCGCCATGGCCCAGGGCAGGACGATGGCCGCCAGCACGGCGACGCCCCAGCCCCAGCCCAGGTCCTTGATCCAGCCGGCCTTGCGGTCCCAGATCCACAGGGCGATCACGCTGAGCGCCACCACCATCAGCCCGACGGGCCCCTTGATCAGCACGGCCATGGCCAGGCCGATCCAGAAGGCCAGCTTGGTCCAGCGCGAGACCTTCTCTCCGGCGAGATGGGCTGCGTAGATGCGCGCCAGGGACGCCATGGCCAAGGTGGTGAAGCCGCACAGGGCCGCGTCGGTCTTGGCGATGAAGGCCTCGGTCGACAGCAGCAGGGTCGCGCCCACGATGCCGCCCGCCAGCAGGCCGGTCTTGGGGCTCAGCAGCGCCCCCGCGCCCCAGGCGCAGGCCGCCGCCGCCAGCATGGCCCCCAGCAGCGAGGGGATACGATAGGCCCAGATGCCCCGGTCCTCCGCCGCCGAGAAGGCGGTGACGCTGGCCGCCTGCAGCCAGTGGATGCCGACCGGCTTCTTGAAGCGCGGCTGATCCTGGAACTTGATGACGACCATGTCGTCGGTTTCCAGCATCTGGGCGGTGGCCTGGGCGAAGCGCGATTCGTCGCGGTCCAGCGGCGGCATCGTGAACAGGCCGGGCAGTCCGGCGATCAGCGCCACCAGGGCGGCGAACAGCGGGCCGCGCCAGCCGCGGCTCCAGTCATCCAGGCGAGATTCAAGCGTCATCATGCTGGAATAGCACGATCCTTCTTTCTGGCTATTTTTCGGGTATTAGAGGCCGATGAACGCTCAAGCCTCAGCCGCTCCTGACTATTCGATCGTCGTGCCGGTCTTCGACGAAGGCGGCGCCGCGCCGGCGCTGGCGCGCGAGATCGCCGCCGCCTTCGCCGGCGAGAACCACGAGATCATCTTCATCGACGACGCCAGCCGCGACGACACCAAGGCCCTGCTGACGGCGCTGAAGGCCGAGATCCCGCAGCTGCGGGTGCTGGGCCATCGCAAGAACTCGGGTCAGAGCCGCGCCGTGCGCAGCGGCGTGCTGGCCGCCCGCGCGCCCATCGTCGTCACCCTGGACGGCGACGGCCAGAACGACC
>JAGIBE010000274.1 GCA_017744495.1 Caulobacter sp. | reverse complement strand
CAATGGACCCGCGGTCGTAGAAGGAGCTGTTGACCTTCATCGGCGATGAAATTCTTGGATCATCCAAGGTGATGCTTTGCCCGCCTCCTACGTCTTAATCCGTGCGCCGACGTTCGGCGCCGACAAGAAGGGTGGAACATTGAAGCGTTCGTGGTTCGCATTGGCGTTGGCTTCGGCCAGCGCGCTCGCCGTCGCCGGGGCCCAGGCCGCGCCGATCAAGGAGGCCGATCGCGCCGAGCTGATCCGCCGGGTCGACGACCGTCAGCCGCAGCTCGCGGACGCGGCCATGAAGATCTGGGACTTCGCCGAGCTGGGCTATCTGGAGACCAAGAGTTCGGCCCTGCTGCAGGACCAGCTGAAGGCGGCCGGCTTCACGGTCACCCCCGGCGTCGCCGGCGAGCCGACGGCCTTCGTGGCCAGCTTCAAGACGGGTCCCGGTCCGGTCGTGGCCGTCCTGGCCGAGTACGACGCCCTGCCCGGTCTGGCCCAGGCCGCCGTTCCCGAGAAACAGCCCCTGCCCGGTCGCGACGCCGGCCACGGCTGCGGTCACAACCTGTTCGGCGCGGCCTCGGTCAACGGCGCCATCGCCCTGAAGGAGTGGATGGTCGCCCACGGCGTGAAGGGCGAGCTGCGCGTCTACGGCACGCCGGCGGAGGAAGGCGGCTCGGGCAAGGTCTACATGGTCCGTGACGGCCTGTTCAAGGACGTGGACATCGCCATCCACTGGCACCCCGGCAACGTCAACAGCGCCGCCCAGTCGCCGTCCCAGGCTAACCTCTCGGGCAAGTTCCGCTTCCACGGCGTCTCGAGCCACGCCGCCGCCTCGCCCTCCAAGGGCCGCTCGGCTCTGGACGGCGTGGAGATCATGGACGTGGCCACCAACTTCCTGCGCGAGCACGTGCCGGACGGCACGCGCATCCACTACGTGATCACCAGCGGCGGCAAGGCGCCCAACGTCGTGCCGGACTTCGCCGAGGTCTACTACTACGTCCGCCACGTCGACCCGAAGATCGTCCGCGACGTCTGGGGTCGGGTCGAGAATGCCGCCAAGGGCGCGGCCCTGGCCACCGGCACCACGGTCGACTGGGAGATCACCGGCGGCGTCTACAGCATGCTGCCCAACGACGCCCTGGGCCGCGCCATGGACGCCAACCTCCGCCGCGTGGGCGGCGAGCAGTGGACGGCCGAGGAGACCGCCTTCGCCACCAAGCTGGCCGCCAGCCTGCCGGACGGCGGCGGCGACCTGGCCTCGATCAAGACCGTCGCCCCCTACGACCGCGGCGGCGCCAGCGGCGGCTCGACCGACGTTTCGGACGTCAGCTGGAACGTGCCGACCGTCGGCCTGGTCACCGCCACCTTCGTGCCCGGCTCGCCCGGCCACAGCTGGCAGAACGCCGCCGCCGCCGGCACCACGATCGGCGTGAAGGGCGCGGTGGTCGCCGCCAAATCGATCGCCCTGACCGGCGCCGACGTCTTCAGCGATCCCAAGCTGATCGCCGCCGCCAAGGCCGAGCTCAAGCAGCGCCAGGGGGCCAACTTCGTCTACAAGCCCCTGCTGGGCGATCGCTCTCCGCCGCTGGACTATCGCAAGAACGCCGGCGCCGAATAGCAAAAGGGCCGCTCCTCGGAGCGGCCCTTCTTCTTTGGGGGACCGGGTGAGCGCCTAGCGCGCGCCCACCACCGCGGCGTCCGGACGACGGGTGTCGGCCGCGCCGTAGAACAGGCCCCCGTCGATCAGGATCGACTGGGTGCTGCCCATGGTCATCGACGGGGTCACCTTGTGGCCCTTGGCCTCCAGCAGCGGCACGATGTCGGGCGAGAAGCCGGCTTCCAGCTCCAGGGGGCCATCGACGCCCGACTGGTTCATGCGCGGACGCTCGGCGGCCTCGGCCACGTTCAGGCCGTGGTCGATCACGTTGCTCAGCATCTGGGCCATGGTGGCGATGATGTAGCCGCCGCCGGGCGTGCCGGTGACCAGCCACGGCTTGTCGCCCTTGAAGACGATCAGCGGCGTGATGGTCGAGCCCACCCGCTTGCCCGGCTCGGGCTTGTTGGCCGTCGTCTCCTCGGCGCGCTTGCCCCACGAGAAGTTGCCCATCGAGTTGTTGAGCAGGAAGCCCGTGCCCGGCGCCACCACGTGCGCCCCGAACGAGGCGCTGAGCGTGAAGGTGTTGCTGACGGCGTTGCCCTCGGCGTCGGCCACCGAGAAGTGGGTCGTATTGGGGCTTTCGTAGCGGTAGGGGTCGCCGCCCTTCAGGTCCTTGCTCGACAGCGACGAGGTCATCGAGATCAGCTTGGCGCGCTCGGCCGCGTAGGTCTTGCTGGTCAGGCCGGCGACCGGCGTCGTCCATTGCGGCGGACCGCCGACGTACTGACGGTCGGTCCAGCCGATCTTCATGGCCTCGGACAGCACGTGCAGGCTGGCCACGCTGTTGGAGCCCAGCTCCTTCATCGGGAAGGTCTCGAGGATGTTCATCACCTCGGCCAGGGTCACGCCCGAGGCGGTCGGCGGCATGTAGGCGATCTTGTGCCCGCGATACTCACCCCAGATCGGCGCGGAGACGTTGGCCTTGTAGGCGGCCAGGTCTTCCATCGAGATCACCCCGCCGCCGGCCTTGATGCCGGCCACCATGCGCTTGCCGACCTCGCCCTTGTAGAAGGCGTCCACGCCCTTGTCGCGGATCTGGGCCAGGCTCCACGCCAGGTCGGGCTGCGGCAGGCGCTCGCCCACCTGGTAGGACGAACCGTCCGGCTTGAAGAAGGCCTTGGCCGCGCCGGGATCGGCCAGCATCGCCTTGCGCTCGCCGTTCAGAGCGTTGGCTTCGTCGTCGCTGAGGATCACGCCGGTCTTGGCCATCCGCACGGCCGGGTCGACCACGGCCTTCCACGGCAGCTTGCCGTAGCGGTGATGGGCTTCCCACAGGCCCGCGACGGTGCCCGGCACCGACACGCCCTTGAAGCTCTGGCTGAGCTTGCCGCCCGCCTTGCCGTCAGGTCCGACCAGCAGGCCCGGCGTCGTGGCCAGGGGCGCCTGGCCGTAATATTCGATGGCGATCGTCTCGTTGGTCTTGGCGATGTGGATCAGCATGTAGCCGCCGCCGCCGATGTTGCCGGCGCGCGGCAGGCTGACGGCTTCGGCGAAGGCGGTGGCGACCGCGGCGTCCACGGCGTTGCCGCCCTTGCGCAGGATCTCGGCGCCGACATTGGCCGCGATGCGGTTCTGGGCGACCACCATGCCGCCGCGCCCAATCTCGGGATGGTGGATCTGGCCGTAGCCGACGATGTCGCCGCCGGTGCCCTCTTGGGCCAGGGCCGACAGCGGGGCGGCGCTCAGCGCCAGGACGGCGGCCAGCGCCAGCAGAGGACGACGCACCGGAGCGCGGAAGCTGTTGCGGATCATGAGGTTACTCTGAGAAGCAAGGCGGCCCCGGCGTCGGGGGGATGACGCCGGGGCCTTCGGGGGCGTGGACTAGAAGCGCTTGCGGATGCTGGCGTACCAGTATCGGGCATAGGGCTGGTACAGGCTGCCCATGTAGCCGCTCGACGAGATGGGGGGCTTCTCATCGGTGATGTTCCGCACGCCCAGCTTGAGGCTGGTGTCGGACGCCCAACCGTCCGTGAAATCGTACTGGGCGTACAGGTTTCCGGTCAGTTCGGAGTCGACGGTCCAGGCCGCGCCCGCCGAGTCGAGCAGCGAAGGGTCCTGCACATCGCTGGTATATTGGGTGAAGGCGCCGACGGTGACCTGGTTGAGGCGCCAGGTCAGGGCGGCGGTCCACTTCAGTTCAGGCTTGCCGTTCTGCTTGAGCAGATCGCCGCCCCCGGTGATGGTCGTCCCGGCGTTGATCTCGCCGGCCGACCGCGCGGCGAGCAGTTCGGCGATGGCCGGCGACGGCGACTGGTAGAACTTCAGCAGCTGGGCCGCGCCGATGTTCACGTCGAAGTCGCCGAACTTGGTGCCGTGCAGACGCCACATCAGATTGTAGTCGATGCCGCGAGCTTCCTGCGGCAGCAGGTTCTCGTACTGGTCCTTGACGTACAGCACCGTGCCGACCGGCGTCAGGCCGGTGCCGGCGAAGGCCGCCACGTCGTCGGCGGTCGGGGCCGCGCGCACGACGTTCGGGTTCGAGCCGCCCGACATGCGGTCCAGATAGTCCAGGATCAGGGCGTTGCCCTCGCCGAAGATGCCGACGATGCCCTTCTGCTTCACGCGCCAGTAGTCGACGGTGAAGGTGAAGTGGCCGAACTGGTCGGGCACGAACTTCGGCTCGAACACCACGCCGAAGCCGGTCGAGGTCGAGGTTTCCGGCTTCAGGTCCGGGTTGCCCGACCGCTGGGCGGCCGTGCTCTGGGTGCGCGTGCAGTTGCTGAAGCTGCTGATCCGGCCTGTCTGCAGGTCGGCCTCGCAGCGCACGTAGTCAGTGCGGGTGTTCGAGCGGGTCACCACCGTGGCGTTGATCTGCTCGAGGTTGGGGGCTTTGAAGCCTTCCGACCACGAACCGCGCAGGCGCAGGCCGTCGACCAGGTCCCAAGCCACGGCGACCTTGGGCTTGGCCACGTCGCCGACGTCGCTGTAGTCCTCGTAGCGGCCGGCCAGCTGCATCTCGACATTGCGGACCAGCGGGATGCCCATCTCCGGCGAGATCACCGGCACGGCCAGCTCGGCGTAGGCCGAGGCGACGGTGCGGTGGCCCTTGGTGTCGGGCGAAGTGCTGGTGCCGATCAGGTCGCTGTCATAGGTGATGCCCGTGACCGAGTTGGTGTACTTGATCGTGCCGTCGACGCGGGCGTCGCGGTCGTCCTTCTGGGTCTCGCGACGCGCCTCGATCCCCGCCGCCACGCCGACGTCGCCGGCCGGCAGGTGGAACAGGTCGGCCTTGGAGACCCGGAAGTCCCACGAGGCCAGGGTGCTGGTGCTGTCACGCGTGCTCTTCACGCGGATGGCGTTGCGGGCCGCTTCGCTGCTGGCCGTGCTGTCGCCCACGCTGGGGTTGGCGACATTACCGCCGTTGAACGGGTTGTAGGCGTCAGGCGTGGACAGGGCGAGCTGCTTCTGCAGCAAGGTCGCGCTGACGCCGTCGGAGGTATCCTTCACCTCGGCCTTCGAATAGAGCAGCGCCGAGTCCCAATGCCAGCCGAACTTCTCGCCCTTCAGGCCGCCCAGGAAGCGGCTCTGGGTGTTCTTGACGTCGACCTTGGCCGGGCCCAGGTCGGCGAAGCTGTAGCTGGCCATGGTCACGTTCAGGCCGCCGGCCGGGGCGTTGATGCCCGGCAGGCGGTTCGGGTTGGCCACGCCGTTGAAAGTGGTCGGGCCGAAGGGGTTCCAGTAGTTGCTGGCCGGAGCGGTGATCACCTGGGCCGAGGTCATGTAGACCGGGCTCTGGAACGCGTGGGTGGTGGCCGTGTAGTAGCCGACCTCGCCATAGGCGCGGACGTTCTCGGTGACGTCGTAGTTGCCCGTCAGATAGACATTCAGGCGCTTCAGCTCGGGCATGATCGAGGTGCCCTCGCCAGCCTGCGGGTCGTAGCGCAGGTTGCGGTCGTCGCCCGAGGTGGCCACGGTGCCGTCATCGTAGCAGATACCCGAACCGGCGCTGGCCAGGCAGCCCGAATTGGTGGTCGGCTGGATGTGGAAGGCCCCGGCCGCGCTGGTGATCGCCGTGCCGTTCTGCGTCACGCGGGCGGCGGCGGTGAAGTTGCCCCAGGGCGTGGTGGTGGCCCGGCCGTCCAGCGACGCGGCGCCGTCGAAGCGCGTGCCCGCGAACAGCGGACGCTTGTCGGCCGAGGCGGTGAAGTCCTGGTCGCCCGACCGCAGGGCCGTGCGCTGGTTGTAGTTCAGAAACACGGTGACATTGCCGCGCTCGAAGTTGTGGCCGGCCAGGACGTTGAGACCGTATTCCTTCAGGTGCGTGCCTTCGGCGAAGCCGTACTGGGCCTCGGCCTCGACGCCGTTGTAGTTGTCCTTCAGCACGGTGTTGACCACGCCGGCCACGGCGTCCGAGCCGTAGATGGCGCCGGCGCCGTCACGCAGCACTTCCAGCCGCGACAGGCCGGTCGTGGGGATGGCGTTGGTGTTGAAGGTGATCACAGGCACCAGGTTTGAACCGTCGGCCTGGCTGGTCGGATGGGCCACGACGCGGCGGCCGTTCAGCAGCACCAGGGTGTTGCCCGAACCCAGGTTGCGCAGGTTCACCGAGCCGATATCGCCCCGGGCGGAGTTGCTGCTGTTGGGGATGTAGCTGGAGTTGTAGTTGACGTCGCCCATCTGAGGGATGGCACGGAACAGGTCGTCGCCCGACGTCGCGCCGATGGCTTCGATCTGCTTGGCGTCGATCGAGGTCACCGGCAGAGCCGCGGTGACCTTCGAGCCCTCGATGCGCGTGCCGACCACAACGATCTCTTCGACCGCGGCCGCGTCGTCCTGCGCCAGCGCCTGACCGCCCCAGACCGAAGCGGTGAGCGCCGTCGTCACAAGCATGGCGGCGCGGATGGAAGTCCTGGTGTTCATTCGATTTATCCCCTCGACCGACGACCGTGCGCCCGGATGCGTGCCCGAGACCCCTGACGGCCGCCAAGTCAGACGTAAGCGGCGCGAGGTCCCTCACCCCCACGCTGAAGTTTTTCTTCGAGAAGACGGACTTTCCGGGGAACCCGGGCTTCGGGCGCCTAGGGTTTGGCCAGCACGATCTGGTCGGGCGAGCGCCGCGAGACGCGGGCCAGGCCGCTGGCCGCCAGGCCCTCCGCCAGGGCCTCCGGATCGCCGGCCTTGAACACGCCGCTGATCGGCGTGCGCGCCAGGCCGGTGTCGGCCAGCACCAGCTTGCGGCTGGAATAGCGGTTCAGCTCGGCGGTCACCGCGCCCAGTTCAGTCTCGTCGAACACCAGGTCGCCCTTCAGCCAGCGGGCCGCCTGGGCGGTGTCGACCGAGCGCCGCGACCAGGCGCCCTCGCCGGACGCGACCAGCCGCTCGCCTGGGGCCAGGATAGCCTGGCGGGGGTTCTCGCGGGACGTCAGCTCGCGCACGGCCACCTTGCCCTGCAGCAGGGTCACGGTGACGGCCGAGGGTTCGAGATCGACGTCGAACACCGTGCCCAGCGCCGTCACGCCGCGCCCCTGGGCCGTGACCACGAACGGATGGGCCGCGTCATGGGCGACCTGGAACTGGGCCCGCCCGCGCGACAGGGTCACGCGGCGCGTCTTGCCGTCGAAGGTCGCGGTCATGGCGGAATCGGCGTCGAGCACGACAACCGTGCCGTCCGCCAGGGCGACGCGGCTGACCTGGCCGACCGCCGTCGTATAGTCGAGCGCGGCCACCGAGGTCTGTTGGCTCGGCGCGACGCTCGGCGGGGCCACGGACTTCCAGGTAACGCCCAGCGCCACCGCGGCGACCAGGCCGGCGGCGATGGCCACGGGCGTCCAGTAGCGCGACGCGGCGGGCTTGCGCGCCTGGCGACGGGCTTGGGCCAGGGCGGGATGATCGGCCAGGTCACCGACCAGCGCCCAGGCGCTCTGGGTTTCGGCCCAGGCCTTCTGGTGCTCCGGCGACGCGCCGATCCACGCGTCGAACTCCTGGCGTTCGCGGGCGCTGGCTTGCCCCGATCCCAGACGCGCGTGCCAGCCGGCGGCGGCGTCCAGCGCCTGCTCGTCAACCGTTCGCATCGTTCCGTCCGACGTCATCGTCTCTCCGCAGGCGTTCGGTCAGCCGCCGAACCACCTTCATGATGTGTTTCTCGACCGCGCTGACGGAGATTCCCATCACGCGGCTCGCCGCCGAATAGCTCATCTGCTCAAACCGGACGAGGATGAACGCCTGCCTGGACCGCTCGGGCATGGATTCCAGGACGCTCAGGGCCAAGGCCAACTGCTGCTTCCCCTCCAAGACGCGATCCGGAGACAAAACCTCAACGGGGTGATGAAATTCCGTGAGTTCGGTGTGCTTGGAGCGCTGGCGGGAGCGGTCGGCGCGCAGGGTGTCGTTCAGGACGCTTGAGGCCACCTGGAACAGATAGCCCTCGATATTGTCGATGGGCTCGCTGCTCTGACGGCGTTCAATGCGCAGCAGCACCTCCTGCACCAGATCGTCGACGTCGCCGCCCATCCGCCGCATGAAATAGCCGCGCAGCATCGGCGCGTACCGCCAGACCTCGGCCTGCCCCGGATACGCCCCTTCCGCCCGACTTATCGCCTTTTTCGCGAACACGCGCCCCGGTTCACCCCTGCTCCGCCTCGCGTCAAGTCGCGAACACGGGTTTTACTCAGACCCTTGGTTTTTTGCCTGATGATCCGCGCAAAGCATCGTTGGCGCCCAATCTGACTACACTGATATACCACGACCATTCACATCTATCGTCAAATCAACTTAAGATATACCAATCCACACCCTCCCTTGACGCGCGCAATTCTTATATTCCTAGGCGCCGTCGCCGCGTCCTCGGTCCTCGCGCCCCAGCCCGCCGAAGCCGCGGCGACTGGGCTCCGTCAGGCGTTCTCGATCCCCGCGTCCGGTCTTGCCGAGGCGATCAAGCGGGTGGCCCTGCAGAGCGGCAAGCAGGTGCTGCTCTCCGCCGCCGTCCTGGAGGACCGCCGCACCGCCGGCCTCAACGGCAGCTTCACGGTCGAGGAGGCGCTGGAGCGGCTGCTGCGCGGGTCCGACCTCGACTACCGGATCGTCGGCGACCGGATGATCCTGATCACGGCGCGCGCCCCGGCTCCAACGCCGCAGGCTGTCCTAAACGACCGCCCTCGCCCGCCCGCCGGCGAGCCCAGCCCGGTCGACACCGTGATCGTCACCGCCGTCTCGGACGAAGCCCCGCCCAATGTCGAGCGGCTGAGCGCCCGTGTCCTGGCCGGCGGCGGCGTCTTCGACCCCGGCGAGGTCGCCCGGCTGTCCCCCGCCCTCAACGCCCTGCCCTCCGGCGCCGGCCAGCTGAAACTGGCCCTGCGCGGGGTGTACGGCGCGGGCGAGGCCACCACCCCGATCTATTTCGGCGGCGCGCCGGTCTCGGGTCCGTCCGGCACCAATTCCGATCCGGGCCTGGTGACGCCGGACCTGGCCCTGGTGGACATCAACCACGTCGACGTCCTGCGCGGCCCCCAGGGCTTCGACCACGGGGGCGGCGCCATCGGCGGCGAACTGCGCATCGAGCCCAACACCGCCGTGCTGGGCCGCTACGCCGGCAGCGTCAGCCTGCAGGCCCGCTTCGTCAAAGGCGGCGCGCCCGGCGGCATGGTCGCGGTGGCCGAGAACCTGCCGGTCAGCGACGAACTGGCGGTCCGCCTGGTCGCCTATCGCCGCGACAACGGCGGTTATATCGACAATGTCCGCCTGGGCCGCGACAACACCAACGACGAGACGACCCAGGGCGTCCGCGTGTCGGTCAAGGCCCGGCTGACGGATCAGCTGGAGGCCACCGGCCTGGCCGTCTATCAGCAGCGGCGGATCGGCGACACCTCGGTCTGGAACGGCTCGCTGGGCCCAGGCCTGTCGGACCGCTACAGCCTCAACAGCAGCGACCACGACCTGGGCCTCTCCAGCCTCATCCTGACCCTGCGCCTGCCCCATACCGTGCTGACCAGCACCACCGCCTACTATGGCTGGAACCTGGGTCGACGGCTGGATTCCAGCCAGGTGGTCCTCGGCCTGGCCGACGATCCGGCCGGCTGCCGCCGCTACTTCGCGACCTCCGCCGACTGCGGGCCCGAGCAGCGCGAGGCCTATGCCGCGTACGTCAACAGCCGCGCCCCCAGCGCCCTGGCCCAGGCCACCGAGATCCAGTCGCTGGTCCAGGAACTGCGGGCCGACGGCGATGTGGGATTGGGCCGCTGGACGGCCGGGCTGTTCCTCGAGCGTCGGCGCGAGCACACCCGCAGCGCCGCCCATGTCATCGACGACCAGGGCGGGATCGACGAGGAGGCCGGCTATACCGGCCTGCGGACCCTGGGCTCGCGCTTCAATCAGGCCGCCGTCTTCGCCCAATTGGTCCAGCCGATCAGCCGGCGGTTGACCCTGACGGCGGGGGCCCGCTACGCCGCCACCCGCCGAGCGGCGTGGACCGACGTGCTGATCCCCAACATCATCAGCGGCTCGACCACCTCGATGCCCGAGCGCGCGGCCGACGGCGAGGCGTTCAATGTCCGGCTTCGGGCCGAATGGAGCCTGGGCGAGGACGGCGGCCTCTATCTGCAGGCTTCGCAGGGCGCGCGCCCCGGCGGCGTCAACACCACGCCCGATCCGGCCCAGGCCGTGCAGACCTTCGCTCCCGATCACCTGTGGAACTACGAGTTGGGCGTACGCCACGCGCTGTTCCACAACGCCGTGGTGTTCGAGGCGGCGGCCTTCCACATCGATTTCCACGACATGCAGTTCGCCAACGCTACGCCCAAGGGCGCGTTCAGCTACGTGATGAACATCGGCTCGACGCGGATCCAGGGCTTGGAGGCGGCCCTCAAGGCCAATCTCGGTCGCGGCCTGACCCTGGACTTCAACAGCGCCGTCACCGACGCCCGCCTGACCAGCGTCACCGACCTGGCGCGGGAGGAGTTCCAGACCCAGCCCGGCGACCGGGCGCCGAACATCCCCCGCTATCGGCACACCGCCACCCTGGGCTATCGCCACCCGCTGGGTCCCGACACCTCGGCCTTGCTCAGCTGGCAGAACGAGCGACGCTCGGCCCTGACCTCGGCCTTCAGCGCCGACGATCCGGACTACATCTACCTGCCCGCCGGTTCGCTCGACACCGTGACCTTGACCATCGACCACGGGCCGACCAGCGTGGCCGTCGCCCTGCGCAACGTCTTCGACAAGAACACCCCCGACCGGGCGATCTCCAGCGCCTTCGGCCGCGACCAGATCTATGGCGCGACGCCCCGCACCCTGACCCTCACGGTCCGCCGCTCCTGGTGAGGCCGGCGCAATTTTCCTCGAAGCGCCGAAAGAAATCCGAAAACACGCTGTAATCATTGGCGTTTTCTCCGCACAGTTGAACAAGCTGAATGGGCCTGTTCAGCAGTGCTCGTTATCCCCGTCCCGCGCCGGCTCGTAGCGTCACCTTCTCAACTCGAGGGTTCCCCATGACGCAGCAAACACCCCGCCAACTGAAACTCGGCGCGATCCTGGCCGGCGTGGGCACCGACCACACCCGCTGGCGCGACCCCGCCTTGCCCGGCGACGCCAGCATCGACATCAACTGGTACATCGACAACGCCCGCCTGGCCGAGGCGGCCAAGTTCGATCTGGTGTTCATCGTCGACAGCCCGTTCATCACGCCCGACACCGCCCCGCACTTCCTCAACCGCCTCGAGCCCCTGACCCTGCTGTCGGCCGTCGCGGTCTCGACCTCGAAGATCGGCCTGGTCGGCACCCTGACCACTTCGTATTGGGAGCCTTACAACGTCGCCCGCCAGTTCGGCTCGCTGGACCACATCTCCAAGGGCCGCGCCGGCTGGAACGTGGTGACCACGGGCCTGGAAGGCGCCGCGCGCAACTACGGCCGCGACGAGCACTTCGAGCACGGCGAACGCTACGAGCGGGCTGGCGAGTTCGTCGACGTTGTCCAGGGCCTTTGGGACAGCTACGAGGACGACGCCTTCCCGCGCGACAAGGCGACCGGCGTCTTCCTGGACAAGACCAAGCAGCATGCGCTGAACCACAAGGGTAAGCACTTCTCGGTGGCCGGGCCGCTGGCCCTGTCGCGCTCGCCCCAGGGTCAGCCGGTGATCTTCCAGGCCGGGGTCAGCGGCGCCGGCCGCGACCTGGGGGCCAAGATCGCCGAAGGCGTGTTCGCCGGCGTCGACAGCTTCGAGGACGCGGTCGAGTACTATGCCGATCTCAAGGCCCGCGCCGCCGCCCTGGGCCGCGATCCCGACCACATCAGCGTCCTGCCGGGCATCGCCCCAATCATCGCCGACACCGACGAGGAGGCCCAGGCGCTCGCGGAAGCCCAGGCCGGCAGCCGCGAGCTCGACAAGCTGCTGGTCGAACTGGGCCGAGCCTTCGGCTATCACGACTTCAAGCAGTACCCGCTGGACGGGCCGTTCCCGGACGTCAGCCAGCTCAGCCTCAACAGCTACAAGGGCCACGCCGAGCGCATCGTGCGGATCGCCCGAGCCGAGAACCTGACCGTGCGCCAAGCCGCCGAGCGGTTCGGCCGCTGGCGCGCCAACTTCGTCGGCTCGCCCCAGACCGTGGCCGACGAGATCGAGCGCTGGTTCGTTGGACGGGCCGTCGACGGCTTCATCCTGCACGTCACCCGCCCGGGAGACTTCGCCCTGTTCCGCGAGAGGGTCGTGCCGATCCTGCAGGCCAAGGGCCTGTTCCGCACCGAGTACGAGCACGACACCTTGCGCGGCCATCTCGGCCTGCCCGTGCCCGAACATCGCTGGGCCGTCCAGAAGATCGCGGCCGAGTGACCGACGAAGCCCCCGGACCGGCCGTCGCGCCGGGCCGGGCCGGGCCGGGCCGGCTTCCTACCAGGCCCCGACGCGCCGCTCGTCCAGGCGCCGGCGGATGAAGCCCGCCGCCAGCTCGATCGACTGCCGGGCCTTGGGCGTGTTCATCCGCTCCCAGAAGTGGGTCTCGTCGGCCCAGTGGCGCAGGGTCAGGTCGCCCCCGACGTCGCGCACCTTGTCGGCCAGCCGCATGGAGTCGTCGTAGAGGATGTCGGTCCGGCTGGCGTGGACCAGCAGCGGCGGGAAGCCGTCGAAGCTGCCGAACAGCGGCGAGGCGATCGGCTCGATCGCCGAACGACCCTGCAGGTAGAAATGCGAGAACATCGCCAGCGACTCCATGGTGTGCGGCGAGGTCTTGGCGATCGAGGCGGCCATCACCGACCAGCTCTGCAGTGACAGGTCCAGCCACGGCGACAGCAGCACGATGCCGGCCGGCATCGGCTCGCCCTTGTCCCGGATCACCTGGAAGGCGGCCATCATGATCGCCGCCCCGGCCGACTCCGCCAGGGCCACGACCGGCTCGTCCGGACGATGGCGCAGCTGCCAGCGCCAAGCCTCGATAACGTCCTCCACGGCGGCGGGACACGGATGCTCGGGCGCCAGGCGATAGGACGGCGCGTAGACGCTGGCCTCGGCTGCGGCGGCGAAGCGGCCCACCAGTTGGCCGATCCGCGGGCTGCGCTCGGCGACGAACGAACCGCCGTGGACGTAGAAGACCGTGCCGCGCGGCGCTTTGTCGCGGGGCGCGAACCAGTCGGCCCGGGTGGGCGGCGACGGGGCGGCGTAGTCGGGCGTCGCGCTCCAGGTGGCGTCGACCTCCAGGGAGGGCAGCACCCCGTCATAGCGGTCGTGCCACGCGCGGGCCTTGCGCAGGAACTCCCCGAACGCCTCCTCGCCCCGGGCATGGCTGGTCAGGCACCTACGCAGCACCCGAGTGATCACCCGCTGGGCGATCAAGTAGCTGAGCTTCTGGCGAAAATCGGCGAACGGCCTGCGCGACGTCTCCGGCGCGGCCTTTAGTTCGACCACCCCTTGACGCGGGACGGCCGCTGTAATGGATACCATTGTAACGCGAACGCTCCCCAGGCCACGCTTTGTGTCAAACAAGAAACAGCAAGACGCCCTGTTCGACAACCTTAAGCCGTTGACGCGGGTCTATCCGAGCCTGGAGGCGCGGCTGGCCAAGGCCGCCGCCGACGGCCATCCCTACGTGCTGCGGGCGCTGGAAATCTTCGGACGGGCCAAGGGCCGTTCGCAGGAACAGGCCCTGGCGTCCTATCGCGAAGAGCACGGCTTGACCGAGGCCGAGGCCAAGTTGGCCTATTTCCTTGTCGAGGGCGGCACGCTGGCCGACTACGCCCTGACCACCAACCTGTCGCGCAACACGGTGCGCTCGTACCTGAAATCGATCTTCAGCAAGACCGGCGCGACCCGCCAGGCCGAGTTGGTGCTGATGCTGAGCGAAGACCGGTCGAGGACGCGCTAGGCGCCCTCGACCGTCCCCCCGGAAACGCTCCCCCAGAGAGCGCCTCCCCCCAGCCCTTAGAAGCGCCCTAGAAGCGCCAGGCGCCGCCGGCGCGGATCGCCTGGGCCTCGAAGCGGTCGCCATAGGTCCCTTCGTAGGTCACCCCGAACCGCGCCCGATCGCCCGACACCAGGTCGGCGCCCACCTGCACGGCCACGGCGTTGGCGTCGTACTTGGCGCCGCTGACCACGAAGCGGGTCGTCCCGCCCGTGAAGGCGTTGGAGGTCTGGCCCGCCAGGTCGCCCGTGGCCATCCGCCAGGCGATGGCGACGCGCGGTCGCAGGACCGAGGCCCCGCCGACGTCGAACTGGCCCTTCAGCCTGACCCCGACATCGACCAGGCCCAGCTCGCGGGTGACACCGTCGACCTTCAGGGCCGCGAAGCCGCCCGTTTCGCTGAAGTCATCGCTCTTCACGCGCAGGTAGCTTGCCGCCACGAAGGGCTCGACCGAAGCCGCGCCCAGCGTCATGGGGGCGGACACCTGGCCGAACACCTGGCCCACCGTGGCGTCGTACTTGCCCTTCACCCGGTCTTGATTGCCCGGGAACACCACCGCCCGCTCGGTGTCGATCGACGACCAGACATAGGCCGCGCCCAGGTCGGCGCGCAGCGGTCCGAAGGCGGTGGCGGCGTAGGCCGCGACCTGGGCGTTCTTGCTTTCGGCGCGGCTGTTGCGGGCCGATACCGTGCCGTCGGCCTCGCCATAGGCCGCCGCCAGGCCCAGGCGCGTGTCGCCCAGCACCCGGTCGCCGCCGGCCACCAGGCCCGCGCCGCTGACCTTGAGGCCCGCCGCACCGGCCCCGGCGTCGACCTTGCTCCAGCCGGCCAAGACATCGCCCCAGCCGCCCGACACCTCAGCCGGAGCCGAGGTCCGCGCCTGGATCGCCTGCCGCAGCCGGCCCGCCTCGCCCGCCAGGACGGTCGAGACGTCGGCATAGACCTGGCCATCCAGGGCCGAATAGGCCTGGCTCGACCCCGCCGCGTTCTGGGTGACCAGGGCGTCGTAGACCGGCGCGCCCAGGCCCAGGGACTCGGCCGCGTCGGCCACGCGGGCCTGGTTCGAGGACGTGGCGAAGCTGGCGAAGCGGATGTCGTTGCGGACCAGGTTCAGACGCACGGCGTTGGCCGTGTAGGTCAGGCTGGGCGTCAGGAACGCCATGTCGCTGGTGACGCTGGAGAACTTGCCGGTGATCCCGCCCGCCGAGGTCAGGATGCCGTATTGGGTCAGACGGGCGTACTGCGAGGCCGGACCGCCGGCCAGCACGGCCACCTTGGCGCCGGTCTGGATAGTGGTGGCCCCGCCCACGACGATCAGGTCGTGCTCGCCGGTCGGCAGCACTTCCACCTGATAGGTCGAGCCCGCGGCGAAGGTGAAGTCGCCGGCCACGGTCAGGGTGCCGGGCGAGTTGCCGGGCGTGACCTGGCCGCCGCCCTGCACGACGACGTCGCCGCCGATCACGCCCGAACCGCCCAGGGCGCCGGCCGCGCCCACGGTGACGTCGGAGGTCACCGAGCCGTTGACCTTCAGCTTACCGGCCGTGACGGTCGTATCGCCGGTATAGGTGTTGGCGCCGGTCAGCTCGATCACGCCGCCGCCGGTGACGGTGAACGAGCCCGAGCCGGTGATCTGGCCGGCGAAGGTGGTGCTGCCCGACTGGTTGACCGTCAGGGCGCCGCCCGTGATGTCCACGCCGCCGGTCGCGCCGCCGCTGAGATTGCTGATGGTCTGGGTCAGGCCGCTGAGGTCCAGTACGCCGTTGTCGACCTGGACCTCCGCGGTCTGCGGCAGGTGCAGGATCCGCACCGAGCCGCCTTGGACGGTGGTCGTGCCGGTGAAGTTGTACTGCCCGGACAGGGTCAGGCGGGACGCCCCCTTCTTGATCAACTCGCCCGCGCCGGTGATGTCGCCGGCGTAGTCGTAGGCGTCCGAGCGGTTGAAGACCGCCGTGCCGGCGATCACCAGGTCGCCCGTCAGGTCGCCCGTCGTCCCGCCGTCGCCGATCTGCAGGGTCCCGCCCGAGGCGACGGTGACGTCGCTGGTCATCGCACCCTTCAGCACCAGCGTGCCGGCCGAGACCGTGGTCGGCCCGGCATAGGTCGCCGCGCCCGCCAGGGTCAGGGTCGCCGCGCCGGACTTGACCAGGCCGCCCGCGCCGCTCAGGTCGCCCGAATAGCTGGAGCTGTTGATCTGGGCGATGGTCAGGGTCCCGGCGCCAATGTCGAGATCGGCGTCGCCCGACAGACCGCCGGTCTTCTTGGCGCCCGAGCCCAGGGCGAAGGCCTCGCCCGTCAGGGCCAGGCGAGAGTCGGCCGACAGGTTGGCGACCGTCACCAGGCCGCCGCCGTTGACCAGGGTCCCGGTGCGCGAATAGGCGCCCGCCAGGGTCAGGTCGCCGCCGCCGGCCCAGATCACCTCGCCGCCCGCGCCCGACAGGGCGTTGGCCAGGGTGTAGTCGCCGTCCTGGCCCAGGAAGAACTGGCCACCGTCGATCTTCAGGCCGCCCGCGAAGCCGCCCGTCGTCCCGTTTCCGACGACCTTCACCGTGCCCAAGCCCGCGTCGTCGACCCCGTAGGCCGCGCCGACCACGACGACGCCGCCCGTCTGCTCCAGGCCGCCGCCGATGTCGTTGACCACGTGCAGCTCGCCGCCGCTGACCCGGGTTGCGCCGGTATAGGTCCAGGCGCCGGTGGCCAGCATGGCTCCGGACTCCAGCACGACGTTACCCGTCCCGCTGATCGAGAGCGTTCCACTGTCGGCGTAAAGGTTGTCGTCGAAACTGCGGGAGATCAGCGTGCCGTCGTTGTGGACCGACACCTCCGTGCCGGGGGTGGTCGCCTCCAGCCAGGCGCCGGCGTCTTGCTTGTCGTCGACCCGCAGGGTCGCGCCGGACGCGATCTCGACGGTGTCGGCCTGCAGCACGCCGGTCAACGTCCAGTCGCCCGTTTCGACCGAGGCGGTCTCGAAGTTCAGCACGCCGCCGAAGGTCTGGCCGGCGCTCTGCTGGTTGGAGGTCCCCTTCAACACCAGGGTGTCCAGCCCGGCTCCGCCGTCGACGGCGCCGGTGAAGCTGGCGCCTGTCAGCAGGGTCAGAGTGTCGTCCCCACCCGCGAACCGCACCGCCAGCGCGCCCTGCGCGCCGCCGATATGGCCGGCCGTGGTCAGGTTGGCGCCGTAGCCCGCCGCCGGCGAACCCGCGCCGCCCGGCACGGGCACGGCGCGGAACTCGAGCCCGGTCCCGCTGACCGAGGTGATCGAGGCGTCGGCCTCGACTGTCATGTCGGCGCGGTTCAGGGCCGAAACCCGCACGCCCGCCAGGCCGCCGACGGTCTCGCCGGTCACCGTGAGCTGAGCGTCATGGCTGGCGAATAGATCGATGGCGACGCCGTTGGCGTCAGAGGCGACAGCCCGACCAGACGTCACGTCCAGGTCGCCGTTTTCGGCCAGGACCTGGATCGCGCGCGCGCCCGCCCCGCCGATCTCGGCGTCCTCGCTGACGACGGTCACGTTGTCGCCTTGGCCGAAGAGCGCCACGCCGCTGGCGCTGTTGGCCCTGGCCTTGCCGCTGTTGATCTCGACGTCGCCGCCGACCGACTGGCCCCAGACGGCCGTCGCGTACTGGCCGACCACCGCCGAGTCGGCGCTGTTGACCGTGACGTGGCCGCCGCCCGTCGAGAGCGCGCCCACGCCG
>JAGIBE010000273.1 GCA_017744495.1 Caulobacter sp. | reverse complement strand
TCGCCAACCCGTTCGTCGCCGCCTCCCGAGGCTATATCGACGACGTCATCATGCCCCACGGCACCCGCAAGCGCATCGTCCGGGCGCTGAAGAGCTTGAAAGGCAAGGAACTCTCAAACCCCTGGAAGAAGCACGACAATATCCCGCTTTAAACCTTCTCTCCCAGAGGGAGAGGAAGGGGCCCGCCGCGTAGCGGTGGGAAGGTGAGGGGTTTAAGCGTCGGACGGCGCGCCGGCAGGGCGTGGGTCCGAAAGCGGCGAGGGTGTAACCCCTCACCCTCCCATGCCTTCGGCGCGGGTCCCTCCCTCTCCCTCTGGGAGAGGGCGTTTTACTTCACCACATCCATCGTCACGCTCGGCGTCCCGTCGGCATTGCCCGGCGACTTCGGCTCGCCGCCGAACGCCCCGGCATAGGCGGGCGCGAGCAGGCCCTGGAAGGCCGAAACGGGCACGATGACCTCGTAGCCGCCCTCGGAATAGGGACCGACCACATAGGGATCGATCAGGGCGGTCAGACCGCCCAGCTTGCCGGCCTCGGTCGAGGGCGCGAGCACCAGGACCGTCTCGCTCCACTTAGGGCACTTGAACATGTCGTTCAGCGGTACGGCGCCGTCGCGGTGGCTCTTGGCGGCCACCACCGCATCGCAGATGGCTTTGTCCAGCGGGGCCATGTCGGCGCCGTGGCGGAACAGGGCCTTGGCCTCGACCTCTCGGTTCGCCGCCGTGTCCCAGATCAGGGTCGAGGCGCCGTGGTTGGGGTGGGCGCCGCCGGTGTCCTCGAACCACAGGGCGCGCAGGCCGACGAGCGGCGCGGCCTCGGCGGCCAGGAACCACTGGGCCTGGCGATTGTAGGGCCGCCAGGGGAACTTGCCGTCCGAGGCCTTGCGGTCGGTCTGCGCCTTGGCGGCGAAGGTCCGCAGACCCGCCACCTCGCGGTCGTAGAGCAGGGTGTGCAGGGCGGGATAGTTGGCGATCTCGGCGGGCAGCCGGAGGGCGACCTTGGCGGCCGGATCGGTCTGGTCGAAGGCAAGGGGCCGCGCCGTCGGCGCCGGCGCGGCGGCGACGGGAGCGGGCGAGGTTGTCGAGGTTTCCGCCGTCGGGGCGGGCTTGCGGTCGCAGGCCGCCAGGGGCGCGGCGAGGGCGGCGACCAGGCCAAGGGCGACGGGCAGGGTTTTCATGGGCATCGCGAACATCACTCCTGAACGCCGTCCCCGCCGGCGGGCTCCACCCTGCCTTGCATCGTAAGACCCGTCCATGGGGTGCATTCCGGCCTGACGCGGATCGCCATCCGGCCCGAAACGAGCTAGATCGGCGATGGGCCGATGTGGGGACAGGGCATGGAACGTCAGGGTTTTTGGCTGGTGCTGGCGGCCGGGGCGGCGCTGCTGGGCGCCTGCTCGACGACCGCGCCGCCGATGGCGGTGAAGTCGGCGACGCCCGCTCCGGCGTCCGACCCGTCGATGGTCTGGAACTACTACAAGGGCGCGGAAGGCGAGGTCCACCTGGCCTTCGGCACGCCCGACACCGACAATACCGGCATCCTGTTCCAGTGCCGCCCCAAGGCCGGGAGCGTCGCGTTCTCCACCGACCTGGACAAGCGAGCCGGTGCGGTCCGATTCCGGTCGGGCGCGGCCGACAAGCGCTACGCGGCCAAGGCGCAGACCTCGGAGATGACGGGCGGCTGGACCGCCCAGGGCGAAATCCCGCTGCCAGACCCCGTGCTGGCCGCCTTCGAGAAAACCGGCGTGATCAGCCAAGTCGAGGATCGGGTCTACCCGCAGAACGCCCGCACCGACGCCGAGCGCGCCGGCATCAAGCGCTTCTTCGGTGTCTGCCGAGGGTGATCGCCGCCTCGCCCGGCGCACGAAGACCTTTGGGTTGACGCCCGCCGGGAGCGCCCCTCAAATGCGCTGCCCGCGTCGGGGTGAATAACAGGTCGCGACCCGCGAGATGGACGACCAGGTCGCCTTTTTTCAGAGAATCGAAGCCCTGCGCGCAGGGGTCGACCGGCGGCTGGCCGAGTTGGCGCCGCCCCTGGGCTCCGCGCCCGACCGCCTGGTCGAGGCGGTGCGCTATTCACTGTTGGCGCCGGGCAAGCGCTTCCGCCCGATGGTGACTCTGCTGGCCGCCGCCGAGTTCGGCGCGCCCGAGGGGGCGGCGCTGGACGTGGGTTGCGCGTTCGAGATGATCCACGCCGCTTCGCTGATCCTGGACGATTTGCCGTCGATGGACGACGCCGGACTGCGGCGCGGCCTGCCGACCATCCATCGGGCCTTCGACGAGGCCACGGCGATCCTGGCGGGCGTAGGCCTGCTGAACCAGGCCTATGCGGTGATCGCCGCCGACCGGGGCCTGCCGGCGCCGCTGCGGGCCGACCTGGCCGGCCGCGCCGCCGCCGCCGTGGGTTTCTCGGGTCTGATCGCCGGGCAGGCCCGCGACCTGTTCGACCGCGACCAGCTGCGCGACCCGGCCGCCTTGGACCGCCTCAACCACGAAAAGACCGGCGTGCTGATCGTCGCCGCCGTCCAGGGCGGGGCGATGGTGGCCGGCGCGCCGGACACAGCGGTCGAGGCCATGGGCGTCTTCGCCCGCCATATCGGCCTGGCCTTCCAGATCCGCGACGACCTGATCGACGCCCAGGCCTCGCCAGAGGCGGCCGGCAAGGATGTCGGCAAGGACGCGGGCATGGCCACGGTGGTCTCGACCCTAGGTCCGGGCGGCGCGCGCCAGGCCATGGACGAGCATCTGGCCAAGGCCTCCGACGCCCTGGCCAGGGCGGGCTGCAACGGCCTGTTGAGCGGCTACGTCGGCGAGCTCTTCGCTCGGCGCAAGGCGGCGGCGTGACCGACCAGCCGGTCCTGACGGTGAACGGCGCGGTTCATGCCTATCGCGGCAAGCCCGCCTTGCGCGGCGTCGACTTGGTGCTGCACCCGGGTGAGATCTACGCGTTGCTGGGCCCCAATGGAGCGGGCAAGACCACGCTGATCCGCACCATCTGCGGTCGCATCCGGCCCGACGGGGGTGAAGTCCTGTTGAAGGGGCTCGACCCGACCCGCGTGGCGGGCGCGCGGTCGGGTTTGGGCCTGGTTCCCCAGGAGATCGCTCTCTATCCGAACCTGACGGTGGTCGAGAACATCGAGACCTTCGCCGCCCTTGCCGATGTGCCGCGCGCCGGTCTGGCGGCGGCTGTTCGCCGGGCCCTGGAGCTGACCCGGACGGTCGATCGCGCCCACGTACCGATCAAGCATCTGTCGGGCGGCTACAAACGCCGGGCCAACATCGCCGCCGCCATCGTCCACGAGCCATCGCTACTGATCCTGGACGAGCCGACCGTCGGCGTGGACCTCGACGCCCGCGAGTCGGTCGACGCGGTGATCCGGGGCCTGCGCGACCTGGGCGTGGCGGTGCTGATCACCACCCACGATCTTGACCAGGCCGACGCCTTGGCCGATCGCGTCGGCTTCCTGCGCGAGGGGCGCCTGGTGTTGGAAGGCGAGCCCCACACGCTGATCGCCGAGGCGTTCGGCGAGCGGATGGAGGTCCAAGTCCATCTTGTCCACGAGGCTGACGCCGCCGGAGAAAAACGTCTGGTCGCCGAGGGGCTTGAGCGCACCAGTCGGTCCACGGTCTGGACCCGGTTGGACGCCGAGGGCTACGCGGCGGCGGGCGTGCTGGACAAGCGCCTGCGCGAGGCGGGGCTGGCGCCGCGCGAGATTCGAGTGCGCGAACCGTCCCTGGCCCATCTATTCTCATTGGTGGCCGATCAGAAGCTGGCGGCGTGATGCAGCCGTTCGACAAGATCGCCGCCATGACGCGAGTGATGGCGCTGAACCTGTGGCGCGACCGCGGCGCGCTGCTGATGACCTTCCTGCTGCCGCCCCTGGTGTTCCTGATCTTCTCCTCGGTGTTCGCCGGGACGACGGGCGACGACATCAAGCCGAAGCTGGCCGTGGCCGATATCGCCCGCACGCGCGACTCAGGCCGGCTGGCGGCCGCCCTGGCCGTTTCTCGGGAGGTGCGGGTGGAGATCGTCGCCCCGGCCACGGCCGACGAGGTGCGGCGGCGGGTCAAGGCTGGACAGGCCGACGCCGGCTTGGTGATCCGCGCCGACCCCGCATCAGCCGATAAGCCGTTCCTGATCGTCGCCGATCCCGCCCGCGCCGTGGCCGCGCCCCTGGCCCAGGCACGGGTGCAACAGGTCCTGGCCGATGCTCTGCCGGACGTCACCTTGCGCCGCACGGTGGCGCAGCTGGAGCCTGCTCTGGGCGGCTTCACCGACGAGCAGATCGAGAACGCCGACAGCGCGGCCGCGCTGATGCGCCAGACCCCCACCCACGACGACGGCGGCTTCTTCGAGCGGGAAGCCATTGTCAACGCCAAGACAGGCGGCGGGGTGATCGCCTACTACGCTGGCGCGGTGATGATCCTGTTCGCTCTGTTCTCGGCCATGCAGGGCGCCCTGGGCCTGATGGACGAGCAGAGCACGGGGGTGGCGGATCGGCTGCTGGCCGGCACGGCGGGCATGGGTCCCGTGGTCAGCGGCAAGTTCCTGTTCCTGGCGGGACAGGGGTTGGTCCAGGCCCTGCTGATCTTCGCGACCGCCCAGGTCGTCTATGGCGTGCCGGTGGTCCAGCATCTTGCGTTGTGGCTGCCGACCACCTTGGCCGCGTCGGCCTGCGCGGCCGGCGTAGCGCTGGGCCTAGTCTCGTTGTGCCGCACGCGCGAGCAGGCCCAGATGCTGTCGACCTTCGTGATTCTGGTCCTGGCGGCCATCGGCGGCAGCATGGTGCCGCGTTTTCTGATGCCGGCGTGGCTGCAAGCGGCGGGCTGGCTCACACCGCACGCCTGGACCATCGAGGCCTACCAGGCAATCCTCTGGCGCGACGCCGGCCTCGGCGGGGTGTATAAGGCCTGGTGCGTGCTGACCGTCGTCGGGCTCTTCGGACTGGTGGTCGCGCACACTTTGGCGCGCCGGCTTCGGCGGTGATCGGGGCGGCGCTGATCCGGATGACGATGGCGACCCTCGGACTTCATCTGGCCCTGTTCTTGGCGGCCCTGGCCTTCATGGAAGGCTTCGCCTGGGTCACGCATCGCTATGTGATGCACGGCTGGCTGTGGGCCTGGCACCGCTCGCACCATGAGCCGCGCCTCGGCAGGTTCGAGTTGAACGACCTGTTCGCGGTGGTGTTCGCCACACCCGCCATCGTGGCGATCTATTTCGGGGTGCACGGCGCGCCCTGGCTGCTGCCGATCGGGCTGGGGATCACGGCCTATGGCGCGATCTATTTCGTGTTCCACGACGGCATGGTGCACCAGCGATTCAAGGTGCCGCTGGGCCGGTCACGCTACTGGAAGCAGCTGATTCAGGCGCACCGGATTCACCACGCGGTGCACACCAAGGACGGCGCCGTGTCGTTCGGCTTCCTGCTGGCTCGGCCGGTGCGGGAGCTGAAGGCCAAGCTGCGCGAGCGAGGTGTCGACGCTTAAGACGTCTAGGATGACAACCGGGGAGGGGACTATGACCGAGACGACCAATACGAGGGCGACGATCAGGACGCCTTGGCACCTGTGGCTGGTGGGCGTGGTCGCGGTGCTGTTCAACAGTATCGGCGTGTTCGACTTCGTGATGACCATGGCCCAGGGCGCGGCGTACATGAAGAGCGCCGGCATGACTCAGGCCCAGATCGACCACTACCTGCACCTACCGGCTTGGATGACGCTGGACTGGGCCGTCGGGGTGTTCGGGGCCTTCGCGGGCTCCGTGCTGATCCTGCTGCGCAACAAGCTGGCCTGGCCGGTGCTGGCCGTGTCGCTGGCGGCGTTCCTGCTGAGCGTGATCTACACCTACCACCTGAGCGACGGCGGCAAGGTCATGGGCCACCAGATGGCGGTCATGAGCGGCGTGATCGCGGCGCTGTTGGCGTTCTTCACCGGGTATGCGTGGTGGATGACGCGGCGCGGCGTGCTGCGCTAGACGCCTAGATCCGCGACCACAGGGCCGGCCGGGCGGGCGCCGTTCCGATCCGGTCCAGCGTCGCCGATCTCAAGGCCAGGACGCCGCCTTCCAGCGCGCGCCAGGCTTTCATCCGGCCGCTGACGACGACGCGTTCGTCCCAGGCCGCGTCGCCGGCCTTCACGACGTCCAGCCCGATCTGGCGATAGACGCCGCGCGCCGCGCCGATCGCCCAGGCGCAGCGCAGGGGCAGGTCGCGCAGCCCCCAGCGGGCCGAGGCGTAGTAGGGCTCGGCGGCGTCGACCAGACGCCTCGCAAGGACCGCTACGGCGGCCCGGTGGGCCGGATCGGCCACCGCGTCCTCGGGCACGCCCGCCTGCGCCAGCCAGTCGCCGGGGACATAGACCCGTCCATTGCGGGCGTCTTCGACGATGTCGCGGGCGATATTGGTCAGCTGGAAGGCCAAGCCCAGATCCTGGGCGCGGCGCAGGGTGGGCAGGGCGTCGGGCTTCACCCCCATGACCAGGGCCATCATGGTCCCGACCACCCCGGCCACGCCCCAGCAATATTCCAGCAATTCATCGAGCGTGGCGTAGCGGCGGCCCGCCACGTCCATGGCGAAGCCGTCGATCATGTCCAGCGCATAGCGTTCGGGGATGCCGCGGCGCAGGGCCACGGTCTGGAAGGCGGCGAACACCGGATCGGTCGGCGTCTCGCCCGCCATGGCCGCCCGGGTCTGGGCGTAGAGAGCGGCTAGCCGGGCCGGGGCGTCGGCCACCGGGCTCATGCCGTGGCCCAGGGTCTGGCCGTCGATCACGTCGTCGCAGTGCCGGCACCAAGCGTACAGCATCTCGGCGTCGGCCCGGGTCTGGGCGTCGAACAGGGCGGCGGCGGCGGCGAAGCTCTTGCTGCCCTTCTGGATCGCCTCGCGGCTCTGCGCCTCGAGATCACTCATGCGGGGGCAGTCTCGTAATCGTCGATCATCAATCCCGCCGTCGCCTTGGCCGAGCCAACCACGCCTGGGATGCCCGCGCCCGGATGGGTGCCGGCGCCGACGAAATAAAGGTTGGGAATCACGTCGTCGCGGTTATGGGTGCGGAAGAAGGCACTCTGGGTCAGGATCGGCTCCAGCGAGAAGGCGGCCCCCTTCCAGGCGTTCAGGTCCTTGACGAAGTCGTCCGGCGTGATGAAGCGGCTGGTGACCAGATCGGCCGAAAGCCCCGGAATGTAATACTTTTCCAGATAGGCCAGGATCTTGTCGCGGTACTTGGGGCCCTCGACCGACCAGTTGATGTTCGCGGTCTTCAGGTTGGGTACGGGCGACAGGGCATAGAAGGCCGAGCAGCCCTCCGGCGCCATGGCCCGGTCGCTGGCCGTGGGGTGGTGCAGGTAGAGCGAGAAGTCCTCGGCCAGGGCGTCCTTGCCGTAGATTTCGCCGATCAGCTCGCGATAGCGATTGCCGAAGCAGATGGTGTGGTGGCGGATTTCGGGGTGGGTGGTCTTCAGCCCGAAATAGACCACGAACAGCGATGGGCTCCAGCGCTTGGCCTCCAGGGCCTTGCCGACCTTGGCGCCTCTCGGATCGTCCGCCAGCAATTCCCGATAGGTGTGCATGACATCGGCGTTGGAGGCGACCGTGTCGAAGGCCTCGAACTGGCCGTCGGCGCGGATCACGCCGGTGACGCGGCCGGCCTTGGTGGTGATCTTCCTGATGGGCGAGCTCACCTGAATCGTCCCGCCCAGGTCCTGGAACAGCTTCACCAGCGCCCGGATCAGGGCGTGGGTGCCGCCGCGCGGGAACCAGACGCCGCCGCGCCGCTCCAGAGCGTGGATCAGGGCGTAGATCGACGACGTGGCGAACGGGCTGCCGCCGACCAGCAGGCTGTGGAACGACAGCGCCTGGCGCACGTGCTCGTCCTTCACGAATCCGGCGACCTTGTCATAGACGCTGCGCCAGGCCTGCAGCTTCATCAGGGCCGGGGCCGAGGCGATCATGCTGCCGAAGTCGAGGAAGGGCACGGCGCCCAGCTCGACATAGCCCTTCTGGTAGAGCTCTTCCGAATAGGCGTGGAAGCGGCGATAGCCCTCGACGTCGGCAGGGTTGCGGGCGGCGATCTGGCGGTCGAGTTCGGCCTGGTCGTTGACGTAGTCGAAGACGTCGCCGTCCTCCCAGACCAGCCGATAGAACGGATCGACCGGCAACAGCTCGACATAGTCCTCGATTCTGCGGCCCGAGAGCGCGAACAGCTCCTTGAGGCAGTCGGGGTCGGTGACCACGGTGGGGCCGGCGTCGAAGGTGAAGCCTTCGTCCTGCCAGACATAGGCCCGGCCGCCCGGCTTCTCGCGCCCTTCGAAGACGGTGACGTCGAAGCCCGCGGACTGCAGGCGGACCGCCAGCGCAAGGCCCCCGAATCCCGCGCCGATCACGGCGGCCTTCGGCTTCGTCACGGTCATGCGTCCTGTTCCCCGAAAACTGAACTCTCGTCGATGCACTTCATGGCCGCCGAGATCGGCACTGGCGGCTTGCCGATCAGGATGCGGGCCTTGTCGAACCGGCTCAAGCGCGCGGCGTAGAAGCGTTGGATCAGGCCGGGCGACAGACGGTAGAACCGCTCCAGCACCTTGTAGCGGTCTTGCGGCGCGCACGCCCGGAACAGCATGCGGTTCAGCAGGCGCAGGAAACGCCGTCGCCGCCAGACGGTCTTGGACTGAGCCTCGACGCAGGCGCGGACGGTGGCGCTGGTGATGCGGGGCAGGGCGGCGACAGCCTCGGCCAGGCGCGCGGCGTCGGGCAGGGAATAGCCGGTGGTCGGCTGGAACAGGGCCGCGCGCAGGCCGACCTCGGCGATCTGCGGCCGCGCCTCGCGCCAATAGGCGTCGATGTCGCCGCCAAGGGCGATGGGCAGGATGCCTTCCTCCTCGCGCTCGACCTGGGCGATGGTCCAGCCTTGGGCCTTGGCGTAGGCGGCGATCGCCTTGCGCAGGGCCGGGCGGTTCAGCCCCGGGCCGTCGCTGTAGCGGGTGTCCTCGATCAAGAGCCGCGTGGCGTCCAACGGCAGGATGTAGACGAAGCGGTAGCCGTCCTCCTGCGAGACCGTGGCGTCCATGATGATCGGCCGGGTCAGGCCGTGCGGGGCGGAGAGGCGCACGCCCTGGCCGACGAACTTCTGGTAGCCCAGGGCCAGGCTGCGGCTCTTGCGCGGACCGCGTCCGTCGATCACCGCCCCCGCCGCGATGGTGCGGCCGTCGGCCAGGGTCACCTGGTGCGGATTGACGTCGGACACCTTGGCCGACAGCCAGGCGTCAGGGCCCAGGGCGGCGGTCACCGCCTGGTGCAGGCGCTCCGAGGTGATGGCCAGGTAGTTGGTCGGCAACTGGCGGCTGTGGCCCGGGAAGCGGACCTCGTAGCCGGACCAGCGATGGACGATCAGCGGCCGCAGCAGGCCGGCCACGGCGGCGTCGACATCGGTGGCGAAGTGGCACCAGGTGTGCTCGCCGCCCACGGTCGGGCCCTGTTCCAACAGGATCACGCGCAAGGCGGGCCGCAGGCTCTTCAGCCGCAGGGCGATCAGGCCGTTGGCCAGTCCGCCGCCCACCAGGACGACGTCGGCGCGCTGGGAAGACGACGCGGAGACCATGCTCCGGCTCTAGCACGATTGGGCGAAGCTCAAGCGACTTCTCGCGCGCCTTCGCACATATTGCTTGTGACGGGGGGAGGCGGTACGGACGCGCCAACAGGAGACGCCCATGTCGCAAGCCAGAATCATCGACGGCAAGGCCTTCGCGGCCAAGCTTCGCGAAGACGTCGCCGCCGAGGTGGCGCGGCTGAAGGCCGAGCACGGCCTGACGCCGGGGCTGGCCGTGGTGCTGGTCGGCGAGGATCCCGCCAGCCAGGTCTATGTGCGCAGCAAGGGCGAGCAGACCCTGGCCGCCGGCATGCATTCCGAGACCCATCGCCTGCCGGCCGAGACCTCGCAGGCCGAGCTGTTATCGCTGGTCGAGCGTCTGAATGACGATCCCGCCATCCACGGCGTCTTGGTGCAGTTCCCGGTGCCCGACCATATGAGCCAGGCGGCGATCGTCGCGGCGATCTCGCCCGACAAGGACGTCGACGGCCTGACCGTGACCAACGCCGGGCGCCTGGCCAGCGGCCTGCCGGCCCTGACCTCATGCACGCCGGCCGGCTGCATGGTGCTGCTCAAGGACGTGGTCGGCGACCTGTCGGGCAAGCGGGCGGTGGTGATCGGCCGCTCGAACCTGATGGGCAAGCCGATGGCCCAGCTGCTGCTGCAGGCCGACTGCACCGTCACCATCGCCCACTCGCGTTCCAAGGACCTGCCGGGCATCTGCCGCGAGGCCGACATCCTGGTGGCGGCCGTCGGCCGTCCGGAGATGGTCAAGGGCGACTGGATCAAGCCCGGCGCGGTGGTGATCGACGTCGGCATCACCCGCTTCCCGTCGCGCGATCCGGTCGCCGCGGCGGCCGGCAAGACCCGTCTGGTGGGCGACGTGGCCTTCGACGAAGCGAAGGAGGTGGCGGGCGCCATCACCCCGGTGCCGGGCGGTGTGGGGCCGATGACCATCGCCATGCTGCTGGCCAACACCGTCAGCGCCGCCAAGCGCCTGAACGGGATCGCCGAATAGTGCGCCTGCTGGCCGCCGTGGTCCTGGTCGCGGGCCTGGCGGCCTGCTCCCCGCCGGTTCCGCCCGCGCCGACGCCGGCCCAAGCCTGGGCGATGGCCCCGGCCGATGCGAAGCTGGCGACGCTGTACGGCGAGTCCTGCAAGGCCTGCCACGCCGTGCCCGGCACGGGTGCGCCGCTGGTCCACGACCGCAAGGCCTGGGACCCGCGCTGGAAGCAGGGCGAGGCCGTGCTGCTGGACCACGCCGTCCAGGGCTTCCGGTCCATGCCGGCCGCCGGCCAGTGCGCCGCTTGCACCCCGAACGATTTCAACGCTCTGATACGCTTCATGGCGGGGCGTGAAGACTCCGCTTCATAAGATCGCGGGGGCGGAACGATGGCGGTATCGAGGCGGGGGGCGCTCCTGGCGGGCGCGGGTCTGGGCGTCGCGGCGGTCGGCGGCGGCTATCTGGTCGCCACCCACGATAAGCCCGAGCCGCCGGCGCCGCCGACCACCGACGCCCAGGGTCACCTCTTGTGGCGCAACTGGTCGGGCGTACAGCACGCCTATCCCGCCGCCCGCCTGGCCCCCAAGACCGAAGCCGAGGTCGCTGAGGGCCTGAGGACCGCCGTCGTGCCGATCCGCCCCGTCGGCGCCGGCCACTCGTTCACCGCCCTGGCGCCGACCGACGGCACGTTGGTGTCGCTGGACGGCCTGTCGGGGGTCATCGACTGGGACGGCGACGAGGCCATCGTCGCGGCCGGCACGCGGCTGGGCGCTCTGGGGCCGGCCTTGGCCGCCAAGGGGCGGGCCATGGCCAACCTGCCGGACATCAACAAGCAGGCCTTGGCCGGGGCTCTGGCCACCGGCACCCACGGCACGGGCGCGGGCCTGAAGGCCCTGCACGGCGACGTCACGGCCCTGCGACTGGTCACGCCCAAGGGCGAGGTGATCGACTGCGGCGAGCATCGCGACGCCGACATCTTCCAGGCCGCCAAGGTCTCGCTGGGGGCGCTGGGCGTGATCACCCAGGTCAAGCTGAAGACCTCGGCCAACCGCCGGCTGGAGCGCAACGTCTGGCTGGAGCCCTTCGAGGACGCCCTGGCCAAGGCCGAGGAGCGCTGGGCCAAGCATCGCAATTTCGAGTTCTACGCCGTGCCGTTCACCGGCCTGGCGGCCAATATCAGCCACGACGAGACCGATGCTCCGGCGATCCCGCGAGGCCCCGACCAGGACACCGTCTTCCTCGACGCCCTGAAGGGCCTGCGCAACGTGCTGGGCTTCTCGGGGCCGCTGCGCAAGGCCGCCGCGAGGGCCCTGCTGGGCGGGACCAGGCCGGAGAAGGCGATCGACGAGGGCTGGAAGCTGCTCTCCACCGAGCGGCCGGTGCGCTTCAACGAGATGGAGTTCCACCTCCCAGTCCAGGTGCAGCTGAAGGCCTTGGCCGAGATCGTGGCCGTCATCGAGAAGGAGCGTCCCGACGTCTTCTTCCCGATCGAGTGCCGGCGCATCGCGCCCGACGACGCCTGGCTGTCGCCCTTTCAAGGCGAACCTAGGGGTTCGATCGCCGTCCACGCCTACTACAAGGACGAGTTCGCGTTCCTCTACACCCTGATCGAGCCGATCTTCCGCCGCTACGGCGGGCGGCCGCATTGGGGCAAGCTGCACAGCGTCTCCGCCGGCCAACTGGAGACGATGTATCCGCGCTGGAACGACTTCCTGAAGGTCCGCGCCAAGCTCGATCCCGAGGGGCGGATGCTCAACCCGTACCTGAAGGGGTTGTTCGGGGTGTGAGGAGGGCGAGGACTCCGACTTTCCCAATACCCCGTCATTCCCGCCACAAGGGCGGGAATGACGATTGGATTTGGGAGGTTTTGTCGACGGAGGTTCAGGCCGTTCGCGCCAGCACCACGTGGCCGCCGCGTTCAGGCGCGCCGCTGGCCGCGCCGGGCCAGTAGCGCTCGGCCAGGCCGCGCGGGTTCAGGTCTTCGATCTCGGCGAAGCCGAGCTCGGTCAGCATCGCGTGCAGGGGGCGCGCTTCGAAATAGCTCAGCCACGGCTCGCCGACCGCCGCGACGCGTTCGGCGCGGACCCGATGCGCCGCGCGGGCCTCGGCCGACAGGGCGGCGGGCGGGTCGGCGTAGTCGAAGGCGACCTCGGCCCCGCCCGGCAGGCTCCCGATCGCCGTCAGGGTGGCGCGCACCGCCTCGGGCGTCAGGTACGGAACCACCCCCAGCCAAATGAAGAAAGTTCGCCCGGCGAGATCGAGGCCGGCCGCCGCCAGACCGTCCAGCAGGGCCTCGCGCTCGAAGTCGACCGGGGCATGGACGACGTCGGCCGGGATCGCGATGCCGGCCTCGTCCAGGCGACGGCGCTTCCAGGCCTGTGTGGCCGGATGGTCGACCTCGAACACCCGCAGGCGGTCGGCCAGCGGGTTGCGGTAGGCGAAGGTGTCCAGGCCGGCGCCCAGCACCACCAGTTGGCTGACGCCGCGCTGCTCGACGCCCGCCGCTAGGGCGGTTTCGGCCAGGTGGGCGCGGGCGGCGATGAAGGCCCGCATGCCGCGCCGTTCGGGATGGGCCAGGGCGTCCCGCGCCACGGCTTCGGCGTCCTGGCCTAGGATGCGCAGGGCCAGCGGGTCGCTGAAGATCAGGCCGCGCTCGAGCACCTGATGGGCCGCGCGGTGCGTGGCCGCCATCCAGGCCGTGCGGCTGGGCTCTTGCTCGAGCATGCGATCCCCTGCATTGTCCAGCTCGGGAGATAGGGCGGGGACCGGACATGCAAAAGGCCCCGGCGAGAACCGGGGCCTTTCGGAAAGCTTGGATGGGAAGGCCGTCAGCCCGCCAGGTATTCGGCGACCTTGGCTTCCAGCTCGGCGGCCAGGACCTTGCCCACCGGATGGGTATCCACGCGGATGTCGTCGCGGACGCAGGCCTTGATGGCGTCGATGTGGGCGTCGACCAGGAACATCGGGGCGTTCAGACGGGTCGCCGGATCGTCGATCAGCTTGCACAGCGAACCGGCCAGGCGGGTGATCAACGGGAATTCGTAGGTGGCGCCCAGACCCTTCAGATCATGGGCGCGCAGGTAGAGGGTCTCGACCGTCTCGGCGGTCAGGCCTTGGGCGCGGACCTCCTGCCGGGCGGCTTCGAGCTTGACGATCTCGTCATTGAGCCACTGGGCGAAGTTGCCTGACAGGCTTTTCAGCGCGGCTTCGGCCTTGGCGATGGCCGCCATGTCGATTCCGCCACGACCGCCAACCTTGAGTTTGAGCATGTTCGGCACCTGAATCACTTCCGCGGCGGACTTGTTGGTCACGGACGCTTCCCCCTGGGCATTGGTCTGAAATGTAGGATCAAGGCGTTAATATTAGGTGAGACGCCCATTTCTACCCTGACCACTGCGCGGAGAGCGCCCTGACCAATAAGTCCAACGTTGTCAGGCCGAGAACTGCTCGGTCAAAACCCGCTCCTCGAGACTTCTACCGGCGTCGAACAGCATGGAGAGACTGGCGCTGCTGTCCTCGGCGATATGCACCTCGACGACGTCGCGGACTTCGAAGTTGTCGGCCACGGCGCTGACCGGTCTCTTATCGCACTCCAGGACTTCAAACGTCACCCGTGCGGTCTGCGGCAAAAGCGCGCCGCGCCAGCGCCGGGGGCGGAAGGCGCTGATCGGGGTCAGGGCCAGGACTTGTGCGCCGATCGGGATGATCGGGCCGTGGGCGGACAGGTTATAGGCGGTGGAGCCGGCCGGCGTGGCCAGCAGGGCGCCGTCGCAGATCAGTTCGCCCATCCGCACCTTGCCGTCGATGCTGATGCGCAGCTTGGCGGTCTGGCGGGTCTGGCGCAGCAGCGAGACCTCGTTCATGGCCAGAGCCCGGTGCTGCTTGCGGTTGACGTCGATGGCGACCATCACCAGCGGCCGGATCACCGCCCGCTCGGCGGCGTTGATCCGCTCCAGCAGGCCGTCCTCGCTGTACTCGTTCATCAGGAAGCCGACCGAGCCCCGGTTCATGCCGTAGATCGGGGTGCCGCTGTCGATCGTCTCGTGCAGGGTCTCCAGCATGAAGCCGTCGCCACCGAGCGCCACGATGACCTGGGCGTTGTCGCCGGCGTCGCCGTAACGCGCGATCAGCCGCTCACGCGCTTCCAGCGCCTCGGGGCGGTCACTGGCCTTGAACGCCAGGCGAGTCACGAAGGGCTGAGCTTGGAACATTACGCCAAGTGGCTGGATCGCCGCGGGCTTGTCAAACCCGCGCTTAGGCGGCGCTGACCGCCTGGCGGAAGGCCATGGCCGCGATGTCGGGCGCGAACGGACCGAAGGCGCCGCTGGCCTTGCGGGCAGCTTCCGGACCGCCGCCGGGGCGACCGCCGTTCAGCTCGCGCACATGGGCCAGGATGGTCGGGAAGACGCTGCGGTCGATGCCGACGGCCGAACAGGCCAGGGCCAGCAGTTCTGGGCGGTTGCTGTCGATGGCGCGGCGCACTTGCCGAACGTCGAAACGGCCCAGGCGGGCCAGGGCGAACAGGAACAGCGGCAGGCGGCGCTCGCGCAGCACCCGCAGCAGGTAGCCAGGGCGCAGCTGGCCGGCGGCGTCCAGCTTCTCGACCAGGGCCGCCTCCATCTCCTCGCGGTCCTCGGCCTGCTCAATGGGCGGGTTGTCGACCAGAGGGGCGCCGGCGTGGGCGCTGCGCAACGAGGCCTCGACGGCCGCGGCCATCTTGTCGGGATCGAGTTGGAAGCGGCCGATCAGGGTGTCGCGCAAGGCGCGGCCCACCCACAGGTACAGTTGCTCGGCCAGGTCGCTGGAGAGGTTCGGGTGCCGGGCCAGGGGCGAGCGTAGGGCGACCACGTCGCGGGCCTTGTCGACCAGCCGGCGCAGGCCCTCGGGCGAGATCTGGGCCGTGGGGTTGCTGGCCAGGGCCGTCAGCACCGCCGACTCGTCCTTGGCCAGGATCGCTTCGACCACGGCCGGCGATAGCTGCGGCCGGCGGGCGATCTCGATCTGGTGCTCCAGGGTGGCCTGAACCAGCAGTCGGATCAGGTCGTGATCCTGCAGGATCGGGCTGCGGGCGATGATCGGGCGGGCGATCTCGATCTCGTCGAGCGCCAGTATGTTGATCAGGGCGGGCGGCGCCCAGCTGGCGTCGGCCAGGCTCTGGGCCAGGCGGGCGCGGATGTCGCGCTCGGCCTCGACCACCAGGGTCATGAAGATCGAGTCGAGCAGGATCTGGACCTCGGGCGCGGTCGGCTGCCCTTGGGCTTGTCCGGCGTCGCACATCTCCACGATGCCGGCGAGCAGGCGTTCGCGATCGGCCGGCTCGCGGCTGCGGGCCAGGGACAGAAGCTGCGCGGTCTGGGCGGCCTGGCTCAACCAGCCTCCTCGAAATCCAAGCTTAACCAAGACGGACCTTGGCGGCGTCAGATGAAAACATGCTTAAACAAGGGAATCCACGCAGGCGCGTGACAAGCGTCGCGATGCCGCAGGACAAGACCACAAAGACGCCAGGGAGACGAAAGACGCATGGGCCAACCTCTGATCCTCGCGCTCGATCAGGGCACCACCAGCACCCGGGCCATCCTCTTCCAGGCCGACGGCCAGCCGGTGTGCGACGCCAGCCGGCCGCTCCGCCAGAGCTATCCCCGCGACGGCTGGGTCGAGCACGACGCCGAGGAAATCTACGCCGCCTGCGTGGGCGTGCTGCGCGACACCGTCGAGAAATGCGACCGCGACAGCGCCGACATCGCCGCCCTGGGCATCACCAACCAGCGCGAGACGGTGGTGGTCTGGGACAAGTTCACCGGCCGGCCGATCCATCCGGCCATCGTCTGGCAGGACCGCCGCACGGCCGACGTCTGCGATCGCCTGCGTGACGAGGGGCACGAGCCGATCGTCACCGCCGCCACCGGCCTGCTGCTGGATCCCTATTTTTCGGGCACCAAGATCGCGTGGATTCTCGACAAGGTCCCCGGCGCGCGGGCCCGGGCCGAGGCGGGCGAGCTGCTGTGCGGCACGATCGACACCTGGGTCATCTGGCGGCTAACGGGCAATAGGGTCCACGCCACCGACGCCACCAACGCCTCGCGCACCCTGCTGTTCGACATCCAGGCCCAGGCCTGGTCGGACGAGATGCTGGCCCTGCTGAACGTGCCGCGCGCCTTGCTGCCGGTCGTGCTGGATTGCGCCGCCGACTACGGCGAGGTGACGCCCGACATCCTGGGCCGTCCTCTGCCGATCCGGGGCGTGGCCGGCGATCAGCAGGCGGCGTTGATGGGGCAGGGCTGCATCCGCCCCGGCGAGATGAAGGTCACCTACGGCACGGGCGGCTTCATGCTGGTCAACACCGGCGAGGCGCGGCCGCATTCGGCTTCACGCCTGCTGACCACGGTGGCGGCGCGCATCGGGGGCAAGACGACCTACGCCCTGGAGGGCTCGATCTTCGTCGCCGGGGCGGCGATTCAGTGGCTCAACGAGGGGCTTGGCGTCCGCAACGGACCGCGCGGCGCCGAGGCCCTGGCCCGCACGGCGCGTGAAGATCACGGCGTCGTCGTGGTGCCGGCCTTCACCGGTCTCGGCGCGCCGTGGTGGGACGCCGAGGCGCGGGGCGCGATCTTCGGCCTGACCCGCGACGCCGGCGCGGCCGAGATCGCCGCGGCCACCTTCGACAGCTGCGTCTTCCAGGGCCGCGACCTGATCGAGGCGATGCGGGCCGACGCCCCCTCGGCCTTCGATGGGGCCGAGCTCCGCATCGACGGCGGCATGGCCAAAAGCGCCTGGTTCAGCCAGCGCCTGGCCGACCTGACCGGCATCCCCGTTCATCGCGCCAGCTATCAGGAGACCACCGCCCTGGGCGCGGCCCTGTTCGCGGGCGTCGGGGCGGGAGTTTACGCCTCGGTCGAGGAGGCGGTCCAGGCGCGGCCCGAGGCGGAACTGCTGACGCCCAGCGTCAGCGTCAATGTCCGCGAGGAGGCCTATGCGCGGTGGTTGGACGCTCTGCCGAGAGTGCGGTCGTGAGCGTGACGTCGAACACCGCGCCCTATCCCGTCGTCGGCCAGGTCCGCCGGCTCTCCGCGAAGCTCGACGCCGTTGTCGCGCCGGACGCCAGGATCGAGCAGCTGGCCGACGGCTTCATCTGGTCGGAAGGCCCGGTGTGGGTC
>JAGIBE010000272.1 GCA_017744495.1 Caulobacter sp. | reverse complement strand
ATCGAAGCGTAACAACGTTATCGAGACCGATCGCGCAGCGAAAGACTTCGCCAAGGTCGACTTCATAGCAATTTGAAATCGCGCATTATTCTCTCAGGGCGCACGTCGAGAGAACGGCGTAACACAATTTCACATCGCATCACTGGAGGTTGACCGGTCCTGGCGAGAGCCTGAGGACGCCGCCGGGATCGATCCGGCGGCTCAGCCTTCAGGAGCCTGCCATGACCGCCATGTCCGTCGTCGAAGCCCCGCGCGGCGCCCTTCCGATCCCCGTCGCCCTGGCGGACGTCGCCGCGCCGACCGCTCTGTCGGCTCTGAGCCGACTGTTGGCCGAGGCCGTCGCCGCGCTGGACCGCGATCAGGATCGGGTGCGCTGCAACCTCTCTCGGGCGGTGGCTCTGCTGGAAGGCCGCCAGGATCCCAGTCCTACCGTCCGCGAGGGCGCGGGACTGGCGCCCTGGCAGGCCAAGCGGGTCACCGACCATATCGACCAGCGGCTGGACGGGATCATCCGCATCGGCGAGCTGGCCGGCATCGCCAAGCTCAGCACGTCCTACTTCTCGCGCGCCTTCAAGGCGACGTTCGGCCTGTCGCCCCAGACCTACATCCTCACGCGGCGGATCGCTCAGGTTCAACGAACCATGACGACGACACGCGAGCCGCTGTGCGCGATCGCCGACGCCTGCGGCTTCAGCGACCAAGCCCACATGTCACGGGTGTTTCGACGCATCACGGGAGCCACGCCGAACAGTTGGCGGCGCGCCCAGCTGGCCTAGAGACCACGGTGGATCCGTTCAAAACGTGGCTATCGCGTCGTGTCAGAGGTCGACGCTTCCAGGCCAGGGGTTCGCCGTGCGTCTTCTGATGGTCATGTCGTCGACGTTCGACCCGCCCGCCAGCGCCTCCGCGCGTCTGGCCCAGCTCACAGCCTTCGCCGCGCCCTACTACAGGTTTCTGGACGCGGGGCTGGAGATCGCTCTGGCCTCTCCGCAGGGCGGCGCCCCGCCGATCGCCTGGCCGCCGTCGGCCGATGCGGTGAGCCCCGTCGTCGTCCGCTATCGCGAGGACCGCTACACCCGCGACCTGCTCAGCGACACCCTGCCGCTCGGCGAAATCTATCCCGAGGACTTCGACCTGGCCTTCTATCCCGGCGACTACCCGGGCAATGTCGCCGCCATCCGCGAGCTGGCGACGAACGCTCATTCCAAGGCGCTGATCACCGCGCTGTGGTCGCGCGCGCCGCTGGGCTTCGTCGGCTCGGCCGTCGCCGCCCTCCTGAACGTCGAGGCCCCGCCAGGCGAACTGCTCCTGGAAGGTCGTCGGGTGACCGGCGCTACACCCGGCGAGCAGCGCGCTTTGGTCGGCCTCGCCGACGAAACGCCTTTTTTGGAACAGCAACTGCGCGCGCGCCACGCGCTCTACAGCCGGGGCGAGGACTGGGCGGTCAACGTCATCGAGGACGGCGACTTGATCACCGGCCAAAACGCACAGTCCGCTGACTTGACCGCCGCCGCGCTGATGAGCCGCGCCCGAAACCGATAGCCGCCTACCAAGCCCCCAGCTCCCGCAGCTGCCGCGCCAGCTCCGCCGGCATCTCGGCGGCTTCCGTCTCGGTCAGGTCCGGCGGCACGTCTTCGTGCTTCAGATAGCGCCAGCCCTGGAACGGTCGCCGGGGCGTGGGGGCGACGCGGACGATGGTGGGGTCGACCGTCACCTCGCAGCGCGAGGCCTGGCCGTCGCCGATCGTGTCGATCTTCAGGATCGTCTGGCGGCAGACGATCTGGCCCTTCATCACCCGGTACAGCGAGCCGCCGTCCAGCACCTCGTCGATGCGCTTGGGCGTCATGCGGGTGTGCATGATCCACGGGCGGTCGGCCTCGGCGTGCCAAGCGACCAGTTCCTCGATGTTGTCGCAGCCGACGACGAGCTTGATGATGTGCAGGGGCATGGGCGCGTACTTAGAGCGCGACAGCCGAAAGTGTGAGCGGTTTCGGCGCCCGTCGCGCGCAAATCAAGTGACCGGCTCCAGCTTCGCCAGCACCACGCCTTCGCTGACCTGGCCGCCGGCCGTGGCCGACAGTTCGGCGACCACGCCGTCGAACGGCGCGGCCAGGGCGTGCTCCATCTTCATAGCCTCCAGGGTCAGCAGGGTCTGGCCCTTGCTGACCGCCTGGCCGGCCTCGACAGCGACCGAGACGATCTTGCCGGGCATCGGCGACAGGATCGCCCCGTCAGAGGCCGCCGCGTAGGCGCCGCCGCCGACCTGGGGCGTGAAGTCGAACTCCTGCACGTCGCCGCCCTCGAACACGTACAGCGGATCGGCGCCGAAGATCCCGGGCAGCACGTCGACGTCGTCCAACGGCCGGCCATCCTCGACCGTGATGTCCCACGACCAGTCGTCGCCCTTGCCGGCGCCGGCCAGGGCCACGCGCAGCGGCATGGACTTGCCGTCCACCGTCAGCGGCAGGGTCATCGCCGCGCGCGGGGCGTTCATGCGGAAGCCCAGCAGGCGCGACGGGGCGCTGGCCCAGACGTCGGCCTTGGGCTGGTCGGCCTCCATGAAGGCCTCCAGCCGCTGGCCGATGGCCGCTAGGGTCGGGGCGTCGGAGAACTCGCGGGCGGTCAGCGCGTCCAGTCGCGCCTCGATGAAGCCCGTATCCACCGCTCCGTCGACGAAGTCCGGATCGCCGGCGCAACGGGCCAGGAAGGCGGCGTTGGTCTTGACCGGCCAGACCTCGACCAGGCGACAGGCCTGCGCCAAACGGTCGGCGGCGTCCTCGCGGTCGACGCCGTGGGCGATCAGCTTGGCGATCATCGGATCGTAGAACGGGGTGACCTCGCCGCCCTCCTCCACCGCGCTGTCGACCCGCACGTCGCCTTCCGGCAGGCGGAAGTGGGTCAGCGGGCCGGTCGAGGGCAGGAAGCCGGTGGCCGGGTTCTCGGCGTAGAGGCGGGCCTCCATGGCCCAACCGTCCAGCGTGATCTCGTCCTGGACCAACGGCAGGGGCTCGCCGGAGGCGACCCGCAGTTGCCATTCGACCAGGTCCTGGCCGGTGACCATCTCGGTGACCGGGTGCTCGACCTGCAGCCGGGTGTTCATCTCCATGAACCAGACGCGGTCGGCGCGCAGGCCTTCCGAGGCGTCAGCGATGAACTCCACCGTGCCGGCGCCCACATAGCCCACGGCCTGGGCGGCCTTGACCGCCGCCCCGCAGACCGCGGCGCGGGTGGCCTCGTCCATGCCGGGGGCCGGGGCCTCCTCGATGACCTTCTGGTGGCGGCGCTGCAGCGAGCAGTCGCGCTCGAACAGGTGGACGACATTGCCGTGGGTGTCGCCGAACACCTGCACCTCGATGTGGCGCGGGCGGGTGACGTACTTCTCCAGCAGCACGCGGTCGTCGCCGAAGCTGGCCGAGGCCTCGCGCTGGCACGAGGCCAGCAGGGCGGCGAAATCCTCGGCGCGGTCGACCTTGCGCATGCCCTTGCCGCCGCCGCCGGCCACGGCCTTGATCAGCACGGGGAAGCCGATCCTGGCCGCCTCGGCCGACAGGCGTTCCGCCGACTGGTCGTCGCCCAGATAACCGGGCGTGGTCGGCACGCCAGCCTCGATCATCACCTTCTTGGCCGCGTCCTTCAGCCCCATGGCGCGGATGGCCGAGGGCGGCGGGCCGATCCAGACCAGGCCGGCGTCGATCACCGCCTGGGCGAAATCGGCGTTCTCGGACAGGAAGCCATAGCCGGGATGGATCGCCTCGGCGCCGGTCTGACGGGCGGCGGCGATGATCTTCTCGGGGACCAGATAGCTCTCGCGCGCCGGCGCGGGGCCGATCAGGATGGCGACGTCCGCCTCCATCACGAAAGGCGCGTCGGCGTCCGCCTCGGAATAGACCGCGATCGTCCGCACGCCGAGCTCACGGGCGGTGCGGATGATCCGACGGGCGATTTCGCCGCGATTGGCGATAAGGACGGAAGACAGCAACGGAAGATCCTAGATCTGCGCCAGCGCCAGGAACGCCAGGCCGGCGAGCAGGAGGGAGAACGAAAACACGCTGACGAACCAGACGATCAGCGTCTTGAGAACCGCGCCGACGACGCTGGACCCGTAGGCCCCGCGCAGGGTCTGGAACAGGTTGACGGGGGTCCAGATCGTCAGCAGGCCGAACCACCAGGTCTTGAGGGCGTCCGGCAGGACCAGGCCCAGGGCGTTGGTCAGGAAGGCGAAGGACAGCAGGTTCATCGCCACCAGCAGGTGGTCGTAGATGAAGAACTTGGGCTTATTGCGATAGACCACGGCCAGGGCCAGGCCGACGATCGGCAACAGCAGCACCGCCATGCGATGGCCCCAGGTGAACAGCACCAGCTGGTAGAACTCGGGGTTCTCGCGGGCCTTGGCGATGCTCTCCTTGAGCCAGCTGCCGGTCTTGTAGGGATTGTGGCCCTTGGCCTTGGCGTCGGCGATCGCGGCCTTGGCTTCCGGCGGCAGCGGCGTCGCGCCGGTCGAGACCTTGCCGTTGTCGTGGATCGTCACCGACGGGACGTCGCCGTCGTCGCTGAACGACAGGCCGCGGATCTGCGCCGCCTCGGCCTTGCGCTTCTCTTCCGGCGTCTGGCCCATGCCCTCGGGCAGCTTGCCGGCGGCCAGCAGGTCGGCCTTGGCGATGGTCTCGGCGTAGCTGGCCTGGGCCTTGGCGACGTCGTCCTCATAGCTCGCGGCGGCCTTGTCGACCGTCTTCTGGTATCGCTCCAGAACCTTGGCGCGGGACTCGTCGGGGTCCTTCAGATCGATGTCGCGGTCGGCTGCGGCCTCGGCCAGGGTGGCGTCCCGATCCTTGGCGATCTCCTTCAGGGTGTCTTCGCGGTCCTTCGCCGCCTCGGTGCGCAGGCGCGCGCCCTCGGCCATCCGGCCTTGCGGCGTGGCCAGCAGCTCGGCGCGCTTGTGGGCCTCTTCCTCGGCATGGTGCTGGGCCGAGTGGATCGCGTGCTCGGCGGCGAAAATGAACAACAGCAAGGCCACCAGGAAGGTCCGGAACGGCGGTACGTGCCGCACAATCCGGCCTTCCATGTAGTCCTTGGCCAAACCGCCCGGTTTCAGGAACAGGGCCGGCAGGGTCCGGGCTAGCCGGCCGTCGAGGTGGAACATCCCCTCGATCGCCTCCCAGATCAGATGGCCGATCGAGCGGTGATGGGTGTCGGCGTTCTGGCCGCAGGCGTAGCAGTACGGGCCTTCCAGCGTGGTCCCGCAGTTGGCGCAGGGCTTACCCACGCCGTCGAAGGCGTGCTTCTTGCGCCGCTTGAAAAACTCGCTGACGGAGTCCGCCGCCGCCGCTTCCATTTCGCCCGTCATCGGATCCCCTGCTCGACTCTAGATGGTCCAGCTGGGCTTACGACGTTCGAGGAACGCGCGCACGCCTTCTTGGCCTTCGTCCGACACTCGGCGGCGGGCGATGCGTTTCGCCGTCTCGTCAAGCATGCCGCGATCAATCTTCTGGCCGACGAAGTCGTTGACCAGGGCCTTGGCGTCACCGATCGCGCCGGGCGCGCAGAGAGCCACCTCCTCGACTAGGGCGTCCTGGGCGGCGACCAGGCCGGCCGCGTCGTCGAACACCTGGTCCACCAGGCCGTAGCTCCAGGCCTGGTCGGCGTCGAACACCCGGCCGGTGGCGAACAGCAGCTTGGCGGTGCGCGGGCCCAGGGCGGCGATCACATAGGGGCTGATGGTGGCCGGGGTCAGGCCCAGCTTGACCTCCGAGAAGGCGAAGCGGGCGTCGGCCGTGGCCAGGGCGTGGTCACAGGCGGCCACCAGCCCGGCGCCGCCGCCGAAGGCCGGGCCCTCGACCAGGGCCACGGTCAGGGCCGGGATGTCGTGCAGGGCCTTCAGCATCTGGGCCAGGCCCAGGGCGTCCTCGCGGTTGTCGTCCTCGCTCCAGTCGGCGGCGGCCTTCATCCATTCCAGGTCGGCGCCGGCGCTGAACGCCCCGCCCACGCCGCGCAGAAAGACGATCCGCACGCCCTCTGCGCCGTGCAGGGTCTGGAAGGCCTCGAGCAGGGCGGCGATGGTCGCCGCGTCGAAGGCGTTCTTCTTGGCCGGCCGGTTGATCCAGACAGTCACCGCGCCGCTCGGCGTGGAGTCCAGGTGGACCAGCGGCGTCATCGTGTCGGTGTCCGGGACCTCGACCAGCGGGTCGGCGATCGGATTGGTCATGGTTTCCTCCCTTCCCTGCCCTGGCCTACATCCGGAAGACGCCGAAGGTCGTCTCGGGGATCGGGGCGTTCAGGCTGGCGCTGATCGCCAAGCCCAGCACGTCGCGGGTCTGGGCCGGGTCGATGATGCCGTCGTCCCAGAGCCGCGCGGTGGCGTGGTAGGGGTCGCCTTCGGCCTCGTAGCGGGCGCGGATCGGGGCCTTGAACGCTTCCTCGTCCTCCACGGCCCAGGTCTCGCCCTTGGCCTCCAGGCCGTCGCGCTTGATGGTCGAGAGCACGCTGGCCGCCTGCTCGCCGCCCATCACGGAAATGCGGCTGTTGGGCCAGGTGAACAGGAAGCGCGGGCTGTAGGCGCGGCCGCACATGCCGTAGTTGCCGGCCCCGAAGCTGCCGCCGATCAGGACGGTGAACTTCGGAACCTCGGCCGAGGCGACCGCCGTGACCAGCTTGGCGCCGTCCTTGGCGATGCCGCCGGCCTCGTACTTGCCGCCGACCATGAAGCCCGAGATGTTCTGCAGGAACACCAGCGGAATCTTGCGCTTGCAGGCCAGTTCGATGAAGTGCGCGCCCTTCACGGCGCTCTCGCTGAACAGCACGCCGTTGTTGGCCAGGATCGCCACCGGCTGGCCCCAGATGCGGGCGAAGCCGCAGACCAGGGTCGTGCCGTAGAGGGCCTTGAACTCGTCGAACTCGCTGCCGTCGACGACGCGGGCGATCACCTCGCGCACGTCGTAGGGCGCGCGGACGTCGGTCGGCACGATGCCGTACAGCTCTTCCGGATCGTGGATTGGCGGCTTGGCGTCCTGGATCTCGATTTCGACCCGCTTGGTGGTGTTCAGGTTGGCCACGATCGAGCGGACGATCTCCAGCGCGTGCTCGTCGCCATTGGCCACATGGTCGACCACGCCGGACCTGCGGCCGTGGGTGTCGGCCCCGCCCAGTTCCTCGGCGCTGATCACCTCGCCCGTGGCGGCCTTCACGAGCGGCGGGCCGGCCAAAAAGATGGTGCCCTGGTCGCGGACGATCACCGTCTCGTCGCTCATGGCCGGCACATAGGCCCCGCCGGCCGTGCACGAGCCCATGACGCAGGCGATCTGGGCGATGCCGGCTGCGCTCATCCGGGCCTGGTTGAAGAAGATGCGGCCGAAGTGGTCGCGGTCGGGGAAGACCTCGGCCTGGTGCGGCAGGTTCGCGCCGCCGCTGTCGACCAGATAGACACATGGCAGACGGTTCTGCTGGGCGATCTCCTGGGCGCGCAGGTGCTTCTTCACCGTCATCGGGAAATAGGCCCCGCCCTTCACCGTGGCGTCGTTGGCGACGATCATGACCTCGCGGCCCGAGACCCGGCCGATGCCGGTGATCACGCCCGCGCCGGGCGCCTCGCCGTTGTAGAGGTCGCAGGCCGCCAGCTGGCCGATCTCCAGGAACGGCGAACCGGGGTCCAGCAGACGCTCGACCCGTTCACGCGGCAGCAGCTTGCCCCGCGACTTGTGGCGCGTGCGGGCGCTTTCCGGGCCGCCCAGGGCCGCCTGCGCGACCCTTTCGCGCAGGGCTTCCACCAAACCGCGATTGTGGGCGGTGTTTTTGGCGAAGGTATCGCCGTTTTTGTCGACGCTTGTTTTTATCTTCGGCATTAGCGAGGCATAGCCTTTTCCGTTTCCCACCGAAAGCCGCAGTTTTTGACCTTCGATGGTCAAGGTCGGCGGTTCAAGTTAGCGTCGGGTCGTGGTCACCCTGCCCGACTTCATGGCCGATACGGCCCTGGCCCGCCTGTTCGCGCAAGAGCACCGCGACGGCGACGCCGCCTGGTTCTCCCTTCCGGGCGGCGCGACACTGTACGCGCCCGGCGAGGCGGCGGACTATCTCTACTTCCTGCGGACCGGTCGCCTTGGGGCCTTTCGGCGCGAAGAAGGCCAGGAGCCGCAGTTCCTGGGCGTGATCCGCCCGGGCGAGCCGGCCGGCGAGATGGCGATGATCGCCGGCGCGCCCCACTCGGCCAATCTGGTGGCCCTGCGCGATTCGGAAATCCTGGCCCTCCCCCGCGCCGCCTTCTTCGAGGCGGTCGAGCGCGATCCAGACGTGATGATCGAGCTGTCTCGGCTGATGATCCGCCGGGCCCGCAACGCCGGGGCCCACGCCTCGATCGGCGACCCGTCGGTCTACGGCTTCATCGCGGTCGAGCCCGGCAAGGGGATCCGGCCGATCGTCGAGCGCGTGGCTCACGCCATTTCGGGCCTGGGCTATTCGGTCACCGTCGAGGGCGTGGAATCCCTACTGGCCCCGACCGAGTGGTTCAGCCAGGTCGAGCGCCAGCACGACTTCGTGCTCTACGTCGCCGAGGCCGAGGAGACCGCCTGGAAGCATGTGGTCGGCCGCCAGGTGGATCGGCTGTTCCGCGTGGGCCTGGGCGACCGCAAGCCGCCGGCGGTGATCCCCTCCTACGCCTCGGGCCCGCTGCAGGATCAGCGGCTGGTCGACCTGATCCTGCTGCAGCCGGCGAACGTCACCCATCCCAAGGGCTCGGGCGAGTGGCTGAACGCCACCCAGGCCGCGCGCCTGTTCCATCTGCGCGAGAACGGCATGGCCGACGTCCAGCGTCTGGCGCGAGTGCTGACCGGCCAGTCGGTGGGGCTGGTGCTGTCGGGCGGCGGGGCGCGGGCCTACGCCCATGTCGGCGCCATCCAGGCCCTGCGCGAGCGCGGCGTGCCGATCGACTTCGTGGGCGGCGCCTCGATGGGCGCGGTCGTGGCGGCGGGCCTGGCCATGGGCTGGGACGACGGCGAGATGGAGACCCGCATCCGCAAGGCGTTCGTCGAGACCAGCCCGCTGGACGACATCGCCTTCCCCCTGGTGGCCATGACCCAGGGCCTGAAGGTCAAGGCGCGGCTGGACGAGCATTTCGACGACATCGAGATCGCCGATCTGTGGTTGCCGTTCTTCTGCGTGTCGTCGAACCTGACCTCGGGCGCCTATCACCTGCACCGCCAGGGCGTGCTGAGGGACGCCCTACGGGCCTCGATCTCGCTGCCCGGCGTGCTGCCGCCGGTGGCCGACGGTAATTCGGTGCTGGTGGACGGGGCGGTGATGAAGAACTTCCCGGCCGACGTGATGCGCGCCTTCCAGTTGGGGCCGATCGTCGGGGTGGACGTGACGCGCGGCCGCAGCATCACCGCCGACGACGTGGACCGCCCCGCCTCGCTGTGGCGCTGGTTCTGGTCGGGCGAATGGCGCAAGGGCCCGCCGATCGTGGCCCTGCTGATGCGCGCCGCCACGGTCTCGACCGGCCGCGACCTGACCGCCAGCCGCGAAGCCACCGACGTGCTGATCACCCCCAAGCTGGACAAGATCGACATCCGCGACTGGAGGGCCTTCGAACCCGCCGTCGCCGCCGGACGAGCGGCGGCAGGCCTGGCGATCGACAGCCTGGGGAAGGCGGTAACCGAGTTGCGGCGAAGGCCGAGCTTGGCGGAGCTCTCGAAGAGCCAGGGGCGGCGGTAGGTTCCACTACCGACTCTTGACGTGGGCGCGCTGCTTCCCCCGCTCCAGCTCAGTACCGCCGCGCGACCACGAACAGGCGGGTGAACGGAAACAGGGTCACCCCGTCCTCGCGACGCGGATAGTCGACCGCCAGCCGTTCGCGCCAAGCCGCCAGGAAGGCTGACTTTTCGGTCGGATCGGTCAGCGCCTCCAGATAAGGCCGCAGGCTGGTCCCCGACGTCCAGTCGACGATCGGATCGTCGCCGCCCAGGGCGTGGACGTAGGTGGTCACCCAGACGTCGAGGTCGGCGCTGAGCGGCGACAGCCAGTCGTGATAGGGGCGCGGATCGACGCCCGAACGCACCGGCTCCAGATCGGCGACGCGCGCGACCCAAGGCCCGCCTTTCGCCGTCTCGCGCAGGCTGCGCCGCCAGCCGTCATCGGCGACCACCGGGATCTGGCAGGCGAAGACGCCGCCGGGCGCCAAGAGGCCCATCAGGCGGGGGAACAGGGTCTCGTGCCCGTCCACCCACTGCAGGGCGGCGTTGGTGAAGATCAGGTCCGGCGGGACCTGCGGCGCGAAGGTCGCGATGTCGCCCAGCACCCAGTCGATGTCGGCCCGCGTCGCCCTGCCCCGCGCCAGCATCTCGGGGCTGGAGTCCAGGCCGTGGACGTTGGCGTCCGGATGGCGGGCCTTCAGCAGGGCCGCGTGCTCGCCGGTCCCGCAGCCCAGGTCCCAGATCTCGCGCGGCTCCAGATCGCGAGGTATCTGCAACATCAGGTCCAGGGCGGGACGGTCACGATAGGCCTTGTAGCGTTGGTAGACGTCGGGATCCCAAACCGGCATCCGCCCCTCCGTTCAAGAAACTGCGACAATCGGTCCGCCTATTTGGACCGATCCGTCCCTTTTGTCGCATGGGAGCGGAGGCCGCCCATCCCTATCTTTTGGTTGAGGCGCTGATTAACCGCGCCGCAGGATGGAAACCGAAGTGAACCGCTCCGCCGTCGCCACCGCTATCGCCGTCGCCAAGCCCTCGGCTGTCAACGTGCATCGCATGGGCATGCTGGGCCTCAACCTCGGTCTTTGGACCCTCATCGTCTTGGCCGTGCGCGCCCTCTAGCGCGACCAGGATGATGCGGCCCCGGGTCGCGCATATCCCCCCTTTGCGCGACCCGGGAGTGCCTTCGCTCCCGCCACGCGTTTCCGCCTTCTGATCAAGCAATCGGCGCACCGCGACGTCCGGTCGCGACTTTGCCCCTTTGCACAACGGCCGATCGGCGCCCATATTCCTCCTGTGTTGTTCAACAACTGAAAGGAGGTGACCAGTGTCTCATTGTCTCCAACCGAGGTCGCGAGTGACCTGGAGCCTTAAGAACGAGGTTTCCAACTGAAGGCGTTGAACGCCTAAGGTTCAAGTCACGCCGCGACGCGGCTACGACGATGGAGGGCCGTCCCGAGCAATCGGGGCGGCCCTTGCATTTTCATCCGCCCCTATGGGGGCGGACAGACGGTGAAGCCGTTAGGTGGGGCAAGTATCAGCCGCCGACCAACTCCCGCCCGATCAGGAATCGCCGGATCTCATTTGTCCCCGCGCCGATGTCGTAGAGCTTGGCGTCCCGCATGAAACGCTCCACCGGCCATTCCTTGGTGTAGCCCGCGCCGCCCAGAGCCTGGATGGCCTCCAGCGACACCTTCACCGCGTTCTCGGACGCCATCAGGATCGCCCCGGCCGCGTCGAACCGCGTGGTCTTGCCCGCGTCGCAGGCCCGCGCCACGGCGTAGACATAGGCCCGGGCCGAGTTCAGGGCCACATACATGTCGGCGATCTTGCCCTGCATCAGCTGGAACGAGCCGATGGCCTGGCCGAACTGCTTGCGCTCGCGGACATAGGGCAGGACCACGTCGAGGCAGGCCTGCATGATGCCCAGCGGGCCGGCCGACAACACGGCGCGCTCGTAGTCCAGGCCGCTCATCAGCACCCCGACGCCGCCGCCCACCGGGCCGAGCACGTTCTCCTCGGGGACCTCGCAGTCCTCGAACACCAGCTCGGCGGTGTCGCTGCCGCGCATGCCCATCTTGTCCAGCTTCTTGGCTACGCTGAAGCCCTTCATGCCCTTCTCGATCAGGAAGGCGGTGATGCGGCGTTCGTCCGTCTTGGCGTAGACGACCAGGGTGTCGGCGTGCGGGGCGTTGGTGATCCAGAACTTCGTGCCGTTCAGCACGTAGCGGTCGCCGACAGCTTGCGCCTTCAGCTTCATCGACACCACGTCCGAGCCCGAACCGGCCTCGCTCATGGCCAGCGAACCGACATGCTCACCGCTGATCAGCTTGGGCAGATAACGCTGCTTCTGTTCAGGCGTGGCCCAGCGGCGGATCTGGTTGACGCAGAGGTTGGAGTGCGCGCCGTAGCTGAGGCCCACCGAGGCCGAGGCGCGACTGACCTCCTCCATGGCGATCACGTGCTCGAGATAGCCCAGACCCAGGCCGCCGAACTCCTCCTCCACCGTGATGCCGTGTAGACCCAGGTCGCCCATCGGGACCCACAGCTCGCGCGGGAAGGTGTTGGTCTCATCGACCTTGGCGGCGATCGGCGCGATGCGGTCGGCCGCGAAGCGCGCGGTGGTGTCACGGATCGCGTCGGCCGTCTCGCCCAGCGCGAAGTCCATCGAGGGTGCGGTTTGGTTGGTCATGCGCGACTCCATAGCACAAACGCCCGCGGATCAAGCAGACCCGCGGGCGTTCATGCTCTCGTTCTCGGGAGATCGAGGTCTAGTCTTCGTCCTGCGGCTCGGGATCGCCCAGCCGGCGCATCAGGAGATAGGCCGAGGTGGCGAAGCAGATCATGCCGATCACGCTGGCGCCCCACCCGAACATCCGGATCGGCGACAGGCCTTCGTTGGCGCCAACGCTGAGGTTCCACAGGATGCCGCCGCCGAATAGGGCCAGGCCCAGCAGGCCCAGGCTGACCAGCAAGCTGATCCCGCCGAAGGCGTGTGGCTGGACCGGGGCCATCGCCACGTCCTGCGGCCCCAGTTCGATCGCGCCGCTGGTCGAGAAACCACCCAGATTGAACAGCGAAGGCTCGGCCGGCGTCCGCGCGGCCTCGAACAGCTCGGGCTCGGGCGCGGCGGGCGTCTCGGTCACGACGGGTTCGGCGGGTTCGGCGACCGGCGGCGGCGAGAAGGCGGTCTCGGCGACCGGCTCCTCCGGGGTCAGCTCGAACGGCGCGATGATCGGGCCCGGCGGCTCGGGATTGGCGTAGATGAACGGCGACGGCGCGGCCGGGGCGGCGACCGGCGCCGGCGGTTCCGGAAGCACCAGGTCCTGGACCGGCGCGGCCACCCGCATCGGCGCCGGGGCGACGGTCTCGTCGGGCAGGATGGCTTCCAGGCGCGCGCTGACGGCGGCGGAGGCCGCCTCGCTGGCGCTGAAGCCGTCGCCGGTCAGGGCCGCGGTCGCCGGGCCGTCGGCGCGCAGGGCCACGGCCTTGTCGCCGTCCAGCGCGGTGGTGATCGCGGTCGGCGTCTGGCTGGGCACCAGCTTGCCCGCGTCGTAGTCGATCTTGGGCCGCAGCACCGAGCTCGGCGCGGCCACCCAGCCGCCGTCGGTGGGCGTCAGGAACAGGGCCTTCTCGGCCGAGCGGCGGCGCACAAGGGCGTCGACGACGATGCGCTCGCCCTCGAAGTCGGCCTTGCGCCACATCTCCATCTCACAGGCGGCCAGTAGCGGCGAACCCTCGTTCAGGCGGCGCAGCACGGCCGAGCGGATGAAGTTCTCCGTGCCGATGTTGAAGGCGAAACACACCAGGGCGTCGAATTGGTTCTGGTTCAGCGGCGCGTAGACGTTCTCGTTGACCGCATGGGCCACGGTGATCAGGTCGTAGAGCAGCAGAGCTTCAGCGTCCTGTTCCGAGACAGAGGCCCCAGCCCGCGCCGTCAGGGTATGGCCGTAGCCCAACGTCCAGCGGCCATCGGGCAGCTGAGCGGCTTTCATCCGGTAACCTTCGAACCTCTTGATGAGATCGACGGCGGCGCGGGAGACCTGATAGCGCGGTTTCATCGCCTAGAATGACCCAGTTTGAGACAGACGCGGATGCGTTCAGGGCGCACCGCGCAAGATGGGCGCCGTTCTGGCGTTCCGCAGGAGCCTTCGGCCCCTATTTCATGAATTGAACGCCGCCCGTGGCGGATTCGAGCCGCGCCGTCCGCAGGACGGCCCTGTTGACCTGATCAGTGCAACAGCAGGGCCGCGATCAGCAGGACGGCGAAGAAGCCCGTGAAGTCGGTCAGGAAGGTCACGAAGATCGACGACGAGACCGCCGGATCGCGTCCCATCTTGGCCAGGGCCAGCGGCGCCAGGATGCCGCCGAGCGCGGCGGTGAAGATGTTGGTGATCAGGGCCAGGCCGACGATGATCGCCAGCTTGTCGTGGTGGTCCGCGGGACCGAAGAACAGGTAGGTGGCCCCGCCCATGACCAGGGCCAGGGTGCAGCCGTTGACCACGCCCACCGACAGCTCGCGCAGGATGATCCGGCGGGCGTTGGCCGTGGTCAGTTCCTTGCTGGCCAGGGCGCGCACGGCCACGGCCAGGGTCTGGGTGCCGGCGTTGCCGCCCAGCGACGAGACGATCGGCATCAGGATCGCCAGGGCCACCAGCTGGGCGATTTCGCCCTGGAATACGGCCACGCCGCTGACGGCGATGGTGGCGGTGACCAGGTTCAGCAGCAGCCACGGCAGGCGCGACTTGACGATCTCCACGACATTGGCGTCACGGCCGGCGTCGCTCACCCCGGCCAGGGCCAGGATGTCTTCTTCCGCCTCTTCGCGAATGACGCCGACGATGTCGTCAACGGTGATCTGGCCCACCAGCCGTCCGCCGGCCTCGACGACCGGGGCGCTGATCAGGTGGTACTTGTCGAAGATGTAGGCGACCTCTTCCTGGTCCATGTCGACGGTGATCTCGGTCACCGGCTCCATGATCTCGGCCAAGGGCGTCTCGCGCTTATGGGTCAGGAGCTGGCTGATCGGCAGGGCGCCGACCGGCGTGTAGGCCGGGTCGACCACATAGACGTCGAAGAACAGCTCCGGCAGGTGGTCGCCGTTCTCGCGGACGTGGTCGATGGTCTGGCCCACGGTCCAGAACTGCGGCGCGGCCAGGAACTCGCGCTGCATCAGGCGGCCGGCGGTCTCATCCTCGTAGGACAGGGTCGTCTCGATGGCCGCGCGGTCGCCCTCGTCCATGGCGGCCAGAACCTGGGCGCGCTTGCCCTCGTCCAGGTCGTCGATGACGTCGGCGGCGTCGTCGGAATCCAGCTCTTCCAGCGCCTTGGCCAAGGTATGCGACGGCGTCGCCTCCAGCACTTCCTCGCGCAGGTTGTCGTCGAGCTCGGCGATGATCTCGCCGAGCCATTCGGGGTCGAGGACCGGGATCACCTCTTCCCGATAGCCGGCCGACAGGAAGCCCATCAGGTCGGCGACGTCGGCGGGCTCCAGCGCATGGACCAGCTCGCGCAGGCGCGCGGTGTCGCCGCGGTCGGCCGCGTCGATGACCATCTCGACATATTCGGGATTGAGCGCGTAGTCGTCACCGAGGGCCAGGTCTTCCAGGTCTTCGGGAAGCTCGGGCCCAGACGTTTGGGGTTCGGGGATGTTCAGGTTGAGGCGCGGATCTTCCGTCAGGTCGGTTGTTTCCCGGGACATTGGGACCTCCTGAACTCGTAAGACGTGCGTCCTGCGTGTGACCTGAATGCTGCGAAGGGCCAAGCCCTTCCCCGGAAAGGGTTAGAGCGCCCCCGGCGAGTCGGAAACCGAATTCGCCGGAAGCGCTCTATCCGTTGTCACCTTGGTGCGGTCGAGAAGACTCGAACTTCCACGGGTTGCCCCACAGCGACCTCAACGCTGCGCGTCTACCAATTCCGCCACGACCGCTCGTGGTGAGGCGCGGCAGGTAGCAAACTGAGTTCGATTTGGAAAGCGCGAAGTTCGGAAATACCGAACCACGTGGTGTCGGTCTCTACGACCCGCCGGCCATGTAGTCGTAGACATCGGCGGCGCGGGTCACCTGGATGGCGATGCGGTCGTCGCTGATCTGGATTTCGCCCCGGGCGATCGGGTGGTTGTTGGCCAGGATCCAGACCTCGTCGTTGGTCTTGGCGTCCAGCGGGATCACCGCGCCGCGGCCCATGCGGAGCAGCTGCTGCATCGGCAGGATCGACCGCCCCAGAAGAACGGAGATCTCGACATTGACGGCGTTGACCTGGCTCACGAAGTAAGTCCCTGGAGTTCACACGCGATCAGGTTCGATCGCGCGCCACCCGATGCAAGACTAAGGCCGTATGCTTGATCGCCCGTTAAACCTTGAAAACATGGCGCTTCCGCTGTTGGGAGCGCCGGACGCCCCGCCCGTGGGGTGGGCGGTTTCGGCCGGGTACGTGCCCTACCCGGCAGCCGTTGCCGCCATGGAGGCCCGCGCGGCCGCCATCGCCGACGGTACGGCGGGCGAGCTGATCTGGCTGCTGGAGCATCCGCCGCTCTACACGGCCGGCGTCTCCTCCAAGCCCGCCGACCTGATCGCGCCCGACCGCTTCCCGGTGTTCGAGAGCGGCCGCGGCGGCCAGTTCACCTATCATGGCCCCGGCCAGCGGGTGGCCTATGTGATGCTGGACCTGACCAAGCGCGGCCGCGACGTGCGCGCCTTCGTCACGGCCCTGGAGGCCTGGATCATCGACGCGCTGGGCGCCTTCAACGTCGTGGGCGAGATGCGCGAGGGCCGGGTCGGGGTCTGGGTCGAGCGCAAGGGCCCGGGCTGGTCGCGCGAGGACAAGATCGCCGCCATCGGCGTGAAGCTGCGCAAGTGGGTCAGCTTCCACGGCATCAGCCTGAACGTGGAGCCGGACCTGGAGCACTTCACGGGCATCGTGCCCTGCGGCCAGACCGAGCATGGCGTCACCAGCCTGGTCGACCTGGGCCTGCCGGTGACGATGGACGAGGCCGACGAGGCCCTGCGCTCGGCGTTCCAGCGGGTGTTCGGGCCCGTCGAACCGGTCGCTCCGCCCGCCTAGATCGTCACGGTCGGCTTCAACGGGTTGGGCCCATAGCGGTTGGCGCCCTGCTCGCCCGGCATCACGCCCAGCTCGACCACGGCCCAGACCACGATCCCGGCGAACAGGAAGTCGAGGAAGTGCTTGGGCGTGGGCCACACCGCGATCAGCGACATCAGCACCAGGGCCGCCCACCAGCCCGACCGTCCCCGGTCGTGCAGTCGCTTGGACAGGATGCAGGCGCCGCAGAACACCAGGGCCGGATAGACCAGCCAGCCCGTCAGCCAGTGCAGGGCGTCGGGCAGCGAGGCGTCGTAGAGGATCGCCACGCCCAGCAGGACGCCGGCCACGATCAGGAACGGTCCGCGCGCGGTCCGGCCCGAGGCCGACAGGAATAGGTCCCACCATTCCGCGCGATCGTTCATTCCGTTCCGGCCCCACAAATCTGCCTCGAACCTAAGCCGCGTCGCCGCTGGGCGAAAGAGGCGTAAACCGACGCTTCAGGCGAAAACCCGGGCCAGTTCGCTGTCTGTATCGCCGCCAATCCCCTTGGGCGACTTGCCGTAGTTGTTCGGCCCCGGGGTGCCGTCTAGGAAGCCCAGCTCGATCCCGCCCCAGATCCAGCCGACGACCGGAACCAGCCAGAAGAACGCTACCCAGCCGCCGCCCTTGTTCCGATCATGGCAACGCTTCAGCGCCAGGGCGATGCCGATCCAGATCTGCGGGATGTAAAGCGCATACTGGAGGACGGTCGTGGGTCCGAACGTTTGCTCGTTGTCGCCAAAGACCGCGAACGAAATCAGGATGAGAATGAAGATGACCCCGCTCATTCCGATGTTGATCAGCCAATAGTCGCGGCGACGCAGCCGGCCTGAAAAGCCGAAGATCTTATGCGTCAAGGTCATGGAATCGCCCCCCAAAGCTCCACCTTGTCACACACAACCACGCCTACCCGAACTCGACCAGGATCTCATCGGCGGCGACGGGGTCGCCGGCCTTG
>JAGIBE010000271.1 GCA_017744495.1 Caulobacter sp. | reverse complement strand
TAACCGATGTTCGCCAAGCTTACCTCCGTCCGCTCCGCTCTCGCCGCCCTCGGTATCGCCGGCGCCATGCTGTGCGGCCTGGCCGCGCCGACCCTGGCCTCCGCCCAGATCCCGTATCTGCAGATGAACGCCGCGGAACCGAAATACGCGGCGATCGTCATCGACGCCAACTCCGGCGAGATGTTGTACGAGAAGCGCGCCGACAGCCCGCGCTATCCGGCCTCCGTCACCAAGATCATGACGCTGTACCTCACCTTCGAGGCCCTCAGCGAAGGCCGCTTGAAGCTGACCGACCGCGTGCCGATCTCGTCCCACGCCGCCGCCCAGGCCCCGACCAAGCTGGGCGTGCCGGTCGGCGACAGCATCAGCGTCGACGAAGCCATCCGCGCCATGACCGTGAAGTCGGCCAACGACATCGCCGTGGCCATGGCCGAGAGGCTGGGCGGCAGCGAGTCGCGGTTCGCGGCCCTGATGACCCTGCGCGGCCAGGAACTGGGCATGCGCAACAGCCGCTTCGTCAACGCCTCGGGCCTGCCCGACAGCCGCCAGATCTCGACCGCCCGCGACCTGGCCATCCTGTCGCGCGCCACCATGCGCGACTTCCCGCAGTACTATTCCTACTTCAGCATCAAGGGCTTTGAGTTCCGCGGCCGCTACATCCCCGGCCACAACCGCCTGCTGACCAACATGCCCGGCTTCGACGGACTGAAGACCGGCTACACCAACGCCTCGGGCTACAACCTCGCCGGCTCGGCCGTGCGCGACGGTCGCCGCCTGATCGCCGTGGTCCTGGGCGGTTCGTCGACCGCCTGGCGCGACAACAACATGGAAGACCTGCTGACCACGGGCTTCGACGTGCTCAAGCGCCGCTCGCACGGCGAGCGCACGACCATCGCGGCCAACCTCTACGAGGACGAGCCGACCGGCCCGATCATGCGCCCCTCCACGGAGGAAGGCGACGGCGACCAGGCCGGCCTGAAGATCGTGCTGACCGACAATCCGCGCCCGCCGCCCGCCATGAAGGTCTCGCCGACCTTGAAGGCGGCCCAAGCTCCCGTGAAGGGCAAACCCGCGAAGAAGCCCAAGGGCGAGTGGGCCGTGCAGGTCGGGGCGTTCAAGTCCAAGAGCCTGGCCAACGAGCAGCTGGCCTTGGTGCGTTCGCGCTTCGCCAGGTTCGTGGCCGACGCCGAGGGCGCGGTCGAGGGCGCGGCCGGCGGCACGTTCCGGGCGCAGTTCCAAGGCCTGACGGCCGAGGCTGCTCGCGGCGCCTGCCAGGCGATCACCGCCAAGCGCCAGCCCTGCATGATCCTGTCGCCGGGCTGAACAGCCTGACGTTACTTCCCGTCTAGAAGCAGATCCCGCGCGGCGTTGAGCTGCGCGGCCAGGCCCGCCGTGCCACCCTTGTCGGGATGGGCCATACGGATCAGGCGCGCATAGGCCGCCTGGATTTCAGCCTTGGTGGCGTCCGGACCAACGCCCAGGATCGCCCGCGCCTCGGTGAGGCTGGGCCCACCCGTCTCGCGCCTAGCCTTCTGGATTGTCGGGCGCTGGCGGGCGGTCGTGGCGCTCCAGGCGCCGATCACCACCAGCACGATGCAGACCGGCCACTCGCTGCGCACGCCGGCATAGGCCCCGCCCGCGAAGGCCAGCAGCGCCGTGATCCCCGCGCCGATCCGCCAGCCGTCCCCCTTCAGGGCGCGCGTGGCGCGTCCCGACAAGACGAACAGCAGGATCGCCCCGCCCAGCAGCAGATAGACCATCGCGCGTCAGTCCCCGACGCCGCTTCCGACTTATTGGGCGGCGAGCAGAGTTTCCCCGGAATAGGCCGAAAGGCCAAGGGAATGCATCAGCGCCCGCAGCTCCTGGCGCGCGGCCAGGTGCTGCAGCGACACCGGCACCGGGCGAACCTGCGGCGACAGGTCGGCGATGGTCAGGCCGAACGGGAACAGTTCGCGATAGATCACCCGGTCGCGCAGGCCGGGGCCCATGCGGAAGCCGACGCGCTTGGACAGGGCCGTCAAACGATCCTCGACCCGCTTGCGGTTGCGGGCCTCGGTGGTGGCCAGGCGGTTGCGCAGCACGACCCAGTCCAGGGCCTGGCGCTGGCCGGACAGGGCGCGAGCCTTGCGGGCCTCCCAGACCGTCAGCGAGTACAGGCTGGGCTTCTGCAACTCCATGGTCACCGGGTCGACGTGGCCCAGCATGTCGAAGTCGACGAAGCTGTCGTTCATCGGGGTGACGATCAGGTCGGCCAAGCCGTGGGCCATGCGCGAGATCTGGGTGTCGCCGCCGGGGGTGTCGATCAGCACGAAGTCGGCGGCCTCGCGCGCGGCGACGAAGGCGGCCTCGAACTTGGCCACCTGCTCGGCTTCCGGCGCGGCGGCCAGGGCGACGTCGTCCTCGCTCAGGCGGAACGGCAGCGGCTCGGGCAGGGTCACGTCGTTGCCGGCGATCCAGGCCTTGCGGTTCTCGAAGAACCGCATCGAGGTGCACTGGCGCAGGTCGAGGTCCAGCAGGGCCACCTTGGCGCCGCCGTACAGCAGCGCGGTGGCCAGATGGACGGCGATGGTGGACTTGCCCGCCCCGCCCTTCTCGTTGCCGACGACGATGACACGCGTTTCGGCCATGGTTCTTTCCTTCTTTTCGCCCGACTCGGCGACTCTCAATGAAAGATTAACACGCAGGAGACGCCCTGAGAGGGCGCGACGTCAATCCGGGCCTCGCTTCTCTGTGGACCCATTGTCGCAGGTGGACGCCAGAAGGTGCGTCCTGCATAAGCCAACGCCTGTTCGTCACAGGAGTTCGCGGTGACCGCCCCCTCCCCGAAGATCGCCCCCAAGATCGCGCGCACCGTCGCCGAGCTGCGCGCCCAGGTCCGCGCCTGGAAGGCCGCCGACGAGCGCGTGGCGCTGGTCCCGACCATGGGCGCCCTGCACGAGGGCCACCTGTCGCTGATCCAGCTGGGCCAGACGATGGCGCAACGCACCGTGGCCAGCGTCTTCGTCAATCCCAAGCAGTTCGCCCCGCACGAGGACTTCGACTCCTATCCGCGCGGCGAGGCCCGCGACGCCGAACTGTTGGCGAGCGTCGGCTGCGATCTGATGTTCGCCCCGAACGTCGACGAGATGTACGCCCCGGGCTTCTCGACCACGGTCAACCTGACCGGCGTCTCCGAGCCACTGGAGGGCGCGGCCCGTCCGCAATTCTTCGGCGGCGTGGCCACGGTGGTGACCAAGCTGCTGAACCAGGCCCAGCCCGATATCGCGATCTTCGGCGAGAAGGACTACCAGCAGCTCCAGGTGATCAAGCGTGTGGTCCGCGACCTGGACATCCCCGTCGAGATCGTCGGCGCGCCGACCGCCCGCGCCGAGGACGGCTTGGCGCTCTCCTCGCGCAACGCCTATCTCAGCCCCGAGGAACGCGCCGCCGCCGTGGCCTTGCCCAACGCCATGAAGGCCGCCGCCAAGGCCGTGGCCCAAGGCGGCCGGATCGACGAGGCCGAGGCGGCCGCCACCGCCGCCATCCTGGCCGCCGGCTTCCGCCAGGTGGACTATGTCGACATCCGCGAGGCCAGCGACCTCTCCCGTCTCGGCCCAGGCCCGATCGGCGACGCCCAGGGTCGCATCCTGGTCGCGGCCTGGCTGGGCAAGACCCGGCTCATCGACAACATGGCGGTGAGCTAGGACCACATCCGCCCCGCCTGCGGGGGCGATCAGACCGCGGACAAATTCCCCGACTATCCAGCCGACACCCTCGCCTGGATCAGCTTCAGCGCCTCGTGCGCCGAGAGCGCCGCGCCCTCCTGCCACGCGTTGATGTAGCTCATATGCTCGCCGGCGAAGTAGAAGGCGCCGTCTGGCTTGCACAGCTCGGCATAGTCGGTGGCGCGCTGTTCTTCCTTCCAGCCGACGGCCACGCCTTCACTGAAGGGTGTCTGCTTCCACGAGACCGTAAAAGGCTTGGTCAGTTCCTTGCCATGACCGGGGTGGAACTTCTCGATCACGCGACGCGAAACGGCGAAGCGCTCGTCGAACGACATGGCCGCATATTTCGGCGGCGCATCGGGCCCTGAGAAACCGATCGAATAGGCCCCGACCAGGATGCCGGTCTTCTCGCCGATGCCCCCGCTGGGATACCAGACCAGCTCATTGGCTTCGTCGGTCCAGCCAAGCCCCCCATACTGGAAGTCGTCCTGCTCCCAGAACCGCCGGCTTTCCCAGGCGACCTTGGTGCCGTGATGATATTCGGCCGCCGCGATAGCCTGCTTCACGCGCGGGGCGAAGTCCGACGGAATCTTGGCCAGCACGGGCAGCGGGATCGTGCAGATGCAGTAGTCGGCCTCCAGCGTCTGGGCGCCGGCCTTGTCCGCATACACGATCTTCACCCCTTTTGAGGTCTTGCGCAGCTCCCTGACCACCGCCTCGAACTTCACGGCCGGCTTGACCGCCTCGTAGAGCGCGTAAGAAATGCGATCCATGCCGCCCACCGGCTGCAGCATGGTGGCCTGCATGTCGATGATCTCCTCGAAGATCAGGCTGGCGCCCCAGAACTGGGATTTCATCATGTCGGCCATGCGCAGCGGCGGTCCGCCCTTGGGCGGATGGTCGTAGCCGCCGGGCGACGCCAGGAAGCCCGCGCGGGTCGAGCCGGCATAGGTGTTCTTGGACAGGTCGCCGTAGGCCGACAGGTAGCCCAGCAGCTTCTGCTTATCGACGCCGGTCAACTCCTGGTCCAGCGCCCCCTTATCGACCGCCTTGGCCAGCAATTCGGTGAAGGCCCCGCGAGTGTCGTTGACCGCCTGGCGCTCGCTGACCACTTGCCCGCCGAAGTCCAACTTGGCCGAGCGGTTGGCGTTGACCATCACCTCCAGCGGGACGCCCAGCTCCTGGCAGTAGCCGAGGATGGCGTGGTGCCACTGCGGGATGCGGGCCGGACCGGCGTTGAAATAGGCGTTTCGGCCCTCGGCCCAGTCGACCACCTGGTCGGGGCGATCCGTCTGGACGATCTTCGTACCCGATCGCACGGACCAGGCCCGGCCGCCCGGACGGTCGCGCGCTTCCAGCACCGTCACCGTGTAACCGGCCTTGCGCAGCTCGTAGGCGGCGACCAGCCCGGCGACGCCCGCCCCCAGGATCGCCACCGACGCGCCCTTGCCCCCGGCGAGACCCAGCTTGGGCGCGCCGGCATAAGCGCGCGGCGCCGCCAGCAGGCCCATGCCCATCATCGTGGTGTACAGCGCCCCGTAGCCGCCGGCCTTGCCCACGGACGTCAGAAAGCGGCGTCGCGAAATTCCCATGGTCTGTTCCCCGAGACTAAACTTGAAGGCTGAAGGTCGGCGCGAAACCGCAAGCTCCATCGCAACAGGAAGCGCGAGCTTGGGCCAGGAAGTGAGGCTCGTGCCACCAGTATTCGGGCGAGGCCTCGCAGACGAAGCGCCGACCGCCTTCCAGCGAGGCATGCGGCGCGTGGTCCGCGAACGGACCGACCAGATCCGCGACTGTATAGACCTCGCCGTGCTTGATCACCGTGACGACCTTGGCGGCGTCCTCGATCCGGGTCAGCGGGTCGCCGTCGACCCAAACAAGGTCGGCATAGTTCCCGGTCGCGACCGACCCTAGCGGCTCGTCCAGATACTCGCCCGAGGCGCTGGTGGCCGTGACCAGGGCCTCGAACGGCGTCATGCCGTAACGGACCATGGCCCGCAGGTTCATGTGCAGGCTGACGGCGTTGAAATCGATCGGCGAGTCCGTGCCGGTGGTGATGCGGCCGCCCGCCCGGACGGTGCGCGCCACCTCGGCGACGTTGCGGGCCAGCGAGGCCAGGATCGGCGTGCGGTCCATCGCCGCCATCTGCTTGGCGCGCTCCAGCAACCGCGTGTACTCCCACGGTGGATACAGCGCCTTGATCCTCGGGTCGTCGACCAGCGAGCGGTCGTCGGCCAGCAAGGCCGTCGACGTGAACAGGGTCGGGGTGCGGGCCGCCTTGCTGGCGACGAAGGCGGCGTTGACGTCCTGATAGATGTTGCCCAGCGCGCTGACCGTGCGCGAATAGCCCGTGCGGCTAGTCGCGCCCAGGTGCTCCATACCGTCCATGCCCAGGCCCAACGCCGGGTAATGGTAGTGCGAGGTCAGCGGCAGGCCCTTGGCGTGGGCCCAGGCGATGACCTCCTTCTGGCGCTCGCCCGAAAGGCGGACATAGGTCTTGATCAGGTCATAGGACAGCGCCTCGGCCCGCTTCATCTCCAGCGCCATCTGCCCCGGTTCGGTGACCGGCCGCATGAAGTTGTAGAAGATGCGCGAACCGTCGATCGCCTCGCCGGTGGCGTAGTAGCGAGGGCCGACCCGCTTGCCGGACTCGATCGCTTCCTGGTCCTCGACCGTGTGATAGGCCGGACCGCCGGGTGAACGCGTGGTGGTCACGCCCAGCGACAACCACAGCCGCCCTTCCCTGTCGCCATAGCCGTAGCCCTGCATCTGGCGGTGGGTGTGCATGTCGATCAGGCCGGGCATCACCGTGCCCGTCGGCGCATCGACCACCTGGACGTCGGCCGCGACCTCGCCGCGCGGGGCGACGCCGGCGATGCGGCCATCCGAGATCAGGACGTCGACGTTTTCGCGCAGGATCGGCGACTTGCCGTCCCACAGCCGGGCGGCGCGGACCACCATCCGCCCCTTGGGTCGAACACTGGCCCAGGTCAGGCCGTGCGGCACGGACTTGGGCGCGCCGCCGGCGGCGGAGATCAGCTTCAGCTGGCCGGCGGAGACATAGATCAAGCTCTTGCCGTCGCCGCTCCAGCTGACGGCGTCCGTGGCCTCGTCGTTGAGCGGCTTGGGCGGGCCCAGCAGCTTGCCGGTCTCATCGACCGGCGACAGGTGCAGGCGACTGGCGAAGACATAGGCCAGGGCCTTGCCGTCCGGCGACCAGAACGGACCGTCATCGCCGCGCGTGCCCAGCGAGCGATCGGGCAGGATCGGGGCATACGTCCCCTTCCCGCTCGCAACGTCGACGGTCAGGATCTCACTGAGACCTTCGCGGAAGCGGGCCGAGTACGGCTTGAAGGCGGCATAGGCGATGGTCTTGTCGCCTGGTCCCCACGTGGGCTTGCCGGGTTCCCAGAGATCACCATAGACGCGGCGGGTCTCACCGGTCGCGGCGTCGGCCACGAACAGTCCGCCGTTCTGACTGAGGAAGGCGATCGACTTGCCGTCGCGCGACCAGGCGCTGGACACCGCCGCGCCGTCGAAACGGGTCAATTGACGGCTCGCGCCGGTGGCCATGTCGCGCAGCCAGATGTCCAGCGAGCCGCCCTTGTCGCTGGAATAGGCCAGGGTCTTGCCGTCTGGCGACCAGGCCGGATCGACCTTGCTGAAAGCATCCTTCGTCAGGGCCTTGGCCGGACCGCCGCCGATGTCGAGCAGATAGAGGTCGTTGAGCGCGCGGAACACCACCTGGCGGCCGTCCGGCGACAGGGCCGGACTGCCGATCCCGATGACCGGCCGGGTCTTGGCGGACAGGAAGTCGCGGCTCTTTTTGGTGTAGCGCGGCGTCAGCACCGGCACCGTGGCGGTGAAGGCCACGGCCTTGGCCGTCCCATCGGTCGCCCGACGCTTGATCTGGCCGTCGGCCGTGTAGACGAACTCACCGGATGTCAGCCACGAGGCGCGAAACGGGAAGACGTCCTCGCCTTCGACCACGACGCCGGCGGCGTTGCGGAGCTCGGCCTTGCCGCTCTCGATGGCCGTGAAGACCACGTCCCGGCCGTCGGGCGTGAAGGCCGGGCTGGCGACGGAGGCGGCGTTGAAGCGGTCCGCCGAGGCCTTGACCTTGGCCACCGTCCGCCGCGTCCCATCCAGCCCCTGGACGTCGATGCGGACCTTGTCGACCGTGAAGGCGATGTTCTTGCCGTCCGGCGACCACGACGGCTCGAACTCATCGCCGGGACCGGCGCTGAAGGCCGTGATCGCGCCGCTGGCGACGTCCAGCAGGTGGACGCCATAGCGCCCGCCTCGGTCGGACGAGAAGGCGATCGTCTTGCCGTCCGGCGACCACCGCGGCTCGCGGCAATCGAACGCGCCCTTGGTCAACTGTCTCAGCCCCGTCCCATCGGCGCCGATGGCCCAGACGTGAAAGTTGCCGTCGCGATACGACTGAAAGGCCAGCGTCTTGCCGTCCGGCGACCAGTCGGGCTGGGCGATCTCGTAGATCTCCTCCGTCAGCCGCCTGGCTGGTCCGCCGTCGATCGAAACCAGCCACAGCACGGCGTAGACGTCGAACGCCACCGTCTTGCCGTCGGGCGAGACCACCGCGCAGATGTTGGTTCCTTCGGTCGCCGTCACCATCCGGGTGTCGGCGACCAGCGGCTGGTCGGCCGCCTTGGCGCCGGACGGCGTCAGGGCGGCCACGCCCGAGGCGGCGATCACCCCGCCGCCGATCGAGAACAGGCGGCGGCGGCTGACGCCGCGCGAGGAACTCTTGGTCATCGTGAACTCCGAGAGGACCGGTCCGGGACTGCGCCCGGACCGGCGTCAAGCCTAGAACCGGGCGGCGACGCGGGCGTAGTAGAAGCCGCCGCTGATCCCGTACGGAGAGTACTGGTTGTAATAGGCGAAGGCGGGCGTGCCGCGATTGGCGGCGCGGACGCTGTCGGGATAGGCGTCGAGCAGGTTGTTGGCGCCGACGCTGACCGTGACGTTCTCGGTCGCCGCGTAGCTGAGATCCAGGTCGACGATCAGCTTTGGGCTGACGGTCTCGTCGTTGGCCGGCAGCGAGGTGCGCTGAATGACTTCGCCGTAGCGGGTCAGGCGCAGGTTGGTGTCGAACTTCCCGAGGGTCCAGTCGACGCCCACGATGTACTTATCCTTGGGCGTGCCGACCGTCAGGTCGCCGATCTTCACCCGGTCGATATAGACGATGCCGGCCGCGGCCAGGGCCGGCGGCGGCTGGACCACACGGGTGAACTCATTCTTGGTGTGGTTGGCCGAGACGGTCCAGCGCACCGAGCCGAAGTCGCCAAGGTCGGTGCGATAGTCGACCACGAGGTCGATGCCGCGCGTCTTGGTGTCGGCGAAATTGCCGTAGTAGAAGGCCGCCTGCTGGGGGTTCAGCCCCTGGCTGGCCAGGGCGTTGCTGACCGCCGCATTGGGTCCCAGCGTGCCGCTCTGCAGGATGCGGTTGTCGATCTTGATCTGGTAGACGTCGAGCGTGACGTTCATCCGCGACAGCGGTTGGGCGACGATGCCGACCGAATAGTTGATCGACTTCTCCGGCCGCAGCGGCTTGGCGCCCAGCGCGACGGCGGCGGGGTTGTCCGGCGGCAGCAGTTGCACCGGATAGAGCTGGGTGGTCGTGGCCGGCGGCACGATCACGCCGATGGTGCTGGACGAGGCGTAGTGCTGCTGCTGCAGGGACGGCGCGCGGAAGCCCGTGCTGGCCGTGCCGCGGATCGCCAGGTTGGGCAGGATCGCGTAACGGCTGGACAGCTTGAAGGTCTTGGCGTTGCCGAAATCCGAATAGTGCTCGAAGCGGCCGGCCAGAGCGACTTCCAGCTTCTCGGTCAGCTTCTGCTCGACGTTCAGATAGGCGCTGATGTTATCGCGCGAGAACGACCCGGCGGAGAACGGCGGGAAGCCGGTCACGCCCTGCGAGCCGCCGGCGAAGACGACGCCCGCCTGCGGGCTGCCGGCGGGCGCGACATAGCCGCCGTTGATGTAAGAGGCCGGTTCGCCGGCCACGATCCCGAACTTGTCGTCGCGATACTCGAGGCCCGCCGCCACGAACATCGGCTCGGCCAAGACGCCGGTGGCCAACTCACGCGTGAGATCCAGATTGGTGGTCCATTCCTGGAACTTCAGCGTGCCGATGAAGAAATAGGTGGGGCTGGCCGGGCCGAGCGACGCGTTGAGCGAGTTCTCGTAATAATCGACGTCATCGCGGCTGAAGGTGGTCGACAGGTCCCAGTTGAAGCCCAGAACGTCGGGACCCTTGGCGCCGGCGGCCACCTGGAAGTCGCGATCCTTGAGGAACAGCTTCGGCGAGTAGCCGTCAGGATTCACCGCCGTGATGTTGTTGTTGGCGTTCGGGTTGCGGAAGGTCAGCCAGGCCGCGGTGTTGCGGCTGGAGAAGGTGCCGAACGAATAGAGGTCGACCTTGTCGCCCAACGGCGCACCGGCGCTGTAGCCTAGCGAGAACAGCTGGACCTGGGGCGAACCCGGATGACTGGTGTGGCGGTTGACGGTGGCCTCGCGCGGGTCCGGCGTCGCGCCGGGCGTTCCCACTCGAACCGGCTGGCCCAGGGCGTTCAGCGGGAAGTACATCTGGGTGGTGTTGAGCGTCTTGTCGCCCCGGTCCGTCATGTCGCTGATACGGACGTCGGTCGTCAGGTTCAGATAGCCGTCCTCGCCGAGCTTCATGCCCAGATTGCCGGAGAACTGACCGGTCTCGCCGTCGCCCGCGCCGGTCTTGCCGTAGAGCGCGGACACCGAGCCGCCGTCGGGGCTCTTCTTTAGGATGACGTTGATGACACCCGCCAGGGCGTCCGATCCATACTGTGCGGAGGCGCCGTCACGCAGCACTTCGATCCGCTCGATCGCGGCCGACGGGATCAGGTCCAGGTCCGGCGGCGACTGGCCGTTCTGGGTGGTGCCGTTGACGAACAGGATGGCGGTGTTGTGCCGGCGCTTGCCGTTGACCAGCACCAGGGTCTGGTCGGCCGACAGGCCGCGCAGCGACACCGTCTTGATCGCGAAGCTGGCGCCCGCGCCGCTGTTGGAGGTATTGGCCGACGGCACCAGGGTCGAGATCAGGTCACGCGTCGATTGCTTGCCGCTCTTAGTCAGCTCGGCGGCCGAGATGACGTCGATCGGCGCCATGCTCTCGGTGACCGTGCGCGAAGTGGAGCGCGTACCGGTGACGATCAGCTCCTCGATGACGCTGGGCGCGTCGGGCTCGGGCGGCGTCGGAGCGGGCTCGGGAGCCGCGGCCAGAGCGCCGCCGCCGGCGCCCGACCATCCGGTCCGGATGAGACCGGTGCGGGGCGGGGCCAGGATGATCGTCTTGCCGTCGTTGGAGACCACCGTCAGGCCTGTGCCCGTCAGCAGTTGCTCCAGGGCGCGGTCGACCGGCAGGGCGCCGCGGACCGGCGCGGTGCGCCGGCCTTGGGCGGCGTCCGATTGAACCAGAATCTGCACGCCGGCCTGACGGGCGAACTGGCGAATGCCCGCCGCCGCCGGCTGGGCCTCGATCCTGAACGGCAAGGCCTGGGCCAAGGCTGTTCCCGCGCTCAGAGCCCAAACGGCCGAGGCCGCGCACAGCAACCTCCGCCTGGCGGAACGCTTCCAGTCACGCATCGACAATCCCCCATCGCTCCGAGGCCGGCCTTGCGCGGCCTCCTGACAAGACGAGGCGCCGGAGCCGTTTTTCCGGCGGGCGGGCGCTGGATTGGTCCGCTCACGGCCCAACACGCCCGCTTTTGCGCCAGCTGCGACGTTCGGCGCCCGTTTCGGATGCGTGTCAGCCTGGCCACCGGCTCCGACGGAAATCGTTCCCGCCGACAACCGCCCCGTCAGAACGTTCACGAGCACCCCGACTTGCAATGTCGAGGAGAATAGACCGATTACAACGACCTATATTGAGTCAATATTTGTGCTCAAGAGGTAAGATTTGCTCATATCGCCAATGCGAATGAGTAACATTCAATCAAGTCATGATTAGAATAGGAAATATGCGCTTACGAAATACGAGCGCGTGCGATCCTGATGGTGCGCTCATCGTCACTGACCACGGCGCCGAGGGTCGCGGCGACGGCTGCGGCGAAGCTTTCGGGTTCATTGGTCTGGAAGAGACCGACGAAACGCTCCCGCGCCAGCACTGGATCGTCGATCACGATCTGGCGGTTGTTGTAGCGGTTGAACAGGCGCGCGGCTTGTTCGAGGCTTTCGCCGTCCAGGGCGATCTCGCCGTTGCGCCAGGCCAGGCTGCGCTCGATCTCCGATGGCGATTCCGCCACCGTGGGCGAGACGGCGCTGACCAGGACGATCTTGCTGCCCGCCGACAGTCGCCGCCGAGGAGTCGGACCGCCCTCGATCCAGGTCTCGACGACGCCCTCGGTGACCATCACATCGACCCCCGCGCCGGCCTCGTCTCCCCGCCGCACCGAAAACGCCGTGCCCACGGCGCGGACGCGGACGGGCCCCGCCGCGACGACGAAGGGGCGGTCAGGATCCTTGGCGACCTGGAACCAGGCCTCACCTTCTTTCAGGACGACCCTCCGCGACTTCGGCTTCATGGCCACTTCGAGCGCGGTCTTGGTGTTGATCGCCACCAGCGAGCCGTCAGCCAGCGGCACGCGCCGGATTTCGCCGAGGCGGGTGTCCAGCCGCTGCGGTCGCGCGGTCCACAAGCCGATGCCGCCGACCAGCGCGGCGGCGGCCGCGCCGCCCGCGCCGACGATCAGCGTGCGACGGCTGGGCCGCTCCGCGACGACGGTGTCGACCGCCGGAGCGACATTGGCCAGAGCACGGCCACGGTCCAGGAAACTGATCGCCGCCTGGGCGCGCAACAACGCCCCGGCCCGGCGCGCATCACCCCGCAGCCAGGCTTGAACTTGAGGATCGTGCTCGACGTCCAGTCCATGCGCGTCGACGCGGGCGGCCCAGTCGGCCGCCTCCTCGTCAATCTCGCTTGCGGACCGATTGGAGCTCATGAGCCTTGCCAACTTCCGATTGATCCTGAACCGTCGCCTCCGATAGCGCCCGCAGTATTAAACGCAAGCCCCGGGCCGACTGTGTCTCCACCACATTCTCGGTCACGCCCAGACGCGCGGCGATCTCCTTTTGCGACAGGCCGTGGATCCGGCGAAGGGTGAAGATCTGTCGACACCGTTCGGGAAGCCCCTCGATCAACTGCTGCACCCTGCCCAGTTCGCGACGCCCCGCGACCACGCGCTCCGGCGAAGGCTCATCATCTACGACGTTCAGCGCGTCGATTTCCGTGACGCAATCGATGCGAACGATGCGCGCGCGACGAATTTTCTCGATGGCGATGTTGCGGGCCGTCCGGAAGAAATAGGCGCGGCCATTGGCGATCTGGGCGACGCTCTCCAAGCCGGCCAGGCGGCAATAGGTTTCCTGGATCACATCATCGATGTCGGGGGCTAGGCTGCCCGACCGCCTCAGCCACGCGCGCACATCGGCTTCGTGCGGAAGGATCTGCCCGCCGACGAAGGCGACGATTTCGGCGCGGCTCTGCTTCAACTGGCCCTCGACGTCGATAACCCAAGCTGGGTCTGACGTTCAGGTCGATCGGCGGCCCCATCAACACACATCGCGACATCTGGCCCGACTTCACGGTCGTGGCTGTACAACGCGGCACATCTCCCAAGCCGGCGCCTCTGATCGGCCAGGCTCGATCGCGGCATATGAGCTCAATTCGTCCAATACCCGGGCCAGCCTCAACGCCAAGCTGTTCGATATCCTTTATCGGGACCTCAGCTTGCGGAGTTCGTCATGCCTGACCATGGCTTCACCCGCGCCAACGGCGCCCTGATCACCGCGCTGATGGCGCGTCGCGGCCTGCTGGGCGCGCTGCTGGGCGGCGGCCTGGCCGCGAGCCTTACTCCCACGGCGGCTCGCGCCGCGACCGCCGAGACGGCGGTGAACACGCCGACCCGCTACATCGAGACCGGAGGTCGACGCCTGGCCTATCGCTCGATCGGAACCGGCCGGCCGGTGGTGCTGTGCACCCGCTTTCGCGGCACGATCGACGACTGGGACCCGCTGTTCCTCGACAGCCTGATCGTGCAAGGCTTTCGAGTCATCACCTTCGACTATTCAGGCCTCGGCCTATCGACGGGCGAGAAGTCCCTCAACCCGTTCGCCTGGGCCAAGGACGCGAACGCGCTCGTCGATGCGCTGGAGCTGAAGTCGGTGGTGCTGCTGGGTTGGTCGCTGGGCGGCATCGCGGCCCAAGCCGCCCTGTCGATCTTCCCGGAAAAGATCAGCCACCTGGTGCTGGTCGGCACGACTCCGCCGGGGCCCGCCGTCAAGCTATCGGAGCCGCTGTTCTACCAGACCGCCGCGCGCGAGAACGACTTCGAGGACGAGGTCATCCTGTTCTTCGAGCCCAAGTCGCCCGCCAGCCGCGCGGCCGCCAAGGCCTCGCACGACCGCATCGCGGCGCGCCGCACGGACCGCGCCCCGCCAGTCCCCTATCAATGGGCGGCGGCCAATTTGGGCGACCGGCCCAAAGCCGAGCCTTTTCCGGCGCCGCCGATCCTGGCGCTCCTGAAATCGACCTCGATCCCGATCCTGCATATCGGCGGCGACCACGACCTGGTCTGCCCGGTTGAGAATTGGTACGCGCTGAACGACCAACTGCCGACGCTGCAACTGCTGACCTATCCGAACGCGGGCCACGGCCCACAGCACCAGCACCCCGTCTCCAGCGCCGCCCACATCGGCGTCTTCGTCCAGTCGGCCGACTAGGCCAAGAATCTCGGCCTCGCGACGCCGTCAGCCGTTGCTGATCACCGGTTCGGACGCCGATCGCCTGGTGACGCCCTATCTGTCGCGCGCAACGCACGCGATCCAGAGGCGTGCGCCGAGCCGCGCCGACTGCCGCGCGTTCCCAGGCCGATCGCACTACCTCTGCAACGAGCCCGGCTGGGAGGAGGCCGCCGCGACGGTCATCGACTGGGCCGCAAGCCCTCTAGCCCCTCGGAAACGACAAGACCCCGATCCCTGCGGATCGGGGTCCTCCGGCCGCCTCGGCAGGATCAGGCCGACAGGTGAGTCCGGAAGAAGTCCCGCGTGCGCCCGTTGGCGGCGGCGGCGTCGGCCTCGTCATAGTGGTCGCCGCCCGGCCGGGCGAAGGCGTGGTTGCGGCCCGGATAGACGTGGATCTCGATATTGGGCTTGCTGCCCAGCGCCGAGACGATGGTCTCCCGCGCGTCCTTACCGATGTATTCGTCGTCGCCGGCGAGATGCATCAGCAGCGGACAGGTGACGCCGCCACCCTCGCCCACGTAGCGCTCGGTGCCGCCGCCGTAGTAGGCCACCGCGACGTCCGGAGCGCCCCGCGCCGCGGCTCGGAAGGTCAGCAGACCGCCCAGACAATAGCCGGTCAGCCCGACCTTGCCGCTGGCGCCGGTCAGGGTTCGAGCGGCGACCACCGTCCGGACGATGTCGTCGACGCCTTGGTCGAAGTCGTAGCGGCTGTAATAATCGAAGCCCTTCTTCCAGTTGGCCTCGGTGTGCTCGGACAGCGAGAGGCCCGGCTCGAAGCGCCAGAAGAGGTCGGGGCAGACGGCGATATAGCCCTGGACTGCGTACTCGGCGGCGATCTGGCGGATGCCGGCGTTCACCCCGAAGATCTCCTGCAGGATCACGATGACGGGCGCCGGCCCAGGATCGTCCGGTCGGACGATCAAGGCCTGGAAGGTTCCGTCGGCGGCTTCGATGGTCAGGGTCTCGTCCATGCTCGTTCCTCGGCTCGCGCGGCTCTGCGCCTTTCGCCGATGAAGGTGGGCGCCGACCAGCCGAGAGGGCTTGCACGGATAGGCCGCCGCTCGAGGCCGATCGGTGCAAGATCGCCCCTGGCCCCGGCGCGACAAACATCGCAAGTTCAGGCATCGCGGCCATCGGAGGGGGGGCGAACGGATGACGGCGACGACGCGCGGCCTGCTTGCCCTGGCTCTGGGATTGACCGTAGGCGCGGCTCTGGCGGCTTGGCGTCCCGACCTCTACGGCGGCCTCCTGCCCTTCGCCCGCGCGGTCGGCCGCCTCTGGCTGGACGCCTTGCGCATGGCGATCATGCCGCTGCTGTTCGTGCTGCTGGTCGACGGGGTCGGCAAGGGCTTGGGCGTCGAGCAGCGCCCGCCCCTGCGCCAAGCGCTGATCGCCGGTGGTCTTCTGGTTCTGGCCGCCTTGGCGGGCGCGGCGCTGACGATGGCCATGCTGCGGATCTGGCCGGCGCCGGCGCGGGCGGGCCTCGCCTTCGCCCAGGCCCTGCAGGGCGTCGGGGCGCCGCCCGCCCCGCTCGTGGGAACGGCTTGGTTCGAAGGCCTGATCCCGGCCAATCCGTTCCGCGCGGCCGCCGACGGCGCCGTAGGCCCCTGGATCGTCTTCAGCCTGGCCTTTGGCCTGGCGGCCGCCCGTTTGCCGGAGGGGCCGCGCGCGACGTTGGCCGGCGTTGTCGAGGCGGCGGCGAAGAGCCTGATGATCATCGTCGGCTGGGTCCTGTGGCTGGCGCCGCTGGGCGTGGCGATGCTGGGATTGATCCTCGGAGGCGAACTTGGGGCCCAGGCCCTTGGGCCGCTGGCGCACTACATCCTGATCAACGGCCTGCTGAACCTGATCCTGATCGGCCTGGTCTATCTGGCGATCATGCTGACCGCGGGCCCGGGTGTGGCGACCTTCGCTCGCGCGGCCGCACCGGCTCAGATGGTGGCGCTCAGCACTCAGTCCTCACTGGTCGCCTTGCCCGCCATGCTGCAGGCCGGCGTGGCGCTGGGCGTCTCGCCGCGCGGCCGCAATCTGATCCTGCCGCTGGCCGTGACCCTGTTCCGAGTCGGATCGGCCGCGTCGATCGTCGCCATCGCGCTCTACATCGCGCACTTGGCCGGCGTACGGCCCAGCCTGCCGGCGATCACCGGCGCGGTCCTGCTGTCGGCCCTGATCAGCGTCGGCGCCGTCGGCCTGCCCAGCCAGGTCTCTTACGTCGCCGCGCTCAGCCCCGTCTGCCTGGTGCTGGGCGCCCCTCTGGAAGCCCTGATGCTGCTGATGACCGTCGATGTCGCCGCCGACGCCGTGCGAACCGTCGCCAATGTCACCGCCGACATCGCCCTGGCCTCACGCCTCGATCGGACGCGACAGACTGCCCAGCAGGGCGACGGCTTCGGCGCGATCGGCGACGGCCTCGCCTTGCGGGCATCGGGCGAGGACGTCGGCCAGTAGGCTTCGCGCTTCCTCGGACCCCTCGCGGCGCGCCAGGCTGACCGCCGCCCGCAGCTCCCAGAATAGCGCCCCCTGCTCGCGCGCCAGAGCGATCGCCGCCCTGAACGTAGCGGCGGCGTCTCCGCGCGCGGCCTGGGCCAGCGCCCGCACGCGCAGCGCCTCGGGCAGGCACCAGGCTTCGCCGGTCGCGGCGCAGCGCGCCTGCGCCTTGTCCATCAGCGCCAGAGCCGACTCGATCTGGCCGGCGCGCAGGCAGGCCTGGGCCAGCAGGGTCTCGAAGAGGGTGTGGTGCAGAACGAAGCCGCCGGCCTCCAGCTTCGCCATGGCCTCACGCATGCGCGGAAGAGCAGCGTCGATCAGACCCTCGCGGATCTGCAGCTCGGCCTCGAAGATTTCGGCGTAGGTGCGCCAGACGTCCAGGGCGTGGATGGCCGTGTGCTCCTTGAGCAGGGCGATGTAGCGCCGGGCCTCGACCGCATCGCCGGACCACAGGGCCAGGAAGCAGGCCGCATCGGACAGCACGTGGGCCAGGGTCAGGGTGTGGTCCAGCGCCAGGCCGTCGATCACCATGGCGCCGGCCTCGGCCATGGCGTCATCGAACCGCCCCAGCAGCCACGCGCCGCGCACCTGGGTGATCCGCGCCACCAGGCGCTGGTCGTACTGGAACCGGTCCAGGTGGGCGTCGCGCGCGAGTGGACGATAGTCGTTCAGCATCGACCCAATCTCCGCATCCGACTCGGTCAGCCGCCCCAGGCTGGCCAACGACCAGGCGCGGAAGCGTCGGGCGATCAGCCTGTCCTCTGTCTCGGCGGCGACGGCGGCGAACCGGTCCGCCAGATCCAGGGCCTCGGCCGCGCGTCCCTGGTTGCCGGCGTCGACCCACAGCGCCCAGAGCGCCCGGCCCTGATAGTCGCGGTCGTCGATGCGTTCGGCGATGGCCAAGGTGGCGCGCCAGGCGTCCGCGCCGCTGGGCAGGCCCGAGATGGCGCGCATCTGCGGCCAGCCCAGCACGGCCGTCAGCCGCATCTGGCTATGCAGGTCGGTCTCGGGCTGGGCCGCCAGCCAGTTCAGCGCCTTCTGGACGCGGTTCAACCCCTCGTCGAT
>JAGIBE010000270.1 GCA_017744495.1 Caulobacter sp. | reverse complement strand
GGGGCCATCCTCTGCGAAGGCGTCGAGGACGTGCTGCGCTCGCTGTCGGGCCAGGCCCATCTGCGCGAGCGCGAACGGCCCTATGCGCCCGAGGACGAGGGCGTCGAAATCGACCACGACGCCCTGCGCGAAGAGCTGGCCCGCCTGCTCTCGCCCACCCCGGTCTCCCGCGACGAACTGGTCCGCGCCACGAAGGCGCCGACCTCGGCGGTGATGGCCGCGCTGGTGGAGCTGGCCCTGGCCGAACGGGCCGAGCTATTGTCGGGCGGGCTGGTGGCGGGCTTGGGGGCGTAACCGCGTGAAGACGAAGATTGTGAGCGTTCTGGTCGCGCTGGCCGTCGTCGCGGCCTCGCCCGTCCTGGCCGCGCCCGACGGGGTCGCGACGCCGAAGCGGGAGCCCATCGCCTACGAAGTTTCGCCGCGCCTGTCGGGCCAGGATCTGACCGGACTGGAAGTGATGATCGCCTTCCAGGCCGACGCCGACGGTGAGACCCGTCTGAATCTGCCCGAAAAATGGATGGGCCACACGGACCTGTGGCGCCATCTGTCGGACCTGAGCGTCGAGGGCGCCGACTCCGTCGTGGAGGACGGCCCGGCGGCCCGCGTGATCCGCTCACGTCCCGGCCGCCGGCTTGTGCTGCGGTACACGGTGAACGCCACGCTGGCCCACGAGCCTCGGCAGTCGGACGGCTATCCCGCGGAACCCTGGCTGCGACCGTCCTGGTTCTACGCCGACGGCCCCAGCGTCATGATCGTCGTCGAGGGCCGCGAGGACGCGCCCGTGCGCTTTCAGTGGGGCAAGGCCTGGCCCAAGGCCTTCGCCCTGGCCTCGAACTTGGAGGACGGACAAGACATCGATCCACGCGACAGCGTCCTGATCGGCGGGCGCGATCTGCGGATCGTCCGCAGCGGCCCCGTGCGCGTGGCGCTGCGCGGGACCTATCCCTTCGCCGACGCCGACCTCGCGCGCACCCTCGACGCCATCGTGCGGGCCGAGCGCGGCTTCTTCGGCGATGCCCCGCAAACGCCCTTCCTGGTGACCGCCCAGAGCCTCGCCGTCGACGACGGCAGCACCTTCTCAGGGACAGGCAAGCACCAGGGCTTCGCCATGACCCTGACGCCGAATCTGTCGCTGGACGAGGTGCGCGTGCTGCTGGCCCACGAAATCTTCCACACCTGGAACCCCCACCGCCTGGGCAAGATCATCGGCCCGTCGGGCTACTGGTTCAGCGAGGGCTTCACCGATTTCTACGCGCGCCGGCTGATGATGCGCCAGCGCCAGATCACGCCCCAGGCCTTCCTCGACGCCTGGAACGAGACCCTGCTGCGCTACGGGACCTCGCCGATCATCGCCATGCCGGGCGCCGAGGCCGCCGCCAAGTTCTGGGCGGGAAACGGCGAGGATCAGCTCGCCTATCAGCGCGGCGCCTTGCTGGCGGCGATCTGGGATCGGCGGATGCGGGCTTCCGGCTCGAGCCTCGACGCCGTGATCCATGCCCAGGCCGCCCTGCACGCTCGGTCGCCCAATACGCCCCTGCCCCAAGCTTTCATCGAGGCCGCCAAGGCTCAGGGCCTGGATGTCTCGCCGGATATCACCTCCCATATCGACCAGGGCCGGCCGATCCGCCTGCCCATCGACACCTTCAGCCCTTGCGCACGAGTGGAGGACGTCGTCGTTCCCACCTTCGACCTGGGTTTCGAACCGCGGGTCGATGACGCGGGCGTGCGCACCGTCACCAAGCTGCGCCCCGACAGCCCGGCCGCCCGCGCCGGCCTCCACGAGGGCGCGGTGATCGTCGCCAAACGCAGCGGCGTCAACGGCGACGCCGCGCAGCCCTACGACCTGATCGTGCGTGAGGGCGAGGGGCCCGAACACACGGTCTCGTTCCTGCCGCAAGGCTCGGGCGAAACGCGCTACCAGCGTTTGATCCTTACGCCCGAAGCGTCCAGCAACCCGGCCCTCTGCGATTTCCCGGCCGCGCTGCCGGGGCGCTGACCCGGCGCCAAAAATCCTCTCTCTATAGAGAGAGCCGGGAACCAAATGCGCCGAGCGCCACGGCCGCCGTTGACAGACCCCAGGGGACGCCCCCACTTTCCGGCCCTCGCCGCTCGGGTTCCCTGGACGGACGAACCCAATTCCCAGGCATCAAGGTCCTAATGAACGTCGTCGTCGTCGAGAGCCCGGCCAAGGCCAAGACCATCAACAAGTACCTCGGGTCCGACTACAAGGTTCTCGCCTCGTACGGTCACATCCGGGACTTGCCGTCGAAGGACGGTTCGGTCGAACCCGACAACGACTTCGCCATGAGCTGGGAGGTCGACGGCAAGGCGACCAAGCGGGTCAGCGACATCGTCGACGCCCTGAAGGGGGCCGACCGCCTGATCCTGGCCACCGACCCCGACCGCGAAGGGGAAGCCATCAGCTGGCACGTGCTGGAGGTGCTGCAGAAGAAGAAGGCGCTGAAGGACAAGCCCGTCCAGCGCGTCACCTTCAACGCCATCACCAAGTCGAGCGTGCTGGAGGCCATGGCCAATCCGCGCGACATCGACATGGAGCTGGTCGAGGCCTATCTGGCCCGCCGCGCCCTGGACTACCTGGTCGGCTTCACCCTGTCGCCCGTGCTGTGGCGCAAGCTGCCCGGCAGCCGCTCGGCCGGCCGCGTACAGTCGGTCTGCCTGCGCCTGATCGTCGACCGCGAGCTGGAGATCGAGCGCTTCAAGACCCAGGAATACTGGACCGTCGAGGCCGACGTCACGGCCGGCGCCGAGCCGTTCCTGGCCCGCCTGGTCAAGCACGACGGCAAGAAGCTCACCAAGTTCGACCTGGCCAATGAGGGCTCGGCTCTTGCCGCCAAGGCGGCGGTGCAGAAGGCCGTGTTCAAGGTCTCGGCCGTCGAAAAGAAGCCCGGCAAGCGTTCGCCCGCCCCGCCCTTCACTACCTCGACCCTGCAGCAGGAAGCCGCCCGCAAGCTCGGCTTCTCGGCCCAGCGCACTATGCAGGCCGCCCAGAAGCTGTACGAGGGCATCGACATCGGCGGCGAGACCGTCGGTCTGATCACCTACATGCGTACGGACGGCGTGTCGGTCGAGCCGGAAGGCATCGCCGAGGCCCGCAGCGTGATCGGCAACGTCTATGGCGAGACCTACGTCCCCGAGACCCCGCGCTACTACAAGGCCAAGGCCAAGAACGCCCAGGAGGCCCACGAAGCCATCCGCCCCACCAGCCTGCGCCGCAACCCCGGCTCGCTGCGCCTGGAGCCGGACCTGGGCCGCCTGTACGAGCTGATCTGGAAGCGGATGATCGCCTCCCAGATGGAGAGCGCCCGCATCGAGCGGACCACGGTCGACCTGGAGAGCGCCGACGGCCAGACCGGCCTGCGCGCCACCGGCCAGGTCGTGCTCTTCCCCGGATATCTGGCGGTCTATGAGGAAGGCCGCGACGACGAGGGCGACGAGGACTCGGCCCGCCTGCCCGCCATCGAGGAAGGCGCCGCGGCCAAGGTGCTGGACGCCCGCGCCGACCAGCACTTCACCGAACCGCCGCCGCGCTATTCGGAAGCCAGCCTCGTCAAGAAGATGGAAGAACTGGGCATCGGCCGCCCCTCGACCTACGCCTCGGTCCTGACCGTGCTGCGCGACCGCGCCTATGTCCGCATGGAGAAGCAGCGCTTCATCCCCGAGGACAAGGGCCGCCTGGTCACCGCCTTCCTGGAGCAGTTCTTCCGCCGCTACGTGGAGTACGACTTCACTGCCGCACTAGAAGAGCAGCTGGACCTGGTCTCGGACGGCAAGCTGGACTGGAAGCAGTTCCTGCGCGACTTCTGGCGCGACTTCCACGCCGCCGTCGGCGAGATCGCCGAGCTGCGCACCACCAACGTCCTGGACGCCCTGAACGAGGCCCTGGGTCCGCACATCTTCCCCGACAAGGGCGACGGCTCCAACCCCCGCGCCTGCCCGACCTGCGGCACGGGGCAACTGTCGCTGAAGACCGGCAAGTTCGGGGCCTTCATCGGCTGCTCGAACTATCCGGAGTGCCGCTACACCCGCCAGCTGGCCACCAGCGAGGGCGACGGCGAGGCCGAGGCGGCCGACAAGGAGCTGGGGATCAATCCCGAGACCGGCCGCGCCGTGTGGCTGAAGAATGGACGCTTCGGGCCCTATGTCGAGGAACTGGCGGCGGCCGACAGCGGCGACAAGCCCAAGCGCTCGTCCCTGCCCAAGGGCTGGACGGCGGCGGCGGTCGACCTGGAGAAGGCCCTGCGCCTGCTGTCCCTACCCCGCGAGGTCGGCAAGCACCCGGACGACGGCAAGGTCATCACCGCGGGCCTGGGCCGCTTCGGGCCGTTCGTGCTGCACGACGGCACCTATGCGAACCTCGAGAACCCGGAAGAGGTCTTCGACATCGGCCTGAACCGCGCCGTCAGCCTGCTGGCCGACAAGCGGGCCGGCGGCGGGCGTCCGCAGCGTGGCCAGGCCGCGGCGCTGGCTGAACTTGGAAACCACCCGGAAGACGGCAAGCCGGTGCGCGTGCTGTCGGGGCGCTTCGGTCCCTACATCAAGCACGGCGACACCAACGCCAACGTACCCAAGGGCGCCGATCCGGCCGCCCTGACCCTGGACGAGGCCGTGGCCCTGCTGGCCGACCGTGTCGCCAAGGGCGGCGGCAAGAAGCCGGCGAAGAAGACGGCCGCGAAGAAGGCTCCGGCTAAAGCCAAGGCCGTGGCGGCCGACGGCGAGGCTCCGGCGAAAAAGGCTCCGGCCAAGAAGCCGGCCGCGAAGAAGACCACGGCGGCGAAAAAGCCCGCCGCCAAGAAGGCCAAGGCCGAGGCGTAAGCGTCTCGGCCCCTTGGTCCGGGGGAATTTGGGGATTAGGCTGAGCCCATGACGTCGCTCGAACGCCCTCTGCCGCTGCCGCTCGTGGTCGTGATCCTGTCGGCGATCAGCGTCGGCGGCTTCGCGTTCGGCCTGAAGAACGCTCTGGACAAGACCGACCACCAGGCCGTTTCGACCGCGCCCCTGGCCGAGGTCTCGGGCGTGCCGGTGCGCGACGCCACGCCCGCCGCCGCCGAGGTCGCTCCGCCGCCCCCACCGCCAGTCGAGAAGCCCAAGCCGGTCGAGGAGGTCGTGGAGACCCCCGACGAGGCGGCCCCGGTCGTCGAGACCCCGCCCGCGACGCCGACGCCCGTTGAAAAGAAGCCGGAAACCCCGCCCGCCCAGGCCACGCCGCAGCGGATCGAGGACCTGTACTAGGAGACCGCGCCGGGCGGGCTGAACCCGGCGCGGCCCTGTCGCCTAGCGGTTGCCGCCGGCCACGGCGATGATTTCGCCGGTGATCCAGAAGCTCTCGGGCGAGGCCAGGAACACCGCCACCGGCGCGATGTCCGTCGGCTGCCCCATGCGGCCCAGCGGCGTCTGGGCGACCATCTGGGCCTCCAGCTCGCTGCCGATGATGCCCATGGTGTGGGTGCCCTCCGTCTCGACCGCGCCGGGCGAGAGGCTGTTGACGCGGATCTTGCGCGGGCCCAGCTCCTTGGCCAGCACGCGGGTGATGGAGTCCACCGAGGCCTTGGTCGCCGTGTAGATCGAGGCGGTCGGGATATCGACCGTGGTGGCCGCCGAGCTGATGTTGATGATGCTGCCGCCGTCGGGACCGAAGCGCTTGGCGGCCTCGCGGGCGCCCAGCAGCACGCCCAGCACATTGGTGTCGAACTGACGGCGGTACTCGGCCTCGGTCGTTTCCTCGATTGGGGCGAAGGCGTAGACGCCGGCATTGTTGACCAGGATGTCGACACCGCCGAACGCCTTCTGGGTCTCGTCGAACAGGCGCACGACGTCGTCCTCCTTGGCCACCGAACCTTGGACGGCTACGGCCTTGCCGCCGGCGGCGGTGATCTCGGCCACCACCTTGTCGGCGCCCTCGCGGCTGGAGGCGTAGTTGACGACGACCGACGCGCCCTCCGCGGCCAGGGCCTTGGCGATGGCGGCCCCGATGCCCTTGGAGGCGCCGGTGACGACGGCGGTCTTGCCTGAAAGCTTGCTCATGATCTCTCTCCGTTCGGCCCGTTGGCCGGTCGCCTTGAGCGGCGAACGCTTCGATACTTAGATATGTGTCGAAGTGATTCAACGGACGGAGCCGCGAGATTTTTCGCGGGCGGAGTCAGATTTCGGCGAGCTGGGCCAGATAGGCGTTCAGGACGTCGCGCTGCAGCACCAGGAAGGCGAACTTGCCCTGGCGGCAGATGCGGATCAGGCCGGCCGTCTCCAGTTCCTTCATGTGGTGTGAGAAGGTGGCGGCGCTGACGGCGACGTGCTGGGCCACCGCGCCGCAGGGCGTGGGCTCGCTGGCGGCGCCGACTTCCTTGAGGATCTGACGGCGGCGCGGTTCGGCCAGGGCCTTGGCGATCAGGTTGACCTGGCGTTCGTCCAGGACGGTGCGCGACGCGTCTTCCATGCCCTCCATATGCGGTGCGGCGGCGTCGGAAGCAAATGGGGCCTAGGAATGACGACAGCGGGACCTCGACGCGCTAGACGTGGGTCATGGCCAAACCCCGTACGCCCAAGTCGTCCAAGTTCCCCGCCTCCAGCAAGGCCGCGAAACCGCCCGCCGGCCTGCCCGATCGCGAGACCCTGCTGGCCTTCCTGCGCGACGCCGGCGAAAGCGGCAAGGCCGACATCGCCCGCCACTTCGGCCTGAAGGGCGCCGACCGCCGGGCCCTGCGCGAGATGCTGCGGTCGATGGAAGCCGACGGCAGCCTGGGCAAGCGCGGACGCAAGGGCTTCGCCGAGGCCGGCGCCCTGCCCCCGGTCGGGGTGGTCGATGTGGTCGAACGCGACGCCGACGGCGACCTCTATGTGCGCCTGACCAAGGACTCCGAGGACACCCCCCAGGTCCGCCTGGCGCCTGGCAAGGGCGAGGCCGCCGGCGGCGCGCCGGGCCTGGGCGACCGCCTGCTGGTCCGCTTCGAAAAGCTGGAGAACGGCGAGACCGAGGCCCGGCTGATCAAGCGCCTGGGCCAGAGCGCCCACAAGATCCTGGGCGTGGTGCGCAAGCATCGCCGCGAGACCCGCATCGAGCCGGTCGACCGCAAGTCCAAGGAAAGCCTGCTGATCGACAACCAGGCCGCCGCCGACCTCAAGGAGGGCGACCTGGTCCTGGCCCAGGTCAGCGGCAGTGGCGCCCGCTACGGACCCAAGTTCGGCAAGATCCTGGAGGTGCTGGGCAGCGAGGACGACCCGCGCGCCGCCTCGCTGATCGCCATCCACAGCCACGGCATCCCGACCGGCTTCAGCGAAGAGGCCGAGGCCCAGGCCAAGGCCGCCCAGCCGCCGACGCTGCAGGGCCGCGACGACCTGCGCGACCTGCCGTTCGTGACCATCGACCCGGTGGACGCCCGCGACCACGACGACGCCGTCTACGCCCACCCCGATCCGGACGCCGGTAACGTGGGCGGCTGGGTGGTCTGGGTGGCCATCGCCGACGTCGCGGCTTACGTCCGCCCGGGCTCGGCCCTGGACCGCGATGCGCGCGAGAAGGGCAACAGCGTCTACTTCCCCGACCGGGTGGAGCCGATGCTGCCCGAGACCCTGTCCAACGGCCTGTGCAGCCTCCGCGAGGGCGAGAACCGCGCCACTTTGGCGGTGCGGATGGTGTTCGACTCCGGCGGCCGCAAGAAGAGCCACAAGTTCGTGCGCGGCTTGATGCGATCGGCCGCCAAGTTGTCCTACGAGCAGGCCCAGGCCGCCATCGACGGCGTGCCCCCGCCCGCCGGCCAGGACCCGGACAAGGCCGGTCCGCTGCTGGACCCGATCCTCAAGCCCCTGTGGGCCGCCTTCCGCCTGATGGGCAAGGGCCGCGAGGCTCGTTCGCCCCTGGCCATCGAGAGCGACGAGCGGCGCATCGTCATCAAGGACGGCGAGATCACCTCGATCACCCGCCGCGCCAGCCTGGAAGCCCACAAGCTGATCGAGGAGATGATGATCCAGGCCAACGTCTCGGCCGCCGAGACCCTGGAAGCCAAGCGCATGCCGCTGATCTATCGCGTCCACGACACGCCCAGCGACGAGAAGGTCCAGAACCTGGGCGAGTTCCTGCAGACCCTGGAGATCTCGTGGTCCAAGGGCCAGGCCCCGACCACCGCGCGCTTCAACAAGCTGCTGGACGACACGCGCGAGAGTCCGCACGCGGCGATCATCAACGAGGTGGTCCTGCGCACCCAGATGCAGGCCCACTATTCGGCCGACAACATGGGCCACTTCGGCCTGAACCTGGCCCGCTACGCCCACTTCACCAGCCCGATCCGCCGCTACGCCGACCTGATCGTGCACCGGGCCCTGATCCGGGCGCTGAGCCTGGGAACCGACGGCCTGACCGACCAGGACATCGCTCAAATCAAGGACACCGCCGAGGTCATCACCCACGCCGAGCGCCGGGCCATGGCCGCAGAGCGCGACGCCACCGACCGCTACATCGCCGCCTTCCTGGCCGACCGGGTGGGCGCGACCTTCACCGGCCGGATCACCGGCGTCACGCGTTTTGGCCTGTTCGTGAAGCTGGACGAGACGGGCGCCGACGGCCTTGTCCCGGTCTCGACGCTGGGCGAGGAATATTTCGTCCACGACGACCGCATGCACGCCCTGGTCGGCGAGCGCACCGGCAAGCGCTTCCCGCTGGGCCTGGCGGTCGAGGTGCGGCTGCGCGAGGCCACGCCCGTGACCGGCGGCCTGGTGTTCGAGATGCTGACGGACGCGCTGCCGCGTGATCCGAAGGCGCCACAGCCTCGGCTCGGCGTCCGGGCGCGCACGCCGGTCAAGCCGCGCGGCGGGCTGCCAAAGGGCGTGCGGCGGGGGAAGCGGCGGTAGTTCGGAACCCTCTCCCAGAGGGAGAGGGAGGGACCCGCGCTCGAAGAGCGTGGGAGGGAGAGGGGTTACACCCTCGCCGATTTCTCACTGCCGGCACGCCGTCGAACGTCTTACCCCCTCACCCTCCCAAGCTTCGCTTGGGCCCCTCCCTCTCCCTATGGGAGAGGGTTTATCACGGCAGCACCACCTTCGCCGCCGCCTCCAGCCGGTCCGCCATCATGCGCTGGTCCGCGATCGACGGGTGCCAGTTGCAGGCCTCCAGACCCATGCCGGTAATCCGCACCGGCGTCGCCAGGCCGGGCGTCTGGGCGTCGACCGTCTTGGCCACGGCCTCGACATCGGCCGCGAAGCTGTCGCCGGCGATCAGCAGAAACTTGGCCTGAGGCTGGCGCTTGGCCAGCTCGCCGATGAAGCGGACATAGGTCTGGTGATAGTCGGCGTGCAGGGCCTCGGCGTCAGCCCAGGCCTCGCCGGGCGCGACCGGCGTCGAGAAATCATTGGTGCCCAGGCCGATGACGATCAGGTCGGGCCGCCAGGCCTCGGCCGGATCGACGGTGGGCGTCGCCTCGCCCGGGATCATCCGCGGATAGAGCACCGGCAGTGTCTGGCCGGGCGACGTGCCGGCGTAATTGCGCACCACGCCCCGGCCGGAGAAAGCGACGATCCGGTAGTCGGCGTTCAGCCGCCTCGCCAGCAGGGAACCGAAGGTCAGGCTGGTGTCGGTCAAGTCGTGGATCTCGTCCTTCGTGCAGCTGTGCTTGGTCGCCCGCACGCCGTAGCCGACGGTGTGGGAGTCACCGATGAACTCGATCTTGCGCGGGCGCGTGGGCGGCGGCAGGGCCTGGCCGCCCTTGCCGACCTTGAAGCCCAGGAACCGCGCCGAACCGGTCTGGCTCTCGGTCAGTTTGTCCACCCGCACCACGTGTTCGCCAGGCCCCAGGTCGTCGTAGGTCATGTGCGCCACGCCGGGGATGGCAACCTCGTTCCTGCGCTGACCGTCGATGCTGACGGCCAGCACCTCGAACTGCGGATCGATCGTCACCTCGACCGACCGCCCCGTGAAGCGCCCCTCGAAATAGACCCCGGGCCAGCCGAAGGCGTAGGTCCCGTCCGGCTGGGCCACAGCTCGCCCGCCGATGTTTGGCGTTAGGGCAGTTTGGGCGTCGGCCGGGCTCGACAGGATGAGAGCCGCGACGGCGGCCAGGAACACATATCGCAAGTGGGATCTCCTCGAAGCGCTGAAGCGCCTACTTCTTGGCCAGATAATCCAGCGCCAGCAGCACCTCGGCCTTTACGCCGGTCTCGAACACCGCCTCGTCGACATCGAAATAGGGCGAGTGGTTGGCCGGGGCCGTGGCGGCGGGGACGTTGGCGGGGCGGCCGCCCAGCTGGATGAACACGGCCGGGACCTTCTCGCCGTAGCGGGAGAAGTCCTCGGCGCCGGTCACCAGCGCCGCCTGGTCGTCGACCTTGCCGGGCGAGGCCTGCTCCAGCACCGGCTTGACCCAGGCCGACAGGGCCGGGTCGTTGCGGGTCACCGGATAGGGCTGAGTGAACACCGCCTGGGCTTTCGCGCCATAGCGGTCGCCGATGGCGGCCACGGTCTTCTGGACCTTGTCGATCACCTCGGCCCGGCGCTCGGGATTGAAGGTGCGCAGGGTGCCGGTCATGGTCAGGTCTTCGGGGATGATATTGTTGCGCACCCCCATGTTGATGGTCGCCACGGTCAGAACGGTGGGCGAGGCGCCGACGTCGACCTGGCGGGCGGCGATCTGGTTGAAGGCCTGGACGATGTCGGCCGCGACGCTGGCCATGTCGACGCCCGCCCAGGGCCGCGCGCCGTGGGTCTGCTTGCCCTTCACGGTGATCGTCAGGCGGTCGGAGCCCGCGTAGAAGCCGCCGGCGCGATAGTTCAGGGCGTGGGCTTCGCCGGGGCCGATGTGCAGGCCGAAGATGGCGTCGACCTTGGGATGGTCCAGGGCCCCGTCGCGGATCATCAGCAGGGCCCCGCCCTCCTCGCCGGCCTGGGAGCCCTCCTCGGCCGGCTGGAACAGCACCACGACGGTCCCAGGAATGTCGGCCTTCATGCCGGCCAGCACGGTCGCCGCGCCCAGCAGCATCGCCACGTGGGTGTCGTGGCCGCAGGCGTGCATGACCGGCAGGGTCTTGCCCTCCCACTGGGCGGTGGCCTTGGACGCGAACGGCAGGCCGGTCTTCTCCTCGACCGGCAAGGCGTCCATGTCGGCGCGCAGGGCCACCACCTTGCCGGGCTTGCCGCCCTTCAGCACGCCGACGACGCCGGTGCGGCCCACGCCCTCGCGGACCTCGAAGCCCAGGGCGCGCAGTTCCTTGGCCACCAGCGCCGCCGTGCGGACCTCCTGGTTGCCCAGTTCGGGATGCTCGTGGATGTCGCGCCGCCAGGCCACGACCTTGGGCTGGACGGCCTTGGCGGCGGCCTGGACCTGGGCGACGGAGGGGGCGGCGTGGGCGGTCGAGCCCAGCAGAGCGGCGACCAGCGCCAATCCCGAAACGCGTGCGAACATGGTGGTCCCCCGGGGCTGAATCCCTGACGAGAGCTTGGGCGGCGGGGCGTATGGCGGTCAAGCGCCGGATCGGTTGCCCCTAGGGACAGCTGGCGTCCGCCCGAGTCGGGTCTAAGCTCTCCGCATGGACGAGCCGATCGACGCCCAATTCGACACCCGCAACGACGGCGACGTCCGCGACCCGAACGCCGGCGTCCTGAAACCGCGCCACGCCGCTACCCTGATCGTGGTGCGCGACGACGGGCCCAAGCCCCGCATCCTGATGGGCCGCCGCAACCGGGGCCTGGCCTTCATGGCCGACAAATGGGTGTTCCCCGGTGGACGCGTGGACCGCGCCGACTACACCGCGCCCTCGGCCAGCGAGCTGTCGGCCGAGACGACCACACGCCTTGGCCTGGAGCCTCGCCACGCCAACCCCACCCGCCTGGCCCGCGCCCTGGCGCTGGCGGCGGTGCGCGAGACGTTCGAGGAAACGGGTCTTCTGCTGGCCCAAAAAGCGCCTGAACGCCCGGCCGCCGGGGCCTGGCCGCCGTTCCTGGCCCAAGGCGCCCTGCCCGACCTGGCGCCGCTGGCCTTCGTCGCCCGGGCCATCACCCCGCCCTACCGCACCCGCCGCTTCGACGCCCGGTTCTTCATGGCCCCCGCCTCGGCGCTGCTGAGCCTGGAACGCCAGCCCGACTGCGGCGAGCTGGACGAGATCGGCTGGTTCGACTTCGATCAGGCGCGAGCGCTGGACCTGCCCAACATCACCCGCTTCGTGGTCTCCGAAGTGGCCCAGCGCCTGGCCGACCCTGGACGTCCGGCGCCGTTCATGCGCTTCCTGCGTGGGGCGCGGCAGTTGAGTTATCTCTAGAGCGCCCCCCGCAGGAGGCCGCCATGCTCGCCCTGATCCTCGCCGCCCAGCTCGCCGGCCCGCCCGCGACCATCGACCAGATGGCCTGGCTGAAGGGCTGCTGGACCCTGACCAAGCCCAACGGCGGCGTAGTCGAGGAGCTGTGGATGGCGCCCAGTGGCGGGGTGATGCTGGGCCTGGGCCGCACGGTGCGCGACAGCAAGCTGCGCGAATACGAATACACCCGCATCGTCGAAGCCGACGGCTCGCTGGCCTATATCGCCGAGCCCTCCGGCCAGGAGAAGGCGACCTTCCCGCTCAAGAACCTGAGCGCCGACGAGGCGGTGTTCGAGAACCCGACCCACGACTTCCCGCAGCGGGTGATCTATCGCCGCCTCGGGCCGGACGCCGCGACGGGCCGGATCGAGGGCGAAATCAACGGCCAGGCCAAGGCGATCGATTTCCCCTACAAACGATGCGCGACCGGCAATTGACTTTGGCGCGCCGCTGAGTATGTTCCGCGCCTCTTAATTCGACCGCGTAGGGACCTGCGCGACCATCGCAGGGATTCGACCATGGCCAAACCGGCTTCCATCAAGATCCGCCTGAACTCGACCGCGGACACCGGCTTCTTCTACGTCACCAAGAAGAACGCCCGCACCAAGACCGAAAAGATGGTGCTGAAGAAGTACGATCCGGTCATCCGCAAGCACGTCGAATTCCGCGAAGGCAAGATCAAGTAATCTTGCGATCCTTCGTGATGCGACAAGACGCCCGGCTTTCAGCCGGGCGTTTTTCGTTTGGGCGTCTTGTTTTCGCCGCCGAGGGAAGGCCTAGCTGGGCCATGCGTCGAATCCCGCTTCAAGCCCTCGGGCTGGCCGCTTTCCTGCTGATCGGCGCCTGTTCGCCGGCGGCGCCCGTCGAGGCCGCCACGCCGATCTACGGTTACGAGGTGGTCCGGACCTACCCCCACGATCCCAACGCCTTCACCGAGGGCCTCTTCCTGCGCGACGGGTTCCTGTACGAGAGCACCGGCCTGGAAGGCGCCTCGGCGATCCGCAAGATCGTGCTGGAGACCGGCGCCGTCGAGAACGAGCGCCAGATTTCCAGCCAGTACTTCGGCGAAGGGATCATCGACTGGAAGGACAAGCTGATCGAACTGACCTGGAAGAACCAGGTCGGCTTCGTCTACGGCATCGACGACTTCGAGACGCGCGGCGAGTTCACCTATACGGGCGAAGGCTGGGCCCTGACCCGCGACGACAAGCGGCTGATCATGAGTGACGGAACGTCGCGTCTGCGGTTCCTCGATCCCGAGACCCTCAAGGAGACCGGCGGGATCACCGTCACCGACGAGGGGCGGCCCGTCGACCAGTTGAACGAGCTGGAATGGGTGAAGGGCGAAATCCTGGCCAACATCTGGCAGACCGACCGCATCGCCCGCATCGACCCCGCCACGGGCAAGGTGAAGGGCTGGATCGACCTGACGGGCCTGCTGCCCCCTGAGGACAAGGCCCGCGCCGACGTCCTGAACGGCATCGCCTACGACGCCAAGGCCGACCGGCTGATCGTCACCGGCAAGCTGTGGCCACGGATGTACGAGATCAAGCTGGTCCCAAAGCGCTAGTTGCCGGCCGCGTCCACCACCACGAACACCGTCTTGCCACGTGAATGCGGGTCCCAGCCCGCCGCGATCGCAGAAGCGATGCCGTTGGCCACCAGCTTCTGGTCGATCCGCACGGCCTTCAGCAGCGGCGCGCCGTAGCGGGGCTCGGGGCCAGGCGGGAACTCGATCACGGCCTCGCGCTGGCCTTCCTGGTGGTGCACGGCGATGGCCATGCCGTGCCGCTGCGGGCCCTCGCTGGACCAGCCGGGCTGGCGATGGAGCCGCCAGACATAGGGCTCCCCGTCGACGACGATTTCCAGGTCCGCGCTTTGTTTCTTTGCCATCCCGGGGTGTTACCACTCCGCGGCGGCTGGGGACATGCCCTTAGGCCGCCTTGCCCACCACGGCGTTGCGGCCCGACTTCTTGGCCTCGTACACCGCCTCGTCGGCCCGCTTCATCAGGGTGTCGGGCGTGTCGTTGGGACCGCTGCTGGCCGAAACGCCGACCGAGATGGTCACGGTCAGGACCTCGGCGCCCTGGGCGACGTGGAACGGCGAGCCGGAGACGTGCATGCGGATGCGCTCGGCGATGCGCAGGGCGTCGACCAGCTGGGTGTCGGGCATGATCACCGTGAACTCCTCGCCGCCGTAGCGGCAAGGCAGGTCGACGGCGCGGACGTTGGAGGCCAGGCGCAGGGCGAACTCGCGCAGCACCTCGTCGCCCACGTCGTGGCCGAAGGTGTCGTTGATCTTCTTGAAGTGGTCGATGTCGATCAGCAGAGCCGAGACCGGGTCGCCGCCCAGCGCCGCGCGCTTGACCAGCGAGTCCAGCTGGCCGGCCATGTAGCGACGGTTGTGCAGGCCCGTCAGCTGGTCCGTGACGGCCAGCTCCAGGCTGTGGTCCAGGTTCTGGCGCAGATAGTCGGTGTAGCGCTTGCGCTGGATCTGGGTCTTCACCCGGGCCGACAGCTCCTGCGGGTCGATCGGACGCGGCAGGATGTCGTTGATGCCGATCTCCAGCGCCTTGACCAGGCGCGGACGCTCGTCGGGATCGACCATGGCCAGGATCGGCAGGTGGCGGGTGCGCTCGTCCGAACGCAGGCCGGCGGCGAAGCGCAGGCCGTCGAAGCCCTTGGCCGCGGCGTTGATGATCACCAGGTCCACCGGACCGCCGGCGCTGATCTGGGCCTTTACCGGATCGGATTCGACCACCGGACGGTGCTCGACCGCCAGCTCGGCGGCCACGCGCTGGGCCTGGCGTTCGTTGTCGTCGACCACCAGCACCCGGCCGCCCAGGCCGTCCAGGCGTGAAGCGGCGCCGGCGATCACGCCCATGCGGCGGCCCGAGGCCTCGCGCTGGCGCAGTTCGTCCAGGACCAGTTTGAAGCGGGTCAGGCTGCGCACGCGGGCGAACAGCATGACGTCGTCGATGGGCTTGGTCAGGAAGTCCGAAGCGCCCGCCTCCAGGCCCTGGATGCGGTCGGCGCGGCCGTCCAGCGCCGTGACCAGCACGACGGGGATGTGGCGGGTGGTCGGGTCTTCCTTGAGCTTGCGGCAGACGGTGAAACCGTCCATGCCGGGCATCATCACGTCCAGCAGGATCACGTCGGGCAGTTCGCTGGCCGCCAGGGCCAGGGCCGTGGGGCCGTCATACGCGACCGAGACCTGGTAGTACTCGGCCGACAGCTTGGCCTCGAGCAGGCGGACATTGGCCTCGATGTCGTCGACGACCAGGATGCGCGCGCTCACGGCCTACCTCTCCAGCAACCGGCGGATGGTGTCCAGGAAGTGCGACACCGAGATGGGCTTGGAGATATAGGCTTCGCACCCGCCCTCACGGATGCGCTCCTCGTCGCCCTTCATGGCGAATGCCGTAACGGCGACGACGGGGATATGTGACAGATCGTCATCCTCCTTGAGCCACTTTGTGACTTCAAGGCCCGAGATTTCGGGAAGCTGGATGTCCATCAGGATCAGGTCCGGACGGTGCTCACGGGCGATCGACAGCGCCTGCAGGCCCTCACGGGTCTGCAGGGTCTCGTAGCCCTGGGCCTCGAGCAGGTCATGAAAGAGTTTCATGTTCAGCTCGTTATCCTCGACGATGAGGACCTTCTTCGTCATCCTGACCCCGACCATTCCGGTCCGTGGCGATGCGTGAGGGATTCGCGTCGCTTCTGAATTCCAGATCGCACGAATATCCTTAAGCCCGCGCTAATCGCGTTTTACACTCGCTGACCGTAGATCATGGAACCCTGTTTTTCCGACCTCGAAGCCTGCACGGTGCGCCCTGACACGCCCCTGGTCATCGTCGATGTGGACGAAGTCCTGGCGCGCTTCATGGATGGCTTCGGAACGTTCATCGGGCGCCATGGATTCGAGCTGCGATTCGACCGCTTCGCCCTGTTCCAGAACATCTACCGCCCAGGCGAGACCGAGCACCTGGACCTGATCGCCGGCCGGGCGCTGTTCAACGACTTCTTCCGCGACGGGGCCGACGACCTGTTGCCGGCCGAAGGCGCGGCCGACGCCCTGGCGGATCTCTCGACCCGCGCCGACGTGGTGATCCTGACCAACGCCCCCGAACACGGCCGCCAGTCGCGCGCCCGCTGGCTGAAGACCCATGGCTTCGACTATCCGCTGGTGATCAACAGCGGCCCCAAGGGCCCGTCGGCGGCGCACCTGTCCCAGCGCACGGCCTCGCCGTCGGTGTTCATCGACGACCTGCTGCCGCAGCTGGAGTCGGTGGCCGAAAAGGCGCCGTGGGTCAGCCGCTTCCAGATGGTGGCCGACGAGCGCCTGCGTCCCCTCGCCCCCACCGATCCCGAGCGTCACGCCCGCATCGACCTGTGGCCGGACCTGAAGACGGCCATCGAGCAAAAGCTCTTCAAATGAAAGCGCTCTGCCGCGACTGCCTGGCGACGGGCGAGACCAAGGTCTCGCGCTGTCCGGCCTGCGGTTCGCCCCGCGTGGTCTATCACGAGGAGCTGGATCAGCTGTCGATGGCCCACATGGACTGCGACGCCTTCTACGCCTCAGTGGAGAAGCGCGACGACCCGTCCCTGCGCGACAAGCCCGTGATCGTGGGCGGCGGCAAGCGCGGGGTGGTGACGACGGCCTGCTACATCGCCCGCATGAGCGGCCCGCGCTCGGCCATGCCGATGTACAAGGCGCTGAAGCTGTGCCCGCAGGCCGTGGTCATTAAGCCCAACTTCGCCAAGTACAAGCACGAGAGCCGGCGGATCATGGCCAAGCTGGAGGCCCTGACGCCGCTGGTGCAGCCGCTGTCGCTGGACGAGGCCTGGATCGACCTCTCCGGCACCGAACGCCTGCACGGCGCCCCGCCGGCGGTGATGCTGGCGCGGGTGCAGAAGGAGATCGAGGCGGAGGTGAACATCACCGTCTCGATCGGCCTGGCGCCCAACAAGTTCCTGGCCAAGATCGCCTCGGAGCTAGACAAGCCGCGCGGTTTCTCGGTGATCGGGGCCAAGGGGATCGTCGAATTCCTGGCCCCCAAGCCGGTGTCGATCCTGCCCGGGGTGGGTCCGGCCACCGTGGCGTCCCTGGCTTTGGAAGGCTTTCGCACCGTCGGCGACATCGCCTCGGCCGACCTGAAGCATCTGGTCCAGGTGCTGGGCTCGGGCGGGTTGCGGCTGCACCACCTCGCCCATGGACGCGACACGCGGATGGTCGATCCCGACCAGGAGCGCAAGACGATCAGCGCCGAGACCACCTTCAACGACGACCTCTACAAGCGCGAGGACCTCGAGGACGAGCTGTGGCCGCTGTGCGAGAAGGTCGCCCGCCAGGCCCGGGCCGGCGGCGTTGCGGGCCGCGTGGCGACGCTGAAGCTGCGCACGCCCGACTTCAAGATCCACACCCGCCGCCGCACCCTGCCCGTCCCGACCCAAACCGCCCGCACTCTGTTCCAGGTGGCCCGCGAACTGCTGGCCGCCGAACCGAAGGGCCTGCACTACCGACTGATCGGCGCGGGCCTGACCGACTTCGTCCCGGCCGAGGGCGCGGCCGATGACTTCTTCGCCGGCGACGAGCGCAAGGCGCTGAAAAGCGAGACGGTGATCGATGGCTTGCGGGGAAAGTACGGGGCGGCGGCCGTGGTCACCGGGCGAGCCTTGAAGGGGAAGTAGCGGCGAACACTTGCCCCCTACGGATCGCTTCGCGATCGTCTTCCCCCACAGGGGGAAGAGGCCACGCGCTTTCGGCCTCCGCCCCCTATGGGGGCGGACAGGCGGCGAAGCCGCCAGGTGGGGGCAAGT
>JAGIBE010000269.1 GCA_017744495.1 Caulobacter sp. | reverse complement strand
GCCAGGCCCTGGGCGGCGAAGGCCTCGTTCAGCTCGACCACGTCGATGTCGCCGATCGACAGGCCAAGGCGCGCCAGCAGCTTCCGGGTCGCCGGGACCGGACCGATCCCCATGACGCGCGGCTCCACCCCGGCGGCGGCGACGCCCAGGATGCGGACGCGGGGCGTCAGGCCGTGGGCCCTGGCCGCCGCCTCGGAGGCGACGATCAGGGCGGCGGCTCCGTCGTTGACGCCCGAGGCGTTGCCGGCGGTGATCGTGCCGTCGGGACGGACGATGGGCTTCAAGGCCGACAGGGCCTCGATCGTGGTGGCGCGCGGGTGCTCGTCCTTGGCGACGACCACCGGATCGCCCTTGCGCTGGGGCACGGTGACCGGGACGATCTCGGCGTCGAACCGGCCCGATCCTTGCGCGGCGGCCGCGCGGGCCTGGCTACGCAGGGCGAAGGCGTCTTGGTCGGCGCGCGACACCTTCCAGTCGTCGGCGACGTTTTCGGCGGTCTCAGGCATGGAGTCGACGCCATAGGCCTTGCGCATGGCCGGATTGACGAAGCGCCAGCCGATCGTGGTGTCGAAGATCTCGGCGCTGCGCGAAAAGGCGCTGTCGGCCTTGCCCATCACGAAGGGGGCGCGGCTCATGCTCTCGACGCCGCCGGCCAGCATGAGCTGGGCCTCGCCGGCCTTGATGGCGCGGGCCGCCATGCCCAGGGCGTCCAGGCCCGAGCCGCACAGCCGGTTGACGGTCGAGCCCGAGGCGGTGGTCGGCAGGCCGGCCAGCAGGGCGGCCGTGCGCGCGACGTTGCGGTTGTCCTCGCCGGCCTGGTTGGCGCAGCCAAGCACCACGTCGTCCAGCGCGCCCCAGTCGACGCCGGGATTGCGCTCGGCCAGGGCCTTGATCGGGATCGCCGCCAGATCGTCGGCCCGCACGCTCGCCAGCGCCCCGCCATAGCGGCCGATCGGCGTGCGGATCGCGTCGCAGATGAAGGCGTCGGCCATGGCGGACTACTCCCAAACGTTTGTTTGAGCGCAAACTAGCGGGCCGACGCGCACGATCAAGGGCCGCTAGCTCTTGATGTCGATCGTCTCGATTTGGGATTGGGTCGCCTCGGCCTTGCGATGGCCCGGCACGGGCATCAGCAGGCCGACCAGGATGGCGGCCAGAACGGCGAGGGCGATGAAGGCCTTGAGGGCCATGAAGCACACGAACTTGCTGTTGATCCGACCCCAGAACAGCGCGCCGCGGCGGCGGCGGGTTCCTGGGTCGACGTCTCGACGTTTCCCGAAGCTGGCCGAAGCGCTCTAGGGTGACGCCGTCAGCGAGGCGCCATGATCGAGTACGAGATCCACGAGACCAAGACCCCGTCCCTGGAGTCCTACCAGCAGGGCCTGGCCGTCCTTCGCGCCTTCACCGGCAAGGCCGTCGGGCCGCCCGACAATCGCGACTTCGCGCTGCTGATCCGGACCCCGGGCGAAGACGCCGTGCAGGGCGGTTTGTGGGCGCAATCGCGCTGGGGCGCCTTCTATGTCGACATGATCGTGGTGCCGGAAGCCTTGCGCGGGACGGGCGTCGGGACCGATCTGATGACTCGGGCCGAGGCGGAGGCGCGGGCGCGCGGCTGCCACCTGATGTGGCTGGACACCTACGCCTTCCAGGCCCGGCCGTTCTACGAGCGGCTGGGCTTCGAGATCTTCGGCCAGATGGACGGCCCGGAGCCGGTCTATCCGCGTTGGTTCATGCACAAGAGGCTGGGGTAGCGGACGGGGACGTGCGCGTGCGCATGTCCCCGGCTTCCGCGCGGCCCTTAGGCCGTGATGTAGCGGATCAGGGCCGCCATGTTCTCGATATAGGCGCCGGTCGAGATGCCCGGCTTGGGCACGTCGGCGATGTAGGGCGAGGTGTCGGTCGGGTCGCCCACACGGGTCTGGGAGAATTCGCCCGGCGTCACCGTGGTCGAGCCGTCGCCGATGTAGGGGTTGCTGACCGCCTTCATCAGGGTGGGCCACCAGCCCTCGGCGTTCAGTTCGGCCATCAGCCTGGCGGCCTCGGCGTCCGAGGTTCTGTCGCTGGTCTTCAGGGCGACGACATTGAGGTCTGAGACCGAGAGGGTCTTGGTTGTGAAGTACTTCGGCAGCGGTCGGCTCCCGCCCTTCACCTTCAGCGGCGAGTCCTTGCTGGCCACATCCGGCGGCGTGGCCTTCAGGGCGGCGTAGCGCTTGCGCAGCTTGTCGATGTTGACCGCGCGGAACGACGAGTAGTGGACGATGGTGTTTTCCCAGTGCTTGTCGATGAAGTACTCGCCGTTGAAGACGTTCGAGCCGCGACGGTGCACGTAGAGCGGCTCGTTCGTGCCGATCTCGATGAAGGTGGGATAGCGCGGCTTGCCGGGGGCGACGTTGTCCGGGAGCTTCAGCGAGGCCAGCCAGTCGATGGTCTCGGGGATGCGGTCCAGGTACTTCGGGTCGCCCGTCAGCTCGTAGTAGTCCATCAGGTTTTCGAGGTTGCCGGCCGTGGTGTGACTGGCGAAGGCCTTGGGCTCGTAGGTGCGCGCGCCGGCCGGCTTGAGGTCGGCCACGGTGTGCTGCAGGCCCCAGCCCGGCTGCGGCATGGGTTGGTGGGCGGCGATGTAGACGTCCATGGCGCGCTTGATCGGGTCCAGCACGCGTTTGTCGCCCAGGGCCTGCCAGACCATGATCAGGAACTTGACGTTCTCGTCGACCACGCCGTCGTTGAAGGTGATGTAGCCGGTGTAGTCGGGGTGGCCCTTGTTCTCGAAGCCGCTCATCAGCGGGAAGCGCTGGGGCCAGCCGCCGACCGGATACTGGCTGTCGAGGACGAACTGGATCGCCTTGTCCAGCGCCGGCTTGAAGGCCTTGTCCTTCTTTTCGAGGTAGATGCGCAGCATCAGCTGGCAGCTCTCGGCGGTGCCTTCGTCATCGAACGTGGCGTTGCCGTAGTAGTGCTGGAATTCCTCCAGCCGCCAGCCGTTCCTGCCGATGGTGGCGTACCATTTCTGCAGCGACTCCGGCCCGGCCAGGTCGCCCATGTAGTTCCAGCCGCCGGCCGGGTGCTGGATCTTGATCAGGGCCTGGGCGGCCTTCTTGGCGGCGTCGTAGTAATATTCGTCACCCGTGGCGTGATAGGCGTCGAGGAACAGGTGGCCCATGGTCGCCGTGCCGGGCGGCTGAACCCAGATCATGGTCGGGAAGGCCTCCATCTCGCCGAAGCGGCGCGAGAAGTCGGGCAGGTAGCTCCAGACATAGCCGCCCTCGTAGGCGGCCTTCTCGGCCATGAAGGTCGTGGCCTTCTTCATCGTGGCCAGGACCGCATCCTTGGACGGAGCGGCGCCTTGAGCCAAGGCCTTCAGCGGGGCCATGGCCGCCGCGGCGGCGAAGGTTGCGGTGGTCGTCGCCAGCAGTCGGCGGCGGGTGAGGGGGCTAAGCGGCATGACGACGAGACTCTCTCAGGGACCTACGTACCGCCCCGCGACGCAAGGACGCGGCGTGGCGGCCGGGAGAGAGCGGAGAGGGCGTGTCGCCGCCTCGCGTTCCTGGTTTTTCCTCCTGGCCGGTCGTTGCCGAAAACCTTGTCGCCGTTGGTTCGGCGCGTGTTGGGCTAGATATGATACCGGTGTCATCGCTTGACCAGCGCTTTTCGGTAAAGCTTTGTTATATGACGCTGGCGTCATTCTCCTGCGACAGGCCGTCACGTTGCCCGCGGACGGCCATCGGGCGAGAACGGGGCATCGGTTTTGAGGCGACGCCGCCGCGCCGGGTTTGGTAGCGCGCGACGCCGTCCTGTTGGGGAACAGGACGACGGCCCCGGGTCAGAAATGACCCGGGGCCGTTTTCAGTTCTAAGGCGGGTTTCTGCTGTAAGGCTTTGATTTTATGTGAAGTTACACCGTTCTGCGACCAGCGGTCACATGGATGGCGTCGTTCACCTCCCGTAAATATTCACCATGCCGAGCCAACACGATCACCTGAACGAAGCCGAGCGTCTCGAGCGCCAAGCCGAGCTCGCCGACAGCGATCACGCCCGCGAGGCGCTGCGCCGCATGGCCCAGACGTCCCGTCTGTCGGCGGCGCTGGTCGGCATGCTGGAAGCCAGCCGCGAAGAGCTGCCGGGCTAAGCCAGGATTTGGATCCGCTCTTTCCTCCGAAACCCGTACCCAAGATACACGCATCGCTTGAATTGCTGCGCGGCTCAGTGAACATGGGCTTGAGCAAGGAGGGCCGGGTGGCGGGTGAGGGATCGGACAAGGCGGTGCTCGAAGGAGCCGGCGCGTACTTCCTCAGCATCGTGGAAGCCAGTCGCGACTGCATCCGGGTGATCAGCCCCGAAGGCTTCGTGGAATACATGAACGCCCGGGGCCAGGCGCTGTTCGAGATCGACGATTTCGCGGGCCGCAACCGCAATCGTTATTGGCCGGACATGTGGCCGGAAGAGAGCCGCCCTGCCGTCGAGCAGGCCCTGCGCACGGCCCTGGCCGGTGAGGCCGCCGCCTTCCGCGCCCCGTGCCCCACCGCCAAGGGCGAGCCGCGCTGGTGGGACACCACCGTCTCGCCGATCCTCGACGAAGGCCGGGTGATCCGGGTCCTGGCCACCTCGCGCGACGTGACCGGCGAGATGCGCGCCGAGTCCCACCGCCAGTTGCTGGTCAACGAGCTGAACCACCGGGTGAAGAACACCCTGGCCACGATCCAGTCGATCGCCAGCCAGTCCCTGCGCAACGCCGGGGTCGACATGGCCGTGCGCGGCGCGTTCGAGGGCCGGCTGATGGCGATCGCCGCCACCCACAACGTCCTGACCGACGAGAACTGGTCGGCCGCCAGCCTGCGCCAGATCATCGACGGCTCGGTCATGCCGTACCGCGCCAATCCGGGCCAACTGACGATCAGCGGCAAGGACCTGATGGTCTCGCCCAAGCCCGCCGTGGTGCTGGCCCTGGCCTTCCACGAGCTGGCCATCAACGCCCTGAAGTACGGGGCTTTGTCGTCGGCAGACGGCCATATCGACATCGACTGGTCCGTGGCCGACGGCGACCAGCTGGACATCACCTGGACCGAGCACGGCGGACCGACCGTCCGCCCGCCCGAGCGGCGCGGCTTTGGATCACGGATCGTTCAGATGGCCTTGCCCAACGAGTTGGGCGGCGCGGTCGATGTCGACTATCGCCCCGAGGGCCTGCGCTGCCACATCCACGCGCCGCTGTCGGCCCTGGACAAGGTCGACGCCTTCATGCCCCTGCCGCAGGCTCAGGGCGCGCCCTAGAGCTGGGCCTAACGGCTGCCCCAAGGGGCGCCAATGTCCTGACACGGTGAACCGCGATCCTCCTGGGCCGTTACTCAAGCTTGAGCGGCGTTGAGGTCGCGGAGGCGCGTCGCTGATGATCCCGGGAGAGATGAAGGCAAGGCTGGCGTCCGCCTGGACGGCCTCGTGCGCCTTTGTCGTGCGCCATCGGCTGTGGTTCGGGGCGGGGATCGGGGCGTTGCTGCCGCTGGCGGTCCTGCTGGTCTGGCTGGGCGCCAGCCTGCCGATCTCGCGGGCGCTCGAGCCTTTGCCCAATCGCGCGCTGATCCTGCTGGACGACCAAGGCCGGCCCTTCGCGCGGCGCGGGGCCTACAAGGAGGCGCCGGTGGTCATCAAAGCGCTGCCCAAGCACGTGCCGGCCGCCTTCATCGCCATCGAGGACCGGCGCTTCTACCACCACCTCGGCGTCGACTTCGGCGGCATGGCGCGCGCCCTGGTGGTCAACGCCAGGGCCGGCCGCACGGTGCAGGGCGGTAGCACCATCACCCAGCAGCTGGCCAAGAACGCCTTCCTCAAGCCCGAGCGCAGCCTGCGCCGCAAAGGGCAGGAAGCGATGATCGCCCTGTGGCTGGAACTGCGGCTGTCCAAGGACGAGATCCTGTCGCGCTACCTCTCCAGCATCTATTTCGGCGACGGGGTCTATGGCCTGGGCGCGGCGGCGCGGCACTATTTCGGCAAGCCGCCGGAGCAGTTGTCGATCGGCGAGGCGGCGATGCTGGCGGGCATGGTCAAGGCGCCGGTCGATCTGGACCCCGTCGACCATCCGCAGGCGGCCGGCGCGCGGGCCCGGCTGGTGCTGGACGCCATGGTCGAGACCAAGGCCATCACCCATGAGCAGGCCGACGCCGCCGGCCATGTGACGGTGACCACCACCCGCGCCGACCTGCCGGTGGGCGGCTATTTCGCCGACTGGATCTCGCCGCAGGTGAAGTCGGCCTTCGACGGACCCGGCTACGGCGAGGTGCGGGTGCCCACGACGCTGGATGGCCGCCTGCAGCGCATCGTCGAGCGCGTCGTGGCCGCCGACATGAAGGGCGCGGCCAAGGCCAAGGTCGGGCAGGTGGCCGTGGTCGCCCTGCGTCCGGACGGGCGGGTGGTCGCCATGCTCGGCGGGACCAACTATCGCCAGACCCCGTTCAACCGCGCCGTCCAGGCCCAGCGCCAGCCCGGCAGCGCCTTCAAGCTGTTTGTCTACCTGGCCGCCCTACGCGACGGGGCCACGCCCGACAATCTGGTGATCGGCGACCCGGTGACGATCGGCGGCTGGACCCCGGCCAATTACGAGGGCGGAAGCGGTCGCGACCTGACGATCCGCGACGCCTTCGCCCAGTCCAACAACATCATCGCCGCGCGGGTCTACCAGCAGGCCGGCGGCCCGGCGGTGGTCCAGGCGGCGCGGGACCTGGGCATTGTCTCGCCGCTGCGCGCGGACGACGCCACCTTGGCCCTGGGCACGGCCGAGACCAGCCTGCTGGAGCTGACCAGCGCCTACGCCGCCGTGGCCTCGGGCAAGACGCCCCTGCGGCCGTTCGGGACGCCGACCGGAGCCCAGGCGCCGACCGGCGAACTCGATCCCGGCCAGCGGGCGGCGCTGCTGGACCTGCTGGGTGCCGTGGTCGAGGAGGGTACGGGGCGGGCCGCGCGGCTGGGCCAGAAGGCCTACGGCAAGACCGGCACCACTCAGGACTATCGCGACGCCCTGTTCGTCGGCTTCACAGGTGACCTGGTGGTCGGGGTCTGGGTCGGCAACGACGACCATTCGCCGATGAACCACATGGTCGGCGGCGCTTTGCCGGCCCGCATCTGGCGTGACGTGATGGCGGCCGGGCTGAAGGCCGGGCTGGTGGCCCGCGACGCCCCGCCCGAGCCGCGCTACCGGCCGGTCGAGCCCGAGGCGGTCGAGGAAGCGCCGCGTCCCCGGCATGTGCCCAAGTGGCTGCGGCGTATTTTCGGTCTCTGACTGGTCCGCCATTTGCTGTCTGATCCTCGCCGCGCCCCAGAATGGGACGCTTTTCGATCGCCGTTTCGGGGAAGCGGTCGGAAGGCGGCTGGGCGGCGTAGTCGGAAAGGCTTTTGACGATGAACCCGAAGGCAGCGCTCCTGATCGGAGCCGCGACGATGACGCTCGCCGGGCTGGGACCCGTGACGACGGCCCTGGCGGACGGCTATCCGGCCCGCGCCACGCCGATCACCAAGCCAGCGCCCAAACCAGCGCCCAAGCGCGCCGCCAAGCCCGTGGTCCGGACACGGGTGAAGGTTGTCGAACGGCCGGTCTACGTCGAAAAGATCGTCAAGCAGCCGGTCTATATCGAGAAGCGCACCGAGGTGCCCGTCGACCGCCCGGTCTATATCGAGAAGCCGGTCGAGCGGATCGTCGAGAAGCGCGTCGAGGTCCCGGTCGTCAAGATCGTCGAGAAGCCCGTCGATCGCCCCGTCTATATCGACCGCCCCGTGGACCGGATCGTCGAGAAGCGCGTGGAAGTGCCCGTCGAGCGCATCGTGGAGAAGCGCGTCGAGGTGCCGGTGGTCGTCGAAAAGCCCGTGGAGCGGATCGTCGAGCGGCGGGTCGAGGTCCCGGTCGAGAAGATCGTCCGGGTGCCGGTCTATGTCGAGCGTGACGAGCGCCGGGACTGCGGCTGCGACGACGACCGTCGCGTCTACCAGGATCGCGGCTATCGCGAGCAGGGCCGCGTCGAGAGCCAGGTGGAACGCTCGGAGGAGACCTACGAGTCCTCGTCATCGCGCTACAGCGAGGAAGGCCAGGGCTGGAGCTATCAGGGCAGCTACATGGCCGGCGACGGCTACGCCCAGTCGCTGGAGGGCGCGGCCGGGGGCGGTTACTACGGCTATTCCAACGCCCGCTACGGCGTCGGCGGCGGCTGGATCGGCGGCCAGAGCTACGGTCGCTCGGGCTATTCCGGCCGTGCCGGCGCATGGTCGGGCGCCAGCGCCTCATCCAGCGCGCGGTCAAGCGCCAGCTCGTCGTCAAGCGTGACGGTGTCGGGCGGCGGCCGGTACGGCGGCGGCGGCCATGGCGGCTCGACTGGCGGCCACGGCGGTTGCTGCGGGCGTTAACCTCAATTCAGCAGAAACCACGGTTTCCACAGGGAAAACGCGCCGTTCTGCATAGTCTGGCCTTTGGAATCGGTCATCATTCGCCCACTGGGGGATCACGCGCGACGCGAGTCGCCTGATCGGGAGCGGATCGTGGACTTGATCCTGGTGGTCACCAAACCTTTCGACTGGTGCGTCGAGCGCCAGGGGCAGGTTCTGTCGCGCCACTCCAGCCAGGAAGCCGCCTATAAGGCCGCCCTCGACTACGCCAGCGCGCTCTTCGAGGAAGGCGTCCACGCCCAGGTGACGATCAAGCCCGAAGCCCGCTCGTTCGCGGGCGTCACGGCGGAGTGACGGCCGCTTGAAAGCGCTCTAAGACCCGGGACGGATAGTCTTAGGGAGCTGAGTTCGTGCAGATCGCGGTCCTGACGTTCGACGGTTTCAACGAGCTGGACTCGTTCATCGCCGCCGCCATCCTCAACCGCATGAAGCCGCTGGGCTGGAAGGCGCACATCACCGCGCCGAACGACGAGGTGACCTCGATGAACGGCGTGACGGTGCGCCGCCAGAAGCCGCTGGACTTCGCCGCTCAGGCCGACGCCGTGATCATCGGCAGCGGCGTGCGCACGCGCGAGATCGCCGCCGACGCCGGGCTGCTGTCCCGGATCCGTCTGGACCCGTCACGCCAGCTGATCGCCGCTCAGTGCTCGGGCACGCTGCTGCTGGCGCGGCTGGGCTTGGTGGACGGCGTGCCGGCCTGCACGGACCTGACCAGCAAGCCGTGGGTGGTCGAGGCCGGCGTCGAGGTCATCGACGCCCCGTTCTTCGCGAAGGGCAATGTCGCCTCGGCCGGCGGCTGCCTGGCCTCGCAGTACCTGGCCGCCTGGATGATCCTGCGCGGCGCCGGCCGCGAGGCGGCGGAAGGCGCAATCCACTATGTCGCGCCGGTGGGCGAGAAGGACGCCTGGGTCGCCCGGGCCATGGACGTGGTCGGACCGTTCGCCGTCGCCGACTTGGCCACGGAATAGAGGCTAGGGACTAGGGGGAAGCGATGGTCGATCCGTTGATGGACAAGGTGCGTCCGGGCTGGCGCGAGCGCCGGGAGGCCCAGAAGTCGTGGTGGAAGCCCATCGAGACGCTTCTGGTCATCGGCCTGTGCCTGGCCTCGTATTTTTGGTTCTGCCGCCACGTCGTGTGGGGATTGCACGAGGTGCTCCATCCGGAAGATGCCGGCCGTTTCACCCAGGCCATGGCCGGGCCGGCCCAGGTGTTGCCGATCATCGTGATCCTGGTTGCGATTCTGCCGTTCTTCTCGCTGGCGGGGATGGTCGTGAACACGATCGTCTACTTCATCCCGCCGCTGCGGCGGGTGTCGGAAAAGGGCTCGGATCGCGTGGCGGGCCTGACGATCGGCCATGCCAATCGGGAGCTTCTGGTCTTCGGTGGATATGCGGCCCTGGTCGCTGCGCCACTGCTGCTGCTTCTGGCCGCGCTGCCGTTTCACCACCACTAGCGATCCCGCGCCACGGCGTGCAATCGCCAGGATTTCGCGCTATTGGGGAATCGATCGGTTGCGCGGGGGGAGTCGAGGTCCATGGAAGATCCGCCTAGGCGTTCCTTCATCACTGGCGAAATCGACGTAAAAGCTCTGATCGCCTTTGTCTTCGGTGCGATCTTCATAATCACGATACTTGCATTCGCGACGCTGGTGAAAGATCCCAGCTCGACCGCGATATGGACCTATCGGGTGATCCTGGCGCTGGCTGCCGGCGGCGTCGCGGCGATCCTGCCCGGCTTCATCGACGTCAAGTACAAGAGCTTCGTCCAGGCTGGCGGCGCCATCGGCGTGTTCGTCCTGGTCCTGATGGCTTTCCCTACTCCGAGCCCCGCGCCGAATAAGGCCGACGCTCCGGCGTCGGCGTCCGTGAAGACAGATGCGGCCCCGGCCGAAGAGGTCATCTGGCCGACCGACGATCCCGAGTTCATGGCGCGGAAATACATCGACCTGATCGACGCCGACCGGCTCGTGGAGGCGTTCGAGACCGTCGATACCGCGATGGGTTTTAAGTGGAGTTCGTTCGAGACGACCTACAAGTCGGGCCGGATCCCGCTGGGTGCGGTCGTCGATCGCCGGCAGACGGAATCGCGGCGAGCGGTGGACCCGCAGGGCAAGCCGAAGGGCGCCTATGCGTTCGTGGCCTATCAAACCAAATACGCCAACGACAAGCAGTGCTGGGACGAGCTCGTCACGCTGAAGGTCAGTCCCACCAAGACGTGGCGCGTGGCGGGGCACGCGTTCACACCCGCCAAGACCGAGTGCATCGGCTTCTGACGCAGGGCGCCGGTCAGGGCGCCAGGCACACCTCCACGCAGCGCCGGGCCAGGGCCTCGGTGGCGTCGATGAACGGCACGGTCAGGTCGGCCGCGCCGAGGACCAGGGGCGCCTCGGTGCAGCCGGCCACCACAGCCTGCGCGCCCTTGCCGACCAGGCGATGGGCGAGGGCGGCCATGGTCTCGCGGCTCTCCGGCCCCAGGTCGCCGTGCTTGATGCGATAGAGAAGGGCCATGAACTCGACCTGCTCGTGGTCGTCCAGGGTCACCGCCTCGATGCCCAGGTGCGAGAAGGTCCGGCGGTAGAGCGCCAGGGCCCCGGCCGTGCCCAGCACGCCAACGCGTTCCGCGCCGCCTGCCTTGGCCGCCAGCCCGGCCGTCTCGATCAGGTCCACCAGGGGCAGGCCGCTGGCCCGGACCTGGTCGGCATAGGCGTGGGCGGTGTTGCAGGCGATGGCCAGCACCTGCGCGCCGGCGTCGCGCAGGCCCACGGCCATCTCGGCCAACACAGGACCGGCCGCGTCATAGCTGTTGTTGCGGTCGGGCACCTTGGGGTTGATGTCGACCAGCACCCGCAGGTGATCCTGCTCGCGGGTGATCGGCGTGGCCGCCTGCAGCTTGGCGAGGAAGTCGAGGGTGGCGGCTGGGCCCATGCCGCCGAGGACGCCCAGGATTTTAGACAAGGGCGGCCTCCAGTTCGGTCTGATAGCCGAACAGCCCCTGGGCGCCGCCGGTGTGGAGGAACACCACGCGCTCACCTTTGAACGCGCCCTTGCGGGCCTGGTCGATCAGGCCCTTCATCGCCTTGCCCGAATAGACCGGGTCCAGCAACAGGCCCTCGGTCCGCGCCGCCAGGGTCAGGGCGTCGATCACGCCCTGGTCGACCAGGCCGTAGCCCGCGCCGACATAGTCGCAGTCGGCCACGACCCTCTCGCGCTTCACCCGGCCGGCGGCGCCGATCGTCTCGGCCGTGGCGACCGCCAGGTTGAAGACGTTCTCCTCCTGCTTGGCCTTTGGCGCGCGGACGCCGAAGCCGAGGATCGGGATATCGACGCTCAGGGCGGCGAAGCCGGCGACCAGGCCGGCGTGGGTGCCGGCGCTGCCGGTGGCGGTGACCAGGCGGTCGATCTTCAGGTCCAGGGCGTCGGCCTGGACGATCAGCTCGCGGGCGCAGTCGACATAGCCCAGGGCGCCGACCGTATTGGAGCCGCCGCCAGGGATCACATAGGGCTTGCCGCCGCGCTGGCGCACCGCGGCCGCCGAAGCTTCCAGCTCGGCGACCATGTCGGTCCCACCGGGCACGAAGCGGATCGACGCGCCCATCAGCCGGTCCAGCAGAACATTGCCGTTGCCGGTGTAGTCGGGAGCCTTGGAGCCGGTGCGCTCTTCTAGGATCACCTCGGTCTTCAGACCAAAGCGGGCGCCGGCGGCGATGGTCTGGCGCACGTGGTTGGACTGGACCGCGCCCTGGGTGACCAGGGTGTCGGCGCCCCGCGCCAGGGCTTCGCCCAGCAGGAACTCCAGCTTGCGGGTCTTGTTGCCGCCGCCGGCCAGGCCGGTGCAGTCGTCGCGCTTGACCCACAGGTCGATCCCGAGCTCGGCGCCCAGGCGGGGCAGGGGCTCCAGCGGCGTCGGCAGGTGGGCGAAACGGGCGCGGGGAAAGCGGGCCAGATGCATCGGGGGCCTTTCGATACTCGAAGCGAACGTCCGCCGACTCCCTACAGGCTCGGGCGCGGTCGTGCTATGCTGGAGGTCGGAAAAGCGCGTTCCTCGGGAGAGGCGCATGGCTCGTATCGGAACTTTCCTTTGCGCGGCGGCCGGTGCGCTGCTGTGCGCGGCCTCGACGGAGGCTTCGTCCCTGGTGATCGGCGGCGGCGCGGCCAAGGACTGCGCCGACGCGGCCATCGACGGACGCTCGGACAATGCCTCAATGACGACCTGCACCCTGGCCCTGGAGACCGAGATCCTCAGCTTCCGCGACTAGGCCCGCACCTATGTCAATCGCGGCGTCCTGCATCTGCGCCAGCGTGACTACGATGGCGCGGTCAGCGACTTCGACGCCGCGTCGAAGATCGATCCCAGTCTGGGCGAGGCCTACGTCAATCGTGGCGCGGCCTATGTCGCGTCCAGCCGCTACGGTGAGGGGCTGGCCCAGATCGACCAGGGCCTGACCCTGGGCGTCAAGGATCCGCAGAAGGCCTATTTCAACCGCGCCATCGCCCACGAGAGGCTGGGCGACGTGAAGGCCGCCTATCTCGACTACAGCAAGGCGGCGGAGCTTGATCCAGATTGGGACGCCCCCAAAACCGAACTCGCGCGTTTCACGGTCAGGCGGCCCTGAACACGACGCATTGGCGGCGTCTACTTCCGGGCCCCGCAAGATGGAGCCCTGACGGCATGAACACGGTTCGGACGATGATCGCGGCGACGGGACTGATCCTGGCGTTCGCCGCGTCGGCCTCGGCCCAGATCGACGAGCGCAGCCAGCGCGAGCGCAACGCCTTCTACCTACAGCGGGACGTAGACCGCCAGAACGCCTTGGCCGCCCAGCGCGAGCTGTCGGCCGCCCAGAGCCGCTACAACGCCCAGCTGACCCTGCGGTCGCTGGACGAGGCGGCGCATCCGCCGACCGAGCCGACGCTGCGCTCGACCCTGCCGCCGGCCCCGCCGCGTGGCCCCGGCGTCGACGACATGGCCTCGGACATCGCGCGCATGGAGCGGCTGACCGACCAGGCCCTGGCCGCCAGCAACGCCCGCCTGCGGGCCATTAAGCCGGCGTCCTGACGCCTTTACCGAACACCAGGAGACCGATCGCATGGAGTGGGGTGGCGGACGCCGCGAGGGCAATATCGAAGACCGTCGCGGCCTGGGGCCGGTGGGCGTGGCCGGCGGCGGCATCGGCGCGCTGGTGCTGGCCGCGATCGGCTATTTCGTCTTCGGGATCAGCCCGGACACCACGATGAGCGTCGTCAACGGCGTGCAGCAGCCCGCCGCCCAGGAGGGCGTGCGCGGCCAGGTCAAAGACGAGGCGGGACGGTTCGTCGACGTGATCGAGACTTCCAACACCGACGTCTGGGGCCCGCTGCTAGCCAGGCACGGGGTGAACTACCGGCCGCCCGCCGCGGTGGTGCTGTACGACCAGGCCACCGGCACCGGCTGCGGCACGGGCCAGTCGGCCATGGGGCCGTTCTACTGTCCGGCCGACAACAAGGTCTATCTAGACCTCAGCTTCTGGAACGAGCTGGAGACCCGGTTCGGGGCCAAGGGCGAGTTCGCGCGGGCCTATGTGATCAGCCACGAGATCGGCCACCACATCCAGAGCCTGACCGGCGCCGCCGACGAGGCCCGACGTTTGGGCGCGCGCGGGGCCGAGAGCGGCTCGGTGCGGCTGGAGCTTCAGGCCGACTGCTACGCCGGCGTCTGGGCCCGCCACGCGCCGGAGGCCTCGAACGGCGGCATCAAGATCTCCAAAGCCGATATCGAGGACGGTCTCGGCGCGGCCTCGGCGGTGGGCGACGACGCCATCCAGGAACAGACCCAGGGCCGGGTCATGCCCGACAGCTTCACCCACGGCACCAGCGCCCAGCGCACCCGCTGGTTCGGCAAGGGCTACGACGCCGGCGATCCGTCCGCCTGCGACACTTTCTCGGCGCGAACGCTCTAGCCGGCCTTGGCGGCCTTTTCGATCAGCTCGACGATCGCTTGCGGGTGCGAGATCATCGAGACGTGGCTGGACGGCAGTTCGATGGTCGTCGCCTTCATCCGCTGGGCCAGGAACCGCTCCAGGTCGGGCGAGGTGGTCTCGTCCTGGGCCGAGACGGCGTAATAGCTGGGCTTGCTCCGCCAGGCCGCGACCGTGGTCCGGCTGGCGAACAGGTCCGCGGCGATCGGCTGCTGGGCGGCGTAGAGCACCCGCGCCCGGGCAGCGGGCACGTCCCCGGCGAAGTGCTTGAGGAAAGCGTCCTCGGTCAGGCGCGAATAGCCGTCGGTCGTCACCACGCCGGCGCGGACCGGCGTGGTCGGGTAGCGCGCGGCCAGAGCGGCGAAGTCCTCCCCCGCGTCGGGCGCGCGGGCGGCCACATAGACCAGCGCCGTGACCTTGGGGTCGAGGCCCGCCTCGGTGATCACCACGCCACCCCAGGAATGGCCGACCAGCACGGTGGGGCCGTCCTGCAGGGCCAGGGCGCGGCGAGTAGCGGCGACGTCGTCGGCCAGCGAGGTCAGCGGGTTCTGCACGACCGTGACGCTGTAGCCGGCCGCCTGCAGCCGCACGACGACGTCGGCCCAGCACGAACCGTCCGCCCAGGCGCCATGGACCAGCACCACGTTGCGGACGGGGGCTCGGGCCCAGGCTCGACCCACGAGCGCGGTCGCTAAGGCTGTCCCCAGGATGGCGCGACGATTCAGGGGGGAGCCGCCTTCGATCTTGGATCGCGCCATGCCGATGTCCTCCGGGCTGCGGGACGATAACACGTCATTCGCGCGTCCGGCCGAAAGGTTACGCCGACGGTTCAGGACGGTAGGCGGTTGCCCAGATATTCGGCGGGGTTCACCGCCGTCGGGTGGCCTCGATTGCTCAGCACGGCCGTGACGTAGCCGGAGCCCGGATAGATCGCCAGGTCGCCGTTGACGCCCGGCGCGCCGCCGCCGTGGCCGTAGCAGGTCGCGCCGTTGCGGCTTTGGATCCGGAAGCCCAGCCCCCAGCGTGAAGCCCCGCCGGCCGCGACGCGGGGCGTGGTCGCCAGCATCGTGTGGGCGGCGTCGAGCAGGCGATGCTCGCGAAGCGCGGTGGCGAAGGCGTGCAGGTCGTCCACCGTCGAATAGCCGCCGCCGGCGGGCAGGCCCGTATAGGGCGTCAGGGGCGTCATCCCCGCCAGGGCGCCGCCCGCATAGGGCAGGGCGTCGCCGTCGCGCGGCGTCTGGCCGGTCGCGGTCATGCCGGCCGGGCCGAAGACGTGGGCTTCGAAATAGGCCTCGTAGGACTCGCCCGCGACCCGTTCCAGGATCGCGCCCAGAAGCACGAAGCCGTAATTGCTGTAGGCGAATCTGGCGCCCGGCTCGAACAGCGGCTCGCGCGGACCGTAGAGGCGCACGTAGTCCGACACCGTCCTGAGCTCGGCCTGATGGGTGTCGTGGAATGGGCCGAAGATGTCGCCCGTGCCGCCGGTGTGGGTCAGCAGGTGCTCGACCGTCAGGCGTCTGGCCAGAGCCGCGTTCGGATAGTCGGGCAGCAGGGCGATAACGGGATCGGCCAGCCTGATCCGGCCGAACTGAATCTGCTGCAGGATCGAGACAGCGGTGAACATCTTGCCCATCGAGCCGATGCAGAACCGCGTGCCCGTCTGGACCTTCCGCCGCCGGGCGCGATCGGCCTGGCCGTAGGCTTCTCGCAGGATCACGCGGTCGCCTTGGGCCGCCAGCACCGCGCCGGAGAAGCGGTCAGCCGCGGCCTCGACGCGCAGCTTGCCGGTCAGGGCGGCGACGGCCTGGGCCTCGCCCAGCCGGGCGATGCCGAAGCCTTCGGGCGGTGTCGCGACGGAGAAAGCGATGTCGGCTAGGCCATCGTCCGGTCCGGTCGTGACGACGACCTTGGAGAACCGGTCCCAGGCGCGGTCCTGGACCCAGGCGGTCAGCTCGCTCGGGCCGGTCATGGCGGCGCGCAGCAGGGTGAAGCCGCCGGACGCCTCGCGGGTGGCCAAGTCCTCTTCGGCATAGGGCAGGGCGTCGGGCAGGTGCGCCTGGATGAAAGCGCGATAGGCGGCCGGATCGTCGCCGTTGAACACCGCCAGCCACCGCCGGAACCAGACCCTGGCGGGCTCGTCGCCGGCCGGGTCGTCGCCCCAGGCGGCGCTCGCAGAGAGGCCGGCGCCGAGCAGGATCGATCCCGTCATGAAGTCGCGTCTGTTCATCCGGGAGCGTCTCCTGTAGACCTGCCCCGAGAAATGTAAGCACTTACGGATCCTGTCAATGGCCCCCGAACGACCCGCCGACTATCCCCGCGCTTCCGGCGCGGCCGCCCTGGGCGCCCGGCTGAGGCGGTTGTCCGAGCGGATCGACCGCGACGCCGGCCGGCTCTACGCCGAGCTCGACGTGCGGTTCGAGCAGCGGTGGTTCGGCGTGCTGAACCAGCTGGTTCTCCACGGCCGCCGCTCGGTCGGCGACCTGGCCGTAGCCCTGGGCGTCACCCACGTGGCGGTCAGCCAGGTGCGCCAGGCCCTGGTCGCCGAAGGGCTGGTGGCCGAGGACCGCGACCCGCGCGACGGCCGCAGCCGGGTGCTGCGCCTGACCAGGGAGGGCGAGGCCCTGGTCCGCCGGTTGGCGCCCGCGTGGACCGCCCTGGCCGAGGCGGCGGTCGAGTTGAACACCGAGGCGCAAGACGTCCTGGCCGCGCTGGAGCGACTGGAGGCGGCGCTGGACCGGTCGTCGATCCTGGATCGGGCGCGGCGCATCCTCGATAGCGCCCGCCCTTGACCCACGCGTCAATCGGCCTAGGGTCGCCCCGTTCACCGGGGGGTCGCTTCGCGCGGCTGAGATTGGGCTAGGCCCTGACCCGTCGAACCTGATCCGGGTCATGCCGGCGAAGGGAGGGAACGCGGTCGGAGCCTTGCTTTCTGCTTTTGGGTCCAGTCCGTAAACCGACTTAGCGCGACACGTCCGGGTCTCCTTAGACTGCTTGAGGAGCGCCCGAAATGAACATCCAGTCCACCATCAAGGCCGTGGCCGAAACCCTGTCGACCGGCCCGATCCCCGGCTCGCGCAAGGTCTATCAGGCCGGCGAACTGTTCCCCGACATCCGGGTTCCGTTCCGCGAGGTGGCCGTCCACCCGTCGGCCAACGAGCCGCCGGTGACGATCTACGACCCGTCCGGTCCCTACAGCGATCCGTCGGTCGCAATCGACATCGAGAAGGGCCTGCCGCGTCCGCGCGACGCGTGGGTCGAGGCGCGGGGCGACGTCGAGGTGGTGGCCCAGCCGCGCCTGGTGAAGCCCGAGGACAACGGCTTCGCCGCCGGCAAGCATCTGGCCCCGGAGTTCCCCGACAACGGCCGCAAGATCTGGCGCTCCAAGCCCGGCAAGCTGGTCACCCAGCTGGAATACGCCCGCGCCGGGATCATCACCGCCGAGATGGAATATGTCGCCATCCGCGAGAACCTGCGCCGCGAGCAGACCCGTCCGTGCGTGCGCGACGGCGAGGACTTCGGCGCTTCGATCCCCGACTTCGTGACCCCCGAGTTCGTCCGCCAGGAAGTGGCGCGCGGCCGGGCGATCATCCCGGCCAACATCAACCACGGCGAGCTGGAGCCGATGGCGATCGGCCGCAACTTCCTGGTCAAGATCAACGCCAACATCGGCAACTCCGCCGTGCTGGGCACCGTGGCCGACGAGGTCGACAAGCTGGTCTGGGCCACCCGCTGGGGCGCCGACACGGTGATGGACCTGTCGACCGGTCGCAACATCCACAACATCCGCGACTGGATCATCCGCAACTCGAGCGTGCCGATCGGCACGGTGCCGATCTACCAGGCGCTGGAGAAGGTCAACGGCGTGGCCGAGGACCTGAACTGGGAGGTCTTCCGCGACACCCTGAT
>JAGIBE010000268.1 GCA_017744495.1 Caulobacter sp. | reverse complement strand
GCGTTATGCGAGGCGTCAAACTGCCTCTAGGTCACGAGAGGGGGCAGGACCGGTCAGCCGCCGAAGCCGCGCGGCGAATAGGTGGCCGTGCAGCGGGTCTTGCACTGCATCCACTGGGTGGGACAGGCGTCGTCGTCGCTGTTGGCGCGGCAGAAGAAGTAGGTGCGGTTGCAGGCCGAACGGCATTGGTCAGGGTCGCGCCCCTGGGACGCGGCGGTCAGCGGGACCAGTGGCGGCGGCAGGGCCGGGCTGTCGCTCTGGACAGGCGCGGCCTCGGACGCCTTGGTGATCACGCGCGTCGGCTTGGCCGTCTGGGCCGTGGCCGACCCGGTCAGGGCGGCGGCGATCAGCAGGAGGGCGAGGGCGCGGCGCATGCCGCCGGTCATAGCGGACCGGTGTTGAGGTTCGGTTAACCATGTTTTTCATGGCCGACCAGCCCGGCCTAGGGTTGTGAGGTCGCCAGGAACGCCGTCAGCCCCTCGGCCAGGTGGTCGAACATCGCCCGCATGCGCGGCGTGGCGCGCAGGTCCTCGTGCATGACCAGCCAGACCTCCAGGCGGAAGCCGAGTTGGCCCGGACAGACCGAGACCAGGTCCGGATCGCGGCGGGCGATGCCGTGCTGGATGAAACCGATCCCGCAGCCGGCCCGGATGGCGGCCAGCTGGGCCAGGTCATTGTCGGCCCGCAGGGTGAAGTCGTCGCGGCTGATCGGCAGGCGCTGTATCAGGCCGCGCAGGAACGGCGTCTCGCGGTCGAAGCCGACCAGGGCGTGGCGCTTCAGATCGGCCACGCTGGCGGGAACGCCTTCGGCCGCCAGATAGCGGCGATGGGCGTAGAGGCCGAGGTGCGTGTCGGCCAGGCGGCGGGCGACCAGGGCGTCCTGGGTGGGGCGGACCATGCGAACGGCGATGTCGGCCGCGCCGCGCAGCAGGTCCTGCTGCTGGTTGTCCAACGCCAGCTCGACGGCGACGCCGGGATGCTTGGGCCGGAAGTCCGCCAGGATCGGCGGCAGGGCTTCGGCGCCGATGATGTCGCTGGCGGTGATGCGGACCACCCCACGCCCGGTGTCGCCCGCCCCGGAAGCCGCGCGGACGAGCGCCCCAGCTGCCGTGGCCATGGCCTGGGCGTGGGGCCGAAGCTCCAGGGCCGCGTCGGTGGGCTTCAGCCCCTGGGGCGAGCGGAGGAACAGGGCCACGCCCAGGCCGCGCTCCAACTCGGCGACCTGGCGGCCCAGGGTCGGCTGGGTCAGGCCCAGGCTCCGGGCGGCGGCGGACAGGCTGCCCTCGGTCATCACCGCCAGGAAGGCGCGGTACAGGCTCCAGTCCGGATCACTCATGCATTTATGCATGGCAGATCAAGAGCGTTCGTCAATTCTCGTTTGGGGCGCCGTGAGCGATCTTCCGGTCGAAAGAACGGGAGACCGACATGACTTCGAACCAACACTGCATCGCCCTGGTGATCGGCGCGGCCGGCGGCATCGGGGGCGAGGTCGCCGCCGCCCTGGCGCGGCACGGCTGGACCGTGCGGGGCCTGACCCGCCGTCCCATGCCCGCTCGGGCGGAGCTGGACTGGGTGTCGGGGGACGCCATGAACGCCGCCGACGTGGCCCGCGCCGCCCAGGGCGCCCGGCTCATCGTCCACGCCGCCAACCCGCCCGGCTACAAGAACTGGGGCAAGCTGGTGCTGCCGATGCTGGACAACACCATCGCCGCGGCCAAGGCCAACGGCGCGCGCATCCTGCTGCCAGGCACGGTCTACAATTTCGGCCTGGAGACCTTCCCCCTGGTCGACGAGACGGCGCCGCAGAACCCGACCACCCGCAAGGGCAAGATCCGGGTCGAGATGGAGCGGCGGCTGAAGGCGGCCTCGGTGGAAGGGACGCCAGTGGTGATCGTCCGAGCCGGCGACTTCTTCGGACCGCATGCGGGCAACAATTGGTTCGGCCAGGCGGTGGTCAAGCCGGGTGGGCCGGTGAGGTCGGTGACCGAGCCGGCGAGCCGGGGCGTGGCCCACGCCTGGGCCTATCTGCCGGACCTGGCCGAGACCATGGCCCGGGTCCTGGACCGCGGCGCTTCGCTCGGGCCTTTCGAGGTCTTCCACTTCGGCGGCCACCTGCTGGGCTGGGGCGAGATGGCGGGCTCGGTGCGGCGTGTAACGGGGCAGCCGAAGCTGCCGGTGATGAGCTTTCCCTGGTGGCTGATCGTCGGCCTGTCGCCGGTCGTGCCGCTGTTCCGGGAAATGGCCGAGATGCGCTACCTGTGGCGCGAGCCCCTGGTGCTGGACGACCGAAAGCTCCGGGCGTTCCTGGGCGAGGTTCCGCACACGCCGCTCGACGCGGCGGTCGCGGCGAGCCTGCGGGGGCTGGGGTGTCTTGAGTCTTCGCCCCCTCTCCCAGCGGGAGAGGGCGGGGCCCGCCGCGTAGCGGTGGGAGGGTGAGGGGTTACACCTTCACTGTTTTCACTCGAACGCCCTGCCGGCACGCCGTCGGACGTTTAGACCCCTCACCCTCCCAGGCTTTGCCTGGGCCCCTCCCTCTCCCTCTGGGAGAGGGGTTTTCTTACGCCTTCAGCTTCTCGATCAGCGCCATGGCCGCATGCGGGTTACGCACCTTCGCCCCGGCGATGAAGTAGGCGAACACGTCGCCGCGCTGGGCCCAGGCTTTGGTCTGGTCGACGATCCCGTCCAGTTCCTCGGAGGTCATGCCGGTGGGTTCGCTTTCCTTGCTCGACATCAGGCGGGCATAGGTGAAGTCGGCGGTCGGCTCGTCGATGCAGGGCCAGGTCGGCTCCTCGTCGTCGACGGCGTAGACGATGGCCGCGCCGTACTTGGCGGCCAGGTCGTAGAACTCCTGGCAGGCGAAGGTCGGGCTGCGGACCTCGAGCGCGTGGCGGGCCGGCCGGCCGCCGATCTCCTTGGGCAGCAGCTTGAGGAAGCCCTCGAAGTCGACTGGATCGAACTTCTTGGTCGCCATGAACTGCCAGTTGATGGGGCCTAGCTTCGAGCCCAGCTCCTCCATCCCCTGGGACAGGAACTTCTCCAGGGAGTCGTTGTTCTCCGACAGCACCTTGCGGTTGGTGCAGAACCGGCTGGCCTTGACCGAGAACACGAAGTCGTCCGGCGTCTCGTCGCGCCACTTCTGCCAGCTGTTGGGCTTGAAGGTGGAATAGTAGGTGCCGTTGATCTCGATGCTGGTCACCTTGGACGAGGCGTATTTCAGCTCGTCCTTCTGCTTGACGTCATCGCCATAGAAGGTCCCGCGCCAGGGCTCGTACGTCCAGCCGCCGATACCTGTCCGGATCACGCCCTTGGCCATGAGTGTTCCCTTCCTGTTCTTGGCGCGCACCCTAGGTCAGGGGGGAGCGGAAGGGCAAGCCTAAATAGGCCTCAGCACTCCACCCGGTTCACCGACAGCCCCACCGCCAGGCCGCCCAGCGAGGTCTCCTTGTAGATCTCGTTCATGTCTTCGCCGGTGCGCTTCATCGTGGCGATCACCTTGTCGAGACTGACGGAGTGCTGGCCGTCGCCCAGCAGGGCCAGGCGGGCGGCGTCGATGGCCTTGATGGCGCCCATGGCGTTGCGCTCGATGCAGGGGATCTGGACCAGGCCGCCAATGGGGTCGCAGGTCAGGCCCAGATTGTGCTCCATGCCGATCTCGGCGGCGTTCTCGATCTGGTCGTTGGTGCCGCCGAGCGCGGCGCACAGCCCCGCCGCCGCCATCGAGCAGGCCACGCCGACCTCGCCCTGGCAGCCCACCTCGGCCCCGCTGATTGAGGCGTTGCGCTTGTAGAGCGCGCCGATCGCCGCCGCCGTCAGCAGGAACACCCGCACCCCCTGCGGCGTGCCGTTGTGGAAGCGGTGGTAGAAGCGCAGCACCGCCGGGATCAGGCCGGCCGCGCCGTTGGTCGGGGCGGTGACGACGCGCCCGCCGGCGGCGTTCTCCTCGTTGACCGCCATGGCCCACAGGTTGACGAAGTCCATGGCCGCCAGCGGGTCGCTGATCTGGCGTTCCAAGCGGCCCTGGATCGTCTGGTGGATCTGGCGGGCCCGGCGCTTGACGGTCAAACCGCCCGGCAGGACGCCCGTCTCGCGCATGCCCCGGTCGATGCAGGCTTCCATGGCTTGGAAGATGCGGTCGAGCCCGGCGTCCAGCTGCTCCTGGTCCATCCGCGCCAGTTCGTTGGCGCCCATCACGCCCGCGATCGACAAGCCGGCGTCGGCGGCCCGCTGCAGCAGGTCGGCGCCGCTCTCGAACGGGTGGGGGACCTCGGGGCCGGGATCGGGCGGGGTGTTACGGCCCATCTCGCTCTCGTCGCGCACGAAGCCGCCGCCGATCGAGAAATAGGTGCGCTCGGCCAGGACGAAGCCTGCCCGGTCATAGGCGGTGAAGGTCAGGCCGTTGGGATGCTGGGGCAGGCGCTCGTGCCCGGCCCAGACGATGTCGCGCGCCTCGTCGAAGACGATGTCGATCTGGCCACCGAGAAGCAGCGACTGGCTGGCCTTGGTCTCCAGCAGCGCCGCCTCGCCCACGTCGGGATCGAGCTCGGCGGGCACGAAACCCATCAGGCCCAGGATCACCGCCCGGTCGGTGGCGTGGCCGCGTCCGGTCAGGGCTAGGGAGGCGTAGAGGCGGGTCTCGACCCGGACGACGTCAGGCAGTTTCCCCGCGTCGCGCAGCCGCCCGACGAACAGGCCGGCGGCCGTCATCGGCCCCATGGTGTGGCTGCTCGACGGGCCGACGCCCAGCTTGAACAGGTCGAAGACGGAGGCTGTCATTTCAACTCCGCTCACCCGAAAGAGTGAGCGCTCTTGGTAAGCTTAAAAACGGTTGTCATCCCGGAAGCCCCGCAGGGGCTGTCCGGGACCCAGGTGACTGGGCCAAAGCCTTGCAGCCGCCCTTGGGGCCCGGACAAGCGCTCCGCGCTTTCCGGGATGACAACAAGAGAGGGTGGCTACTTGCGATCGCTCTTGGTCTGGTCCCGCAGCGCCTTGAACTCGGAGCCCGCCTGCCATTCCGGCCAGGTCTTTGAATTGGCCAGGTCGGCGCCGACCTCGTAGAACAGGCCGATGTCCTGGGCCTGGCCGCTGAGGTCCCAGTCCGCCGACCATTCATCGGCCGGCTGGTGGTAGCGGTTGGTGGTGTAGTCCTCTTCGGCCTTCTTGCCGGCTTCCTTGCCGCCGTTGACCAGATCCTCGCCCGAGCCGACCGAGATGGCCGGGACGCCGCGCTTGGCGAAGGGGAAGTGGTCCGAGCGGTAGAAGTGGCCCGCCTGGGGCGTGGGGTCGGGCGTGAAATAGCGACCGTGGCCCTTGGCCTTGGCCACCAGCAGGTCCTGCAGGTCGACCTTGCCGTCGCCCGAGGTGGTGATGTCCTTGGCCGGGCCGGCGGCCGACAGGGCGTCGATGTTCAGGTCCGCCACGGTCTTGGACAGCGGGTACAGCGGGTTTGCCGCGTAGTATTCCGAACCCAGCAGGCCGCGCTCCTCGGCGGTGACGGCCAGGAACAGGATCGAGCGCTGGGGCGCCGGCTGGCTCTTGAAGGCGCGGGCCAGTTCCAGGATGGCGGCGATCCCGTCGGCGTTGTCGATCGCGCCGTTATAGATCTTGTCACCCTTGGCGTCCGGCTGGCCGACGCCGAGGTGGTCCCAGTGGGCGCTGTAGATGATCGTCTCGTCCGGGCGAGCCGTGCCCTTGATCCGGCCGGCGATGTTCTTGGACGTGATCACCGAATGATCGACCGCGTATTCGGCCGACAGGGTCGCGCCCTTCAACTCCACCGGTTTGAAGTCGCGGCTTTGGGCCTGCTTCTTCAGGGCGTCGAAGTCGAGGCCCACGGCCTTGAACAGGTTCACCGCCGTGTCGCGCTGGATCCAGGCCTCGAGATTGGGGTGGACCTTGGCCGGATCCTTACGGACGATGTCGAACATCGTGGCGGTGTTGGAGTTCTTGACCGTCGCCCAGCCGTAGGAGGCCGGGGCGGTCTCGTGGACGATCAGCACGCCGGCCGCGCCCTGGCGGGCGGCTTCCTCGTACTTGTAGGTCCAGCGGCCGTAATAGGTCATGGCCTTGCCGCCGAAATCTCCGGATCCCGTCTCGAAGTCCGGGTCGTTGATCAGCACCACCAGGACCTTGCCCTTCAGGTCCATGCCCTTGAAGTCGTCCCAGTTCCGCTCGGGCGCCTTGACGCCGTAGCCGACGAAGACCAGCGGGGCGTCCTTGATCGACACGGCGTCGACATTGGTCATCGCCGCGCGCACGGCGATCTCGTCGCCCTGCTTGAGGTGGGCGTGCTCACCGTTGATCATGAAATGGACATGGGGGTCGCCCTTGATGTCGAACTTGCCCAGCGGCACGTCCTGGGTCCAGGCGCGGGTCCCGTCCGTCTTCAGGTCTCCGGCCGGCTCCAGGCCGATCGCCTTCATCTGGCCGACGATGTAATCGACCGACTTGGTTTCGCCCGCCGTGGCCGGGCCGCGGCCCTCGAAGTCGTCCGACGACAGCACCTTGATATGGGCCGACAGCTTTGCGGGGTCGATCTTCGGCGCGTCCGCCCCTCCTTGCGCGAAACAGGGATTCGCGAGCATGGGAGCGGCGATCAGGGCGGTCGCGAGCAGCAGGCGTTTCATCGGGTCTCTCTTTTGGAGCAGATCTTGATCGTTGGCGCGGACCCTAGCCTTAGCCGCAGCGGACGGGAAGCGCCGACGGGAACTAGAGCTCGCCGTTCAGCACCCGCGCATAGAGCGCGGGATCGACGTTGCCGCCCGAGCAAACGATGGCGGCCGTCTGGCCCTTCAGATCGATCTTGCCGGTCAAGGTCGCCGCCAGGGCCACGCAGCCACCGGGCTCGACCACCAGCTTCAGGACCGAGAAGGCGTAGCGCATGGCCTCGGCCACCTCGGCGTCGGTGACGGCGACGATGCCGGAGAGGTTCTTGCTGTTGATCGGCCAGGTCAGCTCGCCGGGGATCGGGGTCAGCAAGGCGTCGCAGATCGAGCGGGCGTCGGGGTCGATGGTCTCGCGTCGGCCCGAGGCGAGCGAGCGCCGGGTCTCGTCGAAGCCGGCCGGCTCGGCCCCCCAGACTTCGGTCGTCGGCGAGAGCGCCTTCACGGCTGTCGAGACCCCGGCGATCAGTCCGCCGCCGCCGACGGGGCTGAGCACCTTGTCCAGCGTCAGGCCCAGGGCCCGGGCCTGCTCGACGATCTCCAGCCCCGCCGTGCCCTGGCCGGCGATGATGTGCGGATCGTCGTAGGACGGCACGACCACGCAGCCGCGCTCGGCGGCGATCTGGTCGGCGATGGCGATGCGGTCCTCGGTGAAGCGGTCGTAGAAGCGGATCTCGGCCCCGAAGCCGCGCGTGCCCTCGACCTTCACGGCCGGCGAGTCCGACGGCATGACGATCAGGGCCGGGCAGCCGAGGAGCTGGGCCGCCAGGGCCACGCCCTGGGCGTGGTTGCCCGACGAGAAGGCCACCACCCCGCGCCGGCGCTCGTCGTCGGTCAGCTGGGAAAGGCGGTTATAGGCGCCGCGGAACTTGAAGGCCCCGGCCCGCTGCAGGGTCTCGGGCTTGATCAGCACCCGGCCGCCCAGGCGTTCGTTCAGCGCAGGGCTCTCGATCATAGGCGTGCGGACGGCCAGGCCCTCGAGGCGGGCGGCGGCGGCTTGGATGTCGGACAGGGCGATGCTCATGCAGGAACCTGTATCGTCCCCCAAGCGTCGCTGAAACCCTTTGCGAGCGGCGCCGTTCCGAGAGTAAGAGGACAGACGAAATCGCTGGGGAGCCTTCCGTGAAGAAAGCCTTGTTCGCCGCTGCGGCTAGCGCCGCCGTGGTCGTCGCCGCGCCCGCCTTCGCCGGCGAAGCCTTCGTCGGTGTCTACAAGCACGACGTCACGTTCGTCGGGAACGCCGTCGGCCTCGGCGCCGCGGGCCGGGAGGACGGCGTCGACGTCCACCTGGGCTACCGCACCGACAAGATCGAGAGCCTGCGCTTCCTGGGCAAGCCCCAGGTCCACGCCATGATCTCGGTGAACAGCGAGAACACCTCGAACTTCGTGGCGGCCGGCTTCGACTGGCGGATCGAGCTGGGCAAGCCGGGCGGCTTCTATCTGCGTCCGGGCATGGGCCTGGCCTATACCGACGGCGAGACCGGCCTGCCGCCGGCCAACGCTCCGGGCCTGACCGACGAGGAACGCGCCCGTCGCACCTATCTCTACTATCACCGCATCGACTTCGGTTCGAAGGTGCTGTTCGAGCCGGAACTGGCCCTGGGCTATCAGATCAACGACCGCGTATCGGCCGAGCTCAGCTACGTCCACCTGTCGAACGGCCAGATCTTCCACCAGGGCAAGAACCAGGGGCTTGACGACGCCGGGGTCCGGCTGGTCTACAAGTTCTGAACCGGGCTTCCACCCATTGCGGTGGAACGCCACGCCGATCACAACAGATGAAACGTCCGCCGCCGAGTCCTGTCGAAGGGCCGCGGGCGCCTTTCGGCAGGTGATAAGGCATATCTGAACATGGCCAATGTGACCGTTGTCGGCGCCCAGTGGGGCGACGAGGGCAAGGGCAAGATCGTCGACTGGCTGTCGAACCGCGCCGACGTGGTCGTCCGCTTTCAGGGCGGTCACAACGCCGGCCACACCCTGGTGGTCGACGGCAAGGTCTATAAGCTGGCCCTGCTGCCGTCGGGCGTGGTGCAGGGCAAGACCTCGGTCATCGGCAACGGCGTCGTGGTCGATCCCTGGCACCTGCTGACTGAGATCGGCAAGATCGTCGACCAGGGCGTGGACATCACGCCCGACCTGCTGGTTCTGGCCGACAACGCCTGCCTGATCCTGCCGCTGCACCGCGACCTGGACCAGGCGCGCGAGGCCGCCTCGACCCAGAAGATCGGCACCACCGGCCGCGGCATCGGCCCGGCCTATGAGGACAAGGTCGGCCGCCGCGCCATCCGCGTCGCCGACCTGGCCGATCCTGAAGCCCTGAAGTCGAAGATCGAGCGCCTGCTCAGCCACCACGGCGCCCTGCGTCGGGGGCTCGGCCTGCCCGAAGCCGACGGCCAGGCGCTGTTCGACCAGCTGATGGAAATCGCGCCGAAGATCCTCAGCTACGCCCAGCCGGCCTGGCGCCTGCTGGATCAGGCCCACAAGGCCGGCAAGCGCATCCTGTTCGAAGGCGCGCAAGGCGCTCTCCTGGACGTCGATCACGGCACCTATCCGTTCGTCACCTCGTCCAACACCGTCGCCGGCCAGGCCGCCGCCGGTTCCGGCATGGGTCCCAAGGGGCCGGGCTACGTGCTGGGCATCGTCAAGGCCTACACCACCCGGGTCGGCGAAGGCCCGTTCGCCTGCGAACTGAATGACGAAGTCGGGACCCACCTGTCGACCGTCGGCCGTGAGGTCGGGGTCAATACCGGCCGTCCGCGCCGCTGCGGTTGGTTCGACGCGGTGCTGGTGCGTCAGTCGGTCGCCATCAACGGCATCGACGGCATCGCCCTGACCAAACTGGACGTGCTGGACGGCCTGAAGACCCTGAAGATCTGCGTCGGCTACAAGATCGGCGACAAGGTCGTCGACTACCTGCCGGCCGGCATGCGCGACCAGGCCGCCGCCGTGCCGATCTACGAGGAGATGGAAGGCTGGAGCGAAAGCACCGCCGGCGCCCGCTCGTTCAAGGATCTCAACGCCAACGCCATCAAGTATGTGCGCCGGGTCGAGGAACTGATCGGCGCCCCGGTGGCCCTGCTGTCGACCAGCCCCGAGCGCGACGACACCATCCTGATGCGGGACCCCTTCCAGGGGTGATGCGTGACGGGGTTTCTAAGGCCCAGTTAGCGATTGCTTAGCAGGCCTCGGCCTATGACGGCGGCTTCCCTGGAGAGGTCGCCGTCCTTGGCCCTTGCGCGTCGTTTAATGAAGTCGGCCAACAAGGCGGATCGCCTGACGCGCAGCCTGCGGGCGCTTGATCGCGAGGCCTCGACCAGCCGCGTCCTGAACCTGCTGGCCATCGAGAGCCGCAGCGGCCACCGGCCGGAGCACGCCGAGGCGCCGCTGTTCCGCAACCGGATCCTCAACACCGCCCTGGTGGTCAAGCACCGCCTGCGGGCCGACGATATCTTCCTGTTCGACGAGATCCGGCCCAACGCCACCAAGATCATCATCCCATTCGAACGTAGCGACCTGGGCCTGGGCGGCCAGTCGTTCTTCGTGGGCCAGCGCGGCTGGGTCGACCTGCTGCGAGAGGCCTGCAACGAGCACACCGACATGGCGCGCGACGTCGCGACCTTGCGTCTGATCGACAAGCTGCCGTCGTTGGACCCCTTCCTTCTGCGCGAACACCTGCGCCGCCACGGCTTGTCGGTGTCGTCGGAGTATTTCGCGCTGTCGAGCGCCGACATGGAGCAGATGCACAGCTTCGTGACGGTGCAGATCTCGCACCTGATCAACCTGGCCTACAAGGACACCGGTCGCGTGACGCCGGGCGCGCACGCCGCGCGCCTGGTCGAGGCCCTGCTGTCGACCCAGGTCGATGAGCGACTGGAGCCGTTGCGCGAGACCCTGGTCATGGACGGGGAGAGCTTCAAGGAAGGCGTCTTCAGCTGGAAGGGCTTCCTCTACTACAAATGGATGCTGACCCGGCTTTGGTCGGAGCTGGAGACGGTGAGCGGCGAGATCGCCCGCTTGACGATCACCGGCAACCGCGACGCCGAGACGCAGCGCTTCCTGGACGACGTGCGCAAGCGCCTGCGGCAGGGCGTCCTGGCCGAACGCAAGGCGATCATGCGGGCGCTGGACGTCTATGACCGCGCCTTTGACGACCTGATCGACAACAGCAAGCCCCAGGCGTTCCGGGAATTCCTGCTGCGCGCCCCGGACATGTTCCTGTCGCTGGGCGAAAAGGTCGGGGCCATCGCCCACATCGCCAGCTTCTGGCGCTATCGCTTCCCGGCCGGCATGCCGCTGGTCGCGGATATCGACGATGCGGTCGATTTGCTGCAGGATTTCGACGCCAGCCTCAGTGTCAGCCTGGCGGCCTGAGCTGGGGACGTTCTGTCGCAATAGACGTCTATCAAGCGGATTTTTACCATCGGCCGCCTAGTGTGCGGGCGAATTGTCTTTGGAGCTTCCGGTCTCGTGTTCGACGGCAACCCCCGCACCTTGCAGCGTATCGCGGCGAAGATGCAGCGCGTGCTGATCGTCGACCCGAACACGGCCGCCGTGCGCCTGCTCGCCGACCAGCTGCGCCATGTGGGCCACGTCCAGATCTTCCACGCCCCCAGCATCGAGGCCGGCTGGGGCATGGCCCGCACGGTCGATCCGATGCTGATCTTCGTCGAGCACGCCTCCAGCGGCTGCGACGGCTTGGCCTTGGCCCGCAAGATCCGCCGCAGCGACCTGGCCTGCCGCGAGAACCCGATCATCATGTGCACCGCCGAGGCGACGGCCGAGGCGATCTTCGGGGCCCGCGACGCGGGCATCCACGAATTCATGCGCAAGCCCTTCACGATCAAGGATCTGGAGCGCCGGCTCGAGGCCGTGACGCTGAAACCCCGCGATTGGGTCGAGGCCGTGCAGTACGTCGGTCCGGATCGCCGCCGCTTCAACTCGGCCGAATACACCGGCCCGCGCAAGCGTAAGGCCGACGCCAGCGGCACGCCCGCCGCGCGCCTGTCCCAGGCCCTGCGCATCGTCAAGTCGGCCGCCCAGGCCCTGGACAGCGATCCGGCCCAGGCCCGCCGCGCCCTTGCCGCCCAGGCGGTCGAGCTGAAGAAGGTGGGCGAAGCGATCAAGGACGATCGTCTGCTCCAGGCCGCCACGGCGCTTGAGACGGTCACCACCGGCGGCATGGGCCGCGCGGAGCTGATCAAGCGCATCGACGCCCTGATGGGCTTCCTGGTCGAGGACGACAAGGGCCGCGGCGCCGCCTGAGCGCGCCTCTCCATCCGGAACGTTCGACGCCCTGAACCGGGCGTCATCCATATGACTTAAAACCTACACGGCTCCGTCTTCGTCCTGTCGCGGGACGGAAACACCGCCCGTCTACAGCCCCGCTCAACAGACCGCGCGCCTGCGCGGCGCATGGGGGCTATCCGATGATCACCACCACCAAGGGCGCCCTGCTGCGCCGCGTCAGCGCCGTGGCGCTGGTTTCCCTGGCCCTGGCCGGACCCGCCCTGGCGGCCGACCTGCGCGGCCGGGTCGTGGACGCGGCCGGCGCGCCGCTGCCGGGCGCCTATGTCGAGGTGGCCGGCCGCTCGACGACGGCTGGTTCCGACGGTCGCTTCGTGCTGACCGGCGTGGCGTCGGGCCAGGCCGAAGTGATGGTGGCCTATGTCGGCTACAGCGCCTCCAACCTGCCGGTCACCGTGACCGACGGCGGCAACGAGGTCGTGCTGACCCTGAAGCCGGTCGACGAGGTGTCGGAGATCGTCGTCAGCAGCGCCCGCGCCGCCGAGCGCCGTTCGCTGCAGGTCAAGAAGGTGGCCGACAACTTCGTCGAGGCCCTCTACGCCAACGACGTGGGCAAGCTGCCCGACCAGAACGTCGCCGAGGCCGTGCGCCGCCTGCCGGGCGTGTCGGTGGCCAATGACCAGGGCGAAGGCCGCTACGTGATCATCCGCGGCGTCGACCCGCGCTATGTCAACGTCACCGTTAACGGCCAGACCGCCGCGGCGCCAGAGCCCGACAGCCGTCAGGTCAAGCTGGACGACATCCCCTCGGCGATGATCGGCTCGGTCAAGGTGATCAAGAGCCTGACCCCGGACCTCGACGCGAGCGCCATCGCCGGCCAGGTCGACATCGTCACGCTCAGCGCCTTCGACCGTCACGGTACATTCGGCAGCGCCCGCGCCGCCTACGGCCAGTTCGATCTGAACGACAAGAACCCCTACGAAGTGGACGGCTCGCTGGGCGGGACCTTCGGTCCGGACGGCCAGTTCGGCGCGGTGGTCTCGGCCAACTACTCCAAGCGCCCGGTCGAGTCGCAGAACGTGGCCGGCGCCTCATGGACAACGGCGAACGGCAACCCGATCCCGGCCGACTTCGACACCCGTGACTACAACCTGACCCGTGAGCGCACGGGCTTCGTGGGCAATTTCGACTGGCGTCCGATCGACGACGTCCAGCTGTACCTGCGCAGCGCGTACTCGAAGTTCACCGACCACGAGAACCGCGACCGCTTCCGCTTGCCGATCGCGGGCACGATCGTCTCGACCTCGGCCACGACGGGCTCGTTCACCAAGGCCACGGGCACCCGCTACGTGCGTCGCCGCGACGAGGACGACAACACCAAGACCGTCTCGGCCGGAGGCCGCTTCAACCTGCCGGTCGGCCATCTGGAGGTGGACGCCGCCTACAGCCGGGCCGAGAAGACCGACCCGCTGCGCAGCGAGTTCCAGTTCGCCACCGGCAAGACCATGGCCGGGACCTACGACCTGAGCGACGTCCTGTTCCAAGTCACCCCGACGGCCACCGCCTACGACCCGGCGCAGTACACCTTCAAGAGCGTCAACTACGACCACCGCGAAGCCGTCGAAGAGCTGAAGCAGGCCCGCATCGACTACAGCTACCCGCTGGCGATGATCGGCGACGACAGCACGCTGAAGATCGGCGCCAAGCTGATCGACCGCTCCAAGACCAACGACCGCGACTACACGACCTACGATCCGGGTACGACCGCCTTCACCCTGGCGGCCCTGAACCCGCCGACCTTGGAATCGACCTATGACGGTCGCTACAGGTTCGGCCCGACGGTCAATTATGAAGCCGCCCAGGCCTATGTGACCACCAACCCGACGACGCTGAAGTTGAACGCCGCCAAGTCGCTCAGCACCTCGCTGCTCAGCGACTACGACGTGTCGGAGAAGATCTACGCCGGCTACGCCATGGCGACCTTGAAGCTGGGCCGCGTGACCCTGGTCCCCGGGGTGCGCGTCGAGACGACCAACGGCGACTATAGCGCCAAGACCTTCAACAACGTGACCGGAACGCGCGGCGCCGACACCACGGGCTCGAACAAGTACACCAACTGGTTCCCCAGCCTGAACGCCAAGATGGACGTCACCGACCGCCTGGTGCTGCGCGCTGCGGCGACCACGGCCATCGGCCGTCCTGACTATGTCTCGCTGGCCCCGGCTATCACGGTCGACTCCACTGCCGACACGGTCGTCCAGGGCAATCCGGACCTGAAGCCGCTGACCTCGACCAACCTGGACGCCGGGCTCGAGTACTACCTGCCGGGCCAGGGCGTGATCTCGGTCGCGACCTTCTTCAAGGACATCCAGGACCCGATCTTCACCCAGACCCTGCTGAACCAGAATGGAACCTATGGCGGCGTGGCTCTGACCGGCGCGGCCGTGACCACCCCGCTGAACGGCAGGAAGGCCAGCGTGGCCGGCGTCGAATTCAACATCCAGTCGCAGCTGACCTTCCTGCCCGATGGTCCGGACGGTCTGGGCGTGGGGCTGAACGTCGCCCTGATCGACTCGACGATGCGCGGCGTGCCCGGCCGCAACGGCAGCCTGCCGTTGCCCCAGCAGTCCAAGTCGGTGGCCACCGCCCAGCTGTTCTACGAGAAGTACGGCGTCTCGGCCCGCGTGGCCTACTCCTACCGCTCGAAGTTCCTCTACACCGTCGGCGCCGACCAGAGCTCCGACGTGTGGTGGGACGACCACGGCCAGCTGGACGCCCGCGTGGCCTACGCCTTCAGCAAGGGCGCCAGCGTCTTCGTCGAGGGTTCGAACCTCAACGACGAACCCTGGCGGACCTTCGTCGGCCAGGATCATCACCTGGGCGAGAACGAGCGCTACGGCCGGACCTTCCGCACCGGCGTGCAGCTCAGCTTCTAAGCTTCGATCTTCTTCCCCGACCCCTCACTGGACGCCTCGCGAAAGCGGGGCGTTTTCTTTTAGCGGGCCAGCCAGCGGCGCAGGGCGGCGTTGACGGCGTCGGGGGCTTCCATCGGCGTCATGTGGCCGGCGTTGGGGATGACCACCATGTGGGTGCAGCCGATCGCGCGGGCCATCTCGTGCTGACCGGCGAGCGGGGTGATCGCGTCGTGCTCGCCGCAGATGATGACGATCGGGCGGCGCAGGGCCCGCAGCGCCGCCTCGCCGTCCACGCGGGGCAGGGCGTTCTGGCGCAGGAAGACGTCGCGGCCCAGGCGCTGGGTCATGGCCTGGATACGGCCGGTCAGGTCCTTGTCCGACAGGCGGGAGGGATCGACATAGGACGCCATCAGCCGGTCGGCGATGCCCAGGAACGCGCCCTCGCGGCTGGCTGCGGCGTTCGTCGCCTTGCGCTGGGCGGCCCGCTCGGGCGTGTCGACGCGGATGGCGGTGTCGATCAGGGCCAGGCGCTGGATGCGCCCGGGCGCGATCCGGGCGATCTCCTGGGCCACGTAGCCGCCCATCGAGAAGCCGGCCAGGGCGAAGGTGGGCTCGGCGTCGGCAAGCACCTGCTCGGCCAGTTCGCGCAGGCTCTCGCCCTGCGTCAGGTCGGCGACCTGGCAGCGAGCGACGTCGGCCAGGCCGCTGATCTGGTCCCGCCACAGCTCGGCGTCGTTCAGCAGGCCGGGCAGCAGGATCAGTTGGGGAAGGGCCAAGGCAGCGGGATTCGTCATTGAAAAACGCCCCGGACCTTTCGATCCGGGGCGCTCCAGTCTTGAAAAGGTCGGAAGCTTTTAGGCCTCGACCATGTTCTTGGCGATGGCGGCCTCGCGCATCGACTTCTGCAGCTTCTCGAACGCGCGGACCTCGATCTGGCGGACCCGTTCGCGGCTGACGCCGTATTGGGCGGCCAGGTCTTCCAGGGTGGTTGGATCGTCCTTCAGGCGGCGCTCGGTCAGGATATGACGCTCGCGGTCGGTCAGTTCGACCATCGCCTCCTCCAGGAGGGTCATCCGCAGCGACTTTTCCTCGTTCTCGGCGACCATGGTCTCCTGCGAGACCTGGTCGTCGTCGGCCAGCCAGTCCTGCCACTCGCTTTCGCCGTCGGCGCGCAGCGGCGCATTCAGCGAGGCGTCGGGGCCCGACAGGCGGCGGTTCATCGAGATGACTTCGCTGTCCAGCACGCCCAGCTTGGTGGCGATGGCGCTGACCTGCTCGGGGCGCAGATCACCGTCCTCGAAGGCGCTGATCTGGCTCTTGGCCTTGCGCAGGTTGAAGAACAGCTTCTTCTGCGCGGCGGTCGTGCCCATCTTCACCAGCGACCACGAGCGCAGGATGTACTCCTGGATCGAGGCGCGGATCCACCACATGGCGTAGGTGGCCAGACGGAAGCCCTTGTCGGGCTCGAACTTCTTGACGGCCTGCATCAGGCCCACATTGCCTTCGGAGATCACCTCACCGATCGGCAGGCCGTAGCCGCGATAGCCCATGGCGATCTTGGCCACGAGACGCAGGTGGCTGGTGACCATCTTGTGGGCGGCTTCGCTGTCCTGATGCTCTTTCCAGCGTTGGGCGAGCATGAACTCCTCGTCCTTGGCCAGCATCGGGAACTTGCGGATTTCGGTGAGATAACGCGACAGGCCGCCGTCCGGCGACATCACCGATAGAGAATTCACGGCCATGGAAAACTATCCCCTTGGTGCGGATCCGCCCGTCGTTTCGCGCGCCGTCATCCCCACCAGAATGGGTCAGATAGGAAGGCGTTGCGGTGAAGTTAAGGGCGGTAACGTATTTGTAATGTCCGACACCCGGACTCGGGTATTGGCGCTACGGGAGTGAGAATGAACGTTCATTCTCATTTCCGCAAGCACAAAATGCCGTGCGACGCGACGTCACTCTAGAAAGTTGTCAAAAGCGACCCACCGACAGCTCCGCGCGCAGGCCCGGAGCGTTGTCGTGGTAGGTCAGCACCCCGCCCATCTGGCGCACCAGGGCGTCCATCATCTTGCTGCCGAAGCCCACGCGCGGCCCCTGCTTGCCGCCGCCCTGGTCGGCGACGCTCAGCAGCAGGCGGTCGCCGTCCTCGACCAGGCCGATGTCCAGCCGGCCGGGCTGGCCGCGATAGGCGTACTTGACGGCGTTGATGAAGAGCTCGGTGACCACCAGGCCGATGATCACCGCCTTGTCGGTGGGCACGGTCACCGGAGCCGCATCGACCCGGAGCTGCTCGGCCCAGGCTTCGTCCAGCGTGCCGACCATCTCCTCGGCCAGCTCGGCCAGGTAGCGGTCGAGAGCCACGGTCTCCAACTGGTCGCCGCGATAGAGCCGGCGGTGGACCAGGCCCACGGCGGTCAGTCGGCGGCTGGCCTCCTCCAGCGGGCCGCGCGCCACCGGGTCGTCGATGCTCTTCATCTGGATGGTCAGGAAGCTGGCGGCCAGGGCCAGGCTGTTCTGCACCCGATGGTTCACCTCGCGCAGCAGGAAGTCCTTCTGGCGCAGCAGGTCGTCCTTGTCCTGCAGGGTGGCGCGCAGGTTGGCGTTCAGCTCGGCGGTGCGGCGGGCGCGGCGCAGGTCGATCAGCTCGTCGCGGAGCCGTAGGGCCGCGCTGGTCTGGGCGGCCGTCCACGGTCGCGAGCGGCCGCGCACGGTCTGGGTCCAGGCGTCGAACGAGGCGCGTGGGGTCAGGACGCCGTCCAGCGTGGTCGCCTTCACCGGCTCGCCCGCCCAGCGCACGGTCTCGACCTGCTCTGCCCGGGTCCAGAGCACAGCCAGCAGGGGCGAGCGCTCGACCACCACGCCCATCAGGCCCGAGGCCAGGGCGCGGAACGGGGCGACATCGGGGATGTCGGCCGGCGCCTGGTCGGTGGCGGCGGCGCCGTCAGCGTCCTTCGTGGCTTCCAGGAGCCAGTCGCGCAGCAAAGCCAGCGTCAGGTGCGCCGGCAGCTTGCCCGCCACGGCGATGCGGTCGTCGCGGAACACCGCCACCCCGTCGGCGTCGGCCAGGCGTTGCAGGTCGCGCAGATGTTCTTCGAGGGCCAGGTCGCCGTTGTCGGCGCGCGACAGGGCGTGGATCACGTCGTCGCCCAGCGACCGCAGCCGCAGGCGTTCGTGATAGGTCTCGGCGTCTTCCTTGGCCTTGATCTGGCGGGCGAGGCCGCCGGCCAGGGCGCGGCAGGCGGCGCGGATGTCGTAGGGCAACAGGCGCGGCGTCTCGTGGTGGCAGGCCACCAGCCCCCACAGCTTTCCGTCCTTGACGATCGACACCGAGGCGGACGCCGTGACGCCCATGTTGCGCAGGTACTGCAGGTGCACCGGCGAGACGCTGCGCAGGGCGCAGTCGCTCATGTCCAGCTCGGTCGCCGGCGGCGGCAGCAGGGGCGCGGGAACGTAGGTGGCGTCCGGAATGGCCCGCACCAGGTTGCGGAGGTACAGGGCCCGGGCCTGCACCGGGATGTCACTGGCCGGGAAGCGGTGGTTCAGGAAGCTCTGGACCTGGGGCGCGCGGGCCTCGGCCATCACCTCGCCGGCGTCGTCCTCGCCGAAGCGGTAGATCATCACCCGGTCGTAGCCGGTCAGGCGGCGAAACTCGGTGGCGGCGCGATCGTACAAGGTCTTAAGGCCGGGACAACGCTCGAAGGCGGCGGCCGCCGCCTCCAGCTGTGCCAGGATCTGCGACCCGGTCAGGGCCTGGTCCAGGCCGGGCTCGATCTCGACCAGCACCTTGTCGGCCTGGAAGGTGGCGCTGACGTCAAACGTCCGCTCGCCGACCCGCAGGGCGCCGACGAAGCCGCCGCCGCTGGTCGAGGCCGTCGCGGCGGCGATGCGACGGGCGATGTCGTCGCCGAGCACGGCGCCGGCGGCGGCCCCGATCCAGTCGTCCACGCCCAGCAGCCCGGCCACGTCGCCGGCCGCGTGGCGGATCTCCAGCGTGTCGCGATCCAGCACCAGCAGCACGCCGTGCGGTTGGATGGCGCCGGGGATGTGGATGGGCTCCTGGTCGCACGACGCGATCTGTTCAGGGGTGGGGCCGAGATAGCTCATGCCGCGACCCCGCACATCCAGGCTTCCATCTGGGCGAAGGCCGAGCGGGCGCCTCGCGCGGCGGCCGTCTTGTCGTCGACCCTCTCCAGGACAGCGCAGAACGCCTTCCAGCGCGCGCCGGTGGCCTCGCCATAGCCTTCGAAGAAGCTCAGGCCTTCGGGCGACAGGCCGCGCAGGCGCAGCTGCCTGTCGATGACCCGTCCGCCCAGGGTCGAGCCTTCCAGCACGTAGAGGAAGCCCAGGGCCTCGGAGCGGCCGGTCGGCGCCGCCAGCGGGGCGTCGGACCGGTCCTCGGCGTCCAGGGTCTCCAGGTCGCGCTCCAGGGCGGGAACCTTGCGGCGAGCGTCGAAGTCCAGGTCCGGCTCGTCCCCCAGCGTCCGGGCCAGGGCGGCTTCGGCCGGACGATAGAAGGCCAGGAAGCGGCCCACCATCTCACGTCGCGAGGCGGGATCGGCGACGCGTGCGAAAACGTCCAGCCGCGCCTCCAGGCCGTCATGCAGGTCGCGGGTGGTCGCGCGCAGGTGATCGAGGATCGGCGTCGTCATCAGGTGGAAGCAATCCCGTGGCCAAGGCCGATAGACCACCTTAGCTTTCATTGAACATGTTCATTGTCGCATAGACGACATAACGCCCGGAGCGGCCTTGTCGTAGCAGGCGCGATGGACATCTAATAGTCGCGCTAGACGCCAAGGAGGCAGTTCGTGACGCGCTTCATCATCCGTGCCCTGATCGCCGCCCTTGGGTTGTGGCTGGCGACCGAGATCGTGCCGGGCATCGCCGCACCGGGCGGCTGGACCAGCCTGCTGATCGCCGCCGTGCTGCTGGGCGTGGTCAACGCCATCGTCCGGCCGATCGTGTTCGTGCTGACCCTGCCGATCACCGTGGTGACCCTGGGCTTGTTCCTGCTGGTCGTGAACGCCGCGATGCTGGGCCTGGTCGGCTGGATGCTGAAGGGCTTCGTGGTCGACGGCCTGTGGGCCGGCGTCTTCGGCTCGGTGGTGGTCGGCGTCGTCAGCTGGCTGGGCCACCTGCTGATCGGCGACGGGCGCGAGCGGGCCTAGCCCACCGCGGCCGCGGCAAGATCGCGCCAGCCGCGGGCTTCCTTGCGGAAATGCGAGTGGGTCTTGGCCAGGCGCTTGTCGATCTCGGCCAGGGCCTCGCGCGCCTCGTCCTTGCGGCCGGCTTGGGCCAGGAACACCGCGTATCGGGCCATGCCCTCGAAGCCGGGCATCTGGTCGGCGGCCAGGCGCAGCAAGGGTTCGGCCTCGGTCTGGCGGCCCAACTGGGCGTAGGCGCGGCCGAGAGCCATGGCCGTCTGCGGCGCGCGGGCCTTCGACTGCCCATCCAGCGCCGCCAGCAGGGGCAGGGCCTCGGCCGCCCGGTTCAGCTCGATCAGGGCGTTGGCGCGACCCAGCAGCAGTTGCGGGTCATCGGCGTACATGCCCTGCAGCGCCTCGGCGTAGAGACGCTCGGCCTCGGCGTGGCGGCCCAGGCCGGTGGCTGCGGTCGCCAGGCGCGCGCGATTGGCGACGGTGGGGGCGTCCTCGACCGCCTTGCCGGCCTCGCGGTACTCGCGCTGCGGGTCCAAGGTCTCGCGCGCGGCCCTGCGCATCTTCTGGGCGGCGCTGCCGCGCGTGAACTCGGGCAGGAAGATCGCCAGGAAATAGATCAGGGCGCCGATCGGCTGGACGATCAGGATGATGAACACCCAGTAGAGTTCGCGATGCGTGCGCACCACGTGCACGCACATGGCGATCGAGAAGGCCAGCAGAGCGAGACCGAGGAAGGGCGACAGGCCGAGCAGGAACGACATGGACGACTCCGAGCGTGCGGACGCTGTCTCTCGCGTCGGCGGACCGGCGTCAATCGGTCAAGCTGCAGCGCTGGGGCTTACTCAGCTTGGCGTGCGGCCTTTTTAGGGTCGGCCTTGGGCGCGGGCGCTAGGCGCATGACCTCGGCCTGGTAGCGCTCGTCGTCGCCGGCGGCGGCGAAGGGCAGGGCGTCGGCCAGGGCGTCCAGCATCGGGTCCAGCCACTGGTGGTCGACCTTGTGGAAGTCGCCCAGCACATAGTGCATGACCGCGTCCTTGTGGCCGGGGTGGCCCACGCCGATCCGGCCGCGGCGGAAGCCGTCGCCGATCTGGCTGGTGATCGAACGGATGCCGTTGTTGCCCGCGGCCCCGCCGCCGGCCTTCATGCGGAAACGGCCGGGCGCCATGTCGATCTCGTCGTGAAAGGCGATCACGTCGGTCGGCTTGAGCTTGAAGAACTTCATGGCCTCGCCCACGGCGCGGCCGCTTTCGTTGTAGTAGGTCTTGGGCTTGAGCAGCAGCAGCTTGACCGGGCCGTCGGGGGTGTCGACCTGGCCCTCGCAGGCCAGCCCCTGGAAGCGCGCGCGCCACGGCGCCGTGCCCCATTTCCGCGCCAGGGCGTCGACGGCCATGAAGCCGACGTTGTGGCGGTTCTTCTCGTATTTCGGCTCGGGATTGCCGAGGCCGGCGAGGATCAGCATCGCTTCGTGCTCGTGCGTTCAAACGAAAACGGGCGGACCCGAAGGCCCGCCCGTCTCATAGATCGGTTCGGTCGCAGGGCCGAGCGGATTAGGCTTCGGCCGTGGTGGTGTCGCCGGCGTCCGACTGGGCCGAGGCCGAGGCCTTCAGGTTGGCGATCACGAAGTCGCGGTCCTGGGCCGGGCGCACGCCTTCCGGCAGCTTCACTTCCGAGATGCGGATGGTGTCGCCCAGGTCGTGCTTGGCCAGGTCGATGACCAGCTCTTCCGGGATCTTGTCGGCCGGGCAGGCCAGCTCGACCACGTGACGGATCACTTCCAGGGTGCCGCCGCGCTTCAGGCCGGGCGAGGTTTCGTGGTTCTTGAAGTGCACCGGCACTTCGATCTTGATCAGCTGGTGCTCATCGACGCGGTACAGGTCGAAGTGGACCGGCTCGTCGGTGACGGGGTGGAATTGCACGGCCTTGGCGATGACCGATTGCTTCTCGTCGCCGTATTGCAGGGTCACCAGGTGGCCCAGCAGCTTGCCGGTGTAGAGCGACTTGCGGAATTCGTTGGCCTTCACGGCGATGTTCACCGGAGCCTTGTTGCCGCCGTACAGAACGCCCGGGACCAGGCCGTTGCGGCGGGCTTCGCGCGAGCCGCCGGTGCCGGCGCGTTCACGCAGTTGGACGTTGAGAATGATCTCGGCCATGTCTTGTCTCTCTGGAGAGCCCCTGCTCTCGAAATGCGAAACCGCCGCACAAGACTGGATTGTCCCGCTCGGTCGGTGTTTTTGGGTCGCGCTCCATACACAGAACGGCCGCCCGATGCAACGGGCGGCCGTTCCAGGTGCGTCGATTAAGCCAGGTGGGGAAGCCGCTTAGCTCTTCTTCTTGGCGGCCGAGCCCTTCTTGGCCGGGACCTTCTTGGTGACGGTCGGCTGGGGCTTGGGCGGGGGCGGCGGCTCGTAGGGCATTTCGGCCCCGGTCGCCTTGATCACGCAGGCGCCGGTGTCGATCATGACGTGCTGGCCCAGGCAGAAGACATCCTCGTAGTGCGGCTTGGCCACGGCCAGGCACTGGTAGAGGTTCAGCTTGCCCATGTTCAGACACATGGCGCTGGCCGGTTCGGCCATCACGGCCTCGATCAGGGCCAGCCGGTCGTCGCCCGCCGAGCCCAGGGCGGCCAGGGCGGCCACGGCCAGGCCACGGATCACCAGCGGCTTGTAGGGCGGCGGCGCGGCGCGCGGGCCAGAAGCGATCGGGGCGGCGGCAGGAGCGGCGGGGGCGTCGACCACCGGGATGGCGGCCGGGACGGACGCCGACGACAGGCCGCTCAGCGAGGCTTGCCGCAGGGCCGCCACGTCGGCGCTGTCGGCCAGGGCCGGCGTCGCCGACATGGTCTTGGCGTAGGCCAGACGGCCGTCGCGGTCCACGACCGACTGGGTCGACCACTTGTTGCGCTGGATGTCGTAGGCCGACTGCTTGACGGCCTTGCCGGCCGCGTAGAGCCGCAGACCGTCGCCGCCCATGGTATCGATGATGCGGCCGGCGGCGGTGTCGCTGCCCTTGAAGCCGACGGCGTAGGCCGGGTCGGCGATGATCTGGTTGATCACCTGCTGGCGTTGGGTCGGATCGGCGGCGAAGCTGCGCACCGAGGCCACGAAGGTCGGATCCTGCAAGGCCAGGACGGCGGCGTAGGCCGTGGCGCCCGACAGGAACTGCTTGGGCTCGTAGGCGACGCCTACCCGCAGCGAGGCTTGGATCTGGTCGGGGTTCTCGAAATTGGCGCCGATCGCGCCGGCGCGCTGCATGTAGCCACGGAAGGCGCTGGCCTTCTCGACGATGCTCGAGGACAGGGTGATCGGCGGCGGGGCGGGCGGGGCGGCGACGACCGGCGGGGGCGGAGGCGGCGGCGTCTCGCAGCTGGCCAGCAAGGTGGCGGCGACCACGGCGATGGCCGTCAGCGCGGCGCGCGTACGCGTGGTGGAAAACATCCCGAGAACATCCCCAATGACTTAGAGCACCCGCCATAGCACTGGCGCGCGGGCGAGATTGTGACAGTCAGCCCGTTAACCCTGTGTTGACAAGCGGAGCCGTCGAAAAGGGGTGTAAAGGCGTGACGGTTCGCGCCAGAGGTGTCCTGGGGGCGCGTTCGGAGGGCGTTCCGGCCGTCCTAGTCGAACAGTTTGGAGACCGATTCCTCGTTGGCGATCCGGCGGATGGCCTCGCCGATCAGCGGGGCGCACGAGACGTAGCGGATCTTCTTGCAGGCCTTCACCGTGTCGGAGGCCTCGATCGAGTCGGTGACCACCAGTTCAGTCAGCACCGAATTGGCCACGCGCTCGGCGGCCGCGCCCGACAGCACGCCGTGGGTGACATAGGCCGAGACCGACTTGGCGCCCTGGGCCATCAGGGCCGCGGCGGCGTTGCACAGGGTGCCGGCCGAGTCGACGATGTCGTCGAACAGGATGCAGCGGCGGTCCTTGACGTCGCCGATGATGTTCATGACCTCGCTCTCGCCCGGGGCCGAGCGGCGCTTGTCGACGATGGCCAGGTCGGCGTCGTCCAGGCGCTTGGCGAGCGCCCGGGCCCGCACCACGCCGCCGACGTCCGGCGAGACGACCATCAGGTCGGCGCCCATCTTGTAGCGCTTGTGGATGTCGTCGGCGAGCAGGCGCGAGGGCAGCAGGTTGTCGGTCGGGATGTCGAAGAAGCCTTGGATCTGGCCGGCGTGCAGGTCCATCGTCAGGACGCGGTCGGCGCCCGAGCGGGTGATCAGGTTGGCCACCAGCTTGGCCGAGATGGGGGTGCGGCCGCCGGTCTTGCGGTCCTGGCGAGCGTAGCCGAAGTAGGGCAGCACGGCCGTGATCCGCTTGCCCGACGCGCGCTTCAGGGCGTCGATGCAGATCAGCAGCTCCATCAGGTTGTCGTTGGCCGGATAGCTGGTCGACTGGATGACGAAGACGTCCTCGCCGCGGACGTTTTCGTCGATGGTGACGAACACCTCGAGGTCGGCGAACCGGCGCACCTGGGCGCGGGTCAGCGGCATGTCGAGATATTCCGCGATGGACTGGGCCAGGGTGCGGTTCGAGTTGCCGGACAGCAGCTTCATGGAGGTCGCTCGCGGTGGGGGTGACGCCGTTGCGGGGGCTTCTAGCAGCCTCGGGCGTGGGGACAACCGCGAATCTTGGCCGGATTTCACGAAAATTCCGACCTCAAGCCTCCAGCGCGATCGCGGACAAAAGCCGTCCGTAGTCGGATTCCCCGCTCAGAAAGGCGCGGCGGTTGGAAAAGAACAGGTCCGCCTCGGTTCGCGTATCGCGACCGACCCACTCGCTCTGGCCGATGCCCGCGGTCCTCAGCCGGTCCAGCACGAAGGCCGGCAGGTCGAACAGGCGCTTGTCGTCAGTCGCGCCCGCCGCGAAGAATCGGCCCGAGCCGGGGCTGTCGGCCTCGAAGCGCTGCAGGAATTCCAACCCGACCTCGTAGGATTGGGGACCGATGCAGGGGCCGACGGCGGCGACCATGCGCGAGGGCTCGGCGCCCAGGGTGACCATCCGATCGACGGCGGACTGGACCACGCCGTCCAGGGCCCCGCGCCAGCCGGCGTGGGCGGCGGCGACCACGCGGGCGACCGGGTCGGCGATCAGCACCGGCGCGCAGTCGGCGTGCAGGGCGCCGCAGACCACGCCCGGGGTCCTGGTCACCACCGCGTCGCCCTCCGGTCGGGCGTCGCCCCACGAGCCGTCGGCGACGATGGCGATGGTCGAGTGGATCTGGAAGCAGGTGTTGAGGTCTTCCGGCGCGGCGCCGAACCAGGCGGCGGCCCGGGCGCGGTTCTCGGCCACGTCGGCCGGGTCGTCCTTGCTGCCGCGTCCGACGTTGAGGCTGGAATAGAGCCCGGTCGAGACCCCGCCCTGACGGGTGAAGAAGGCGTGCCTGACCCCGGCGACGGCGGCCAGTAGCGGCGACTGGACGGTTGGCAAGTCGGTCATGGTCAGGATTCCCCGAAAAGCGGAGGAGAAAGGCTGGGCGCGGACAAGCAGACGACCTTGAACAGCTCGCCCATCTGCGCCGGTCCGGTCAGGCGATCAAGCTGACGGGCCAGCTTTTCCGCCTGGTCGGGGCGAGCGGCGGCCAGGGCCTGGGCGCGGGCCTCGATGCCAAGCGCCTGGAGGAACGCGCCCTGGGTCAGGATGGGTCCCGTCATCGCCCCAGCCTCAGCGCCGGCGGCCAGCACGGCGGGGAAGTCGGCCCAGACGGTCAGGTCGGCCTGGCCCGGCTCGGCCAGGGGCGGGACCTTGGTGTGGGCTTTCAGGGCCTGGAGCGTGTCGCCCGCGCCGGCCGTGTCGCGGCCGTAGTCGATCAGCAGGGCCGTCCCGCCGTCGCGGGCGACACGGTGGCCGATCTCGGAGCCCAGGGCCGCTTGGGCGGGCGAGGACTCGACCACGGTTCCCGGCTCCAGTCCCTCTCCTCGTGAGGGAGGAGCCGCTTCGGACGACAGGGAACGCTTGCTGGAGGGCGCGAGAGCCTTGAGGCCGAACGCCAGGTCGCCCTTCTCATCCAGTCCCACCATCCGCTCGGCCCAGCCGGTCTGCGTCCGCACGAACTGGTGGGCGGGCAGGCAGTCCAACACCTCGTTGGCGACCAGCAGCAGGGGCGCGCCGGCCGGCACGGCCTCCAGGCGGTCGGCCCAGCGGGGCGTCAGGGGCGCGTCGACCAGCCGGGCGGCCTGGGCCCGGCGCAGCGGCGGCGACACCTCGACCAGCCACAGGTCGGCGGCGGCCAGGAACTCGGGCAGCAGGCGCGCGGCGCGCAGGATGTCGGAGATCAGCGTCCCATCGCCGGGCCCCACCTCGACCAGCCGCACGGGCGAGGGGCTGCCCATGCGGGTCCAGGTCTCCAGCAGCCACAGACCGATCAGCTCGCCGAACATCTGGCTGACGCCCGGGGCGGTCAGAAAATCGCCGCCCTCACCCAGCGCGGGGCGGTTGGCGTAGTAGCCGTCGCGCGGGTCGTGCAGGCAGCGGGTGAAGTACTCGGCGACGCTGATCGGGCCGTCCTGGGCGATCTGCGCCCGCAGTCGGTCAAGCAGGCTCATGGGTTTCCGCGGGCGCGGCGGGGACGGGCTCGCGCAGGGCGCGCCACAGCAGCCAGGCGCCGACCAGCAGCATCGGGATCGACAGGATCATCCCCATGGTCAGGCCGAACGGGAAGTCGGGCATGCCGTGGTCGGGATTGCGGACGTTCTCCAGCGAGGCGCGGAACAGGCCGTAGCAGACCAGGAATGTCCCCACGAGCGCCCCGCGCCGCTGCAGCCACTTCAGGCGATAGGCGGCGAAGCTGAGGATCAGGAACAGCACCAAGCCCTCCAGGGCCGCTTCGTAGAGCTGGCTGGGATGGCGCGGTTCGGGGCCGGCCGGGCAGCGACCATCGTTGGCGGCGCGGATGGTGTCGTTGCAGAAGATCATGCCGAACGGGTGGTCGGTGACCCGGCCCCACAGCTCGCCGTTGATGAAGTTGGCGCAGCGGCCAAAGAACAGGCCGATCGGCACGACCGGCGCGACCAGGTCGCCCAGCTTCAGCATGTCGATCTTCTGCTGGCGGGCGAACAGGGCGATAGCCGCGCAGACGCCCAGGAACCCGCCGTGGAAGGACATGCCGCCTTTCCAGATCTCGAAGACGGTCAGCGGATGCTCCGCCAGGCCGGCGCGCTGTTCGCCGTTCAGCATCATGTAGAACAGCACATAGCCGATCCGGCCGCCCAGGATGATGCCCAGGGTGATCCACAGCACCAGGTCGTCGATCTGCACCGAGGTGGCGGTCGGCTTCTGGCCGCCCCACAGTCTGGCGTCGCGGACGAGGCGGATCGCGTACTGCCAGCCCAGCAGGATGCCGGCGACATAGGCCAGGGCGTACCAGCGCAGGGCCAGCGGGCCCCATTGCAGGGCCCAGGGGCCGATGTGGACGATGGGGTCGATGTCGGGGAAGATCACGCCGCGAGCGCTCCGGACGGACAGATGGTCGCACCTCTAGCGCGTTCCTGGTTCGCTTTCACCCTTCCTTTCCCATATAAGCAGCGCGACGAACCGCGCCGCCCCATCCGGCGCCTTGGGAATTTCAATGCACAGCCAAAACCCCTTTCTCGACGAATTCGCCAAGCTGACCCAGGCCGCCATGGGCATCGCCCAGACCGCCGGCGAGGAAGCCAAGACCGCGATGCGGGCCCAGGCCGACCGGCTTGCCGCCGAGTTCGACCTGATCCGTCGCGACGATTTCGAGGCCCTGAAGGCCGAAGTCGCCGCCCTCCGCGCCGAGGTCGCCGAGCTGAAGGCCAAAAAGGCGCCCGCCAAGAAGACCGCTAACGCGGCCGAATAGGCGAGTTTCGTTCCCTTTCGACGTGAAGGCGGTTGTGACGCCGCCCGCGAAGCAGATTAGACTCCCCCGAGTGGGTGATTTGAACGGGTCCCACGACCCGTCTCTCCCCGGGGCCGAAAGTTCTCATGGACACCCAACCGGAAGAAGACGACGTCCTGCTGGCGATGGATCCCCTCGAGGTCGTCGAACACGTCCTGGCGGCCGAGAATCTGACCTTCGACCGCACCGAGGACGGCGACCTGGCCTTCGCCCTGACCGGCGACTGGAAGGACTACGAGCTGTGGTTCGCCTGGCGGCCCGAGGCCGACTGCCTGCAGCTGTGCCTGTCGCTGGACCTGCGCGCTTCCAAGACCAAACGCCCCGCCGCCTACCAGCTGCTGTCGATGATCAACCAGCGCGTCTGGCTGGGTCACTTCGAGGTCTGGACCGAGGACGGCGAGGTCGTCTTCCGCCACGCCCTGGCCCTGCCGGCCGGCGAGCGCCCGACCATGGCCCAAGCCGCCTCGATGATCGACGCCGCCGTGGAGGCCGCCGACCGCTTCTACCCGGCCTTCGACTTCCTGCTGCACGGCGCCAAGACCCCGGACGAGGCCATGGCGGCCTGCATGTTCGAGACGGTGGGCCAGGCCTGAGGCCGGGGACATGCCCTCGCGGCGTGTCCCCATCAGCTAGCGCCGAGCCGAGACTTGGGGACACGCCGCAAGGGCATGTCCCCGGCCCGCGCGACCTGCTAGGCAGGCGGCTTCCAGTCAGCGGAGCCGCCACATGACCACGCCCATCCTCCTCCTCGGCGCCGGGCGCATGGGCGGGGCCCTGATCGAGGGATGGCGCAAGGCGGGCGCGTTCGCCGCCGCCGACTTGATGGTCCGTGATCCGAATGTCGACGCCGCCGCCTTCCCGGGCGCGATCGTCAATCCGCCGCTGGAGACCCTGTCCGCCGCCAAGACCGTGCTGCTGGCGGTCAAGCCGCAGATCTGGCGCGAGGCCGTGGCCGAGGTCGTCCCGCACCTGGCGCCCGACGCCGTGATCGTCTCGATCGCCGCCGGGGTCCGCGCCGCCGACATAGCCCAGGTGTTCGGCGGCCGCGCCGTGGCCCGGGTGATGCCGACCACCGCCGTCGCCATCGGCCTGGGCACGGCCAGCATCTACGCCGAAGCCGGCGAAGCTCGCGCCCGGGCCCACGCCCTGCTGGATCCGGTCGCCACCACGGTCGACCTGGACGACGAAGAGCTGATGCACGCCGCGACCGCCGTGTCCGGCTCGGCGCCGGCCTATCTCTACGCCTTCATCGAGGCGCTGGAGGCGGCGGGCGCCGGCCAGGGGCTGGACCCGGCCGCCTCGGCCAAGCTGGCGCGCGCCACCATCGTCGGCGCGGCGGCGCTGCTGGGCCAGGGCGGCGAGGAGCCGGCCGAGTTGCGCAAGCAGGTCACTTCGCCCGGCGGCACGACGGCCGCGGCCCTGGGCGTGCTGATGGGCGAAGGCGGCTTCGGTGACCTGCTGCCGCGCGCGCTGGACGCTGCGGTGAAGCGGTCGGTGGAGCTGGGCGGCTAGGCTTGCGCCGCTTGGCGCGACCCGCCATCTCCCTTCCATGACCGACGCCGAAGACATCCTCGATCGCGCCGCCGCAGCGGCCCTGTCCCTGGCGGCCGACCGGCCGTGGATCCAGATCAGCCTGCGCGACATCGCCCTGACGGCCGAGGTTCCGTTCGCCGACCTCTACGCCCGGGCCGACGGCAAGGGCGCGGTGCTGAACCACCTGGCCGCCCGCTTCGACCGCGCCGCCCTGGCCACCGTTTCGGCCGAGGACGCCTCGACCCACGACCGCCTGTTCGACGCCGCCATGGCCCGGATCGAGGCCATGGAGCCGCACCGCGCGGCCTTGATCGCCATCAGCCGCTCGGAGAGCCTGGTGGTCTCGGCCTTGCGTTTCCCGAAGACCGCCCGGGCGATCCTGGAAGCCGCCGGCCTCGACGCCACCCCGGCCAGGCTGACGGCGATGGCTGCGGTCTGGGGCCGCACCCTGCAGGTCTGGCGCGACGACGAGGGCGCGCTGAACCGCACCATGGCCGAGCTCGACAAGCGCCTGAAACAGATGGCCGACGGCTTGGCGAAGGTCGGGTCAGGCTTCTGACGGGGACATGCCCTTGCGGCGTGTCCCCTTCCAACACACCGCCCCCGAAGTGGGGACACGCCGCAAGGGCATGTCCCCGCTCCAAAGAAAAAGCCCGCCGGGATCGCTCCCGGCGGGCTTCTTTCGTTCGACCTAAAGCTGGATCAGCTCTTGGTCTTGTTGGTCGGCAGCTTGCAGCCGCCGCCCACGCCCTTGGCCTGCACGCAGGACAGGACTTCCTTGGCGTGCGGGGCCGTGGTGTTCAGCGGATAGGCCATCACCCAGCCCGGCAGGCCGTCCGAGCAGGCCACCTCGACGTAACCGTCGGTGGCGGTCTGGCCGATGACGCGGGCGCCCGAGACGGTGCAGCTGCCCTTGCCCAGGCCCTTCAGGTCGGCCGTCAGACGCGGGAAGGCCTCGTCCGGCTTGGTGAAGCTGCAGCGGTAGCCGTTCATCTCCGAGGTGACGCAGTCGTAGACGGTGTTGCTGGTGGCGGTGAAGATGCCGATGCCGCCGTCGGGACGGTTGGAGCACTTCAGTTCCACGATCTCCTTGCGGGGATCTTGGCTGGGCAGCATGCCGTACTTCTCGACCTTGCAGTCGAAGCCGGCCTTGGTGGCCAGCTTGGTGTACAGGCCCGCCTGCTCGGTCTGGGCCGCCACGGCGTCGCTCAGGGTGCAACCGCCGCCGACGAAGCTGGCTTGAGCGCAGTCGATGGACTTGACGAAGGCGCCGGTGGCCGCGGCCTGCTGGTAGACGTAGCCCTTGCCGTCCTGGCAGGCGACTTCGAAATAGTTGTCGGTCTTGGTGCTGAGGATGTAGCGGCGGTCCTTGATCGCGCAGTTCTTGGCCGCGGCGGTGTTCAGGGTGTCGACGATACCCAGCTGGGTGGCCTTGTCGGTCAGCTTGCAGCTGACGTTGCCGCCTTCCTCGTAGAGCAGGCAGCTGTTGACCGTGACATCCCCGTTGACGTTCACCGGGCTGGCGGTCTGGACGATGTAGCCGGCGCCGCCCTTACAGGCGACTTCGAAATAGGCGTTCTTCGCGCCGGCGCCGATGGCGCGGGCGTTCTGGAGGTCGCAGGTCGCGCCGGCCTTCTTCAGGTACGGGACGAGACCTGCCTTCGGGTCGGCGTTGCCGGGCAGCACGCAGGCCAGAGCGCTGGGCTTGCCGTCGGCGCCGGCCGCAGCGGTTTCCAGGCAGCTGTAGGTCTGCGGCGCCGCGTCCTTCTTGGCCAGAACCGCGAACCCCAGGCCTTCCTGGCAGGCGACTTCGTAATAGTCGGTGGCCGTCTTCTTGTCGTTGCCGATCAGGCGGGCGTCGGTGACGGTGCACGACACGCCCGAAGCCTTGATCAGGTCCGGCGCCGCCTTCATCCCGGCCTCGCGGGACTTGGCATCGACGGCGGGGGCGGCGGCCTTCTCTTTCGGCGCCGAGATCACGGCGGCCGGAATGAGCGCGGCGAGCGCGAGGGCGGCCGTCAGGCCGATCGCGATGGGCCTCATGGGGGTATGTCTCCTGGGGTAAATCCTCGCGGCGGACTTAAGGCCCGCTTGCATCGAGGGTCAAGATGTCGTCCGAGGTGGGCGCAATCATGACGATGGCTGTGACCGGAGGACGCAGATGCGCGATGGGATCGAGGACGAGGCGTCCGAAACGGCCGAGCCGCCCGAGAAAGCGATCCGGCCGCGCCTGATCTATCCGTTCGAAACGGCGCCGGAGACCGGCTCGGGCCAGGCCGTCGAGGTCGCGCCGGGCGTGCTGTGGCTGCGCCAGCCGCTGGGCGGCTCGCTGGGCTTCATCAATGTCTGGGCCATCCGCGACGGCGAGGGCTGGGCGGTGGTGGACACCGGCCTGCAGACCAGGGAGACCTCTCAGGCCTGGCGCGCGGCGTTCGCCGGGGCCCTGGGCGGGCTGCCGGTCACCCGGGTGATCGTCACCCATCTGCACCCGGACCATGTCGGCCTGGCGGGCTGGATCGTCCGCAAGTTCGACGTCCGCCTCTGGATGACCCGGCTGGAATACTTCCAGTGCCGCATGCTGGTGGCCGACACCGGCCGCGAGGCGCCCGAGGACGGGGTGCGGTTCTTCCACGCCGCCGGCTGGGACGACGAGGCGATCGACAACTACAAGGCCCGGTTCGGCGGCTTCGGCAAGGCGATCTACCAGATGCCCGACAGCTATCGCCGCCTGACCGACGGAGAGACGTTCCGCATCGGCGACCACGACTGGAAGGTCGTGACCGGCCAGGGCCACTCGCCCGACCATGCCTGCCTGTGGTGCCCGGCGCTGGAGGTGCTGATCTCGGGCGACCAGGTGCTGCCGCGCATCTCGTCCAACGTCTCGGTGCATCCGACCGAGCCGGACGCCGATCCCCTGACCGACTGGATCACCTCTCTGGCCAAGGTGAAGGCGACCGTGCCCGACTCGGTGCTGGTGCTGCCGGCCCACAATGATCCGTTCCGGGGACTGCACGCCCGCATCGAAGGGCTGATCTCGGGCCACGAGCGGGCCCTGACCCGGCTGGCGGGCAAGCTGGCCGAGCCCAAGCGGGTGGTCGATGTGTTCGGCGCCCTGTTCGCTCGGCCGATCGGCCCCGACATCCTGGGCATGGCCACCGGCGAGGCGATGGCCCACCTCAACTGCCTGATCGGACGCGGTCTGGCGACGCGTGAGAAGGACGGCGACGCCGTGAACTGGTATCGCGCGGCCTAGACCGGAGCGCGGGCCCGAGCCGCCAGCCGGATCCACGGCGCGGCGTGGAAGACGGCCATCAGAGCGTACATCGCGACCATGCCGTTGAAGGGCGGCTGGACGGCGCAGAGGCCGCCCATGGATCCGTCCGTCACGCCGGTCGCCAGAGCCATGACGGCGAAGGTCGGGGTGGCCGCTAGGCTCAGCCAGCCGGACGCCGCCAAAGCCGTCGAGGGCGGAGAATCCTCGGTCACTCGGCCGCCCTCGGATACTCGTCGTGGCGGCGGAACCAGATACCCTGCTCGTTGCGGCCTTTCGGCGCGCGATCCAGCCACTGATACATGCCCCAGAAACCGTCCACGCCCCGCGTATAGGTCGAATAGTTGTGGTAGATCACGCCATCCTCCAGCACGAAGGTGCTTAGGCCAGGGCGGTCCAGAGCGTAGGTGTCGGCGTTTGTGCCGCACATGGTCGCGAATTCGACCACCGGCGGGGGCGCCGGCTTGAGGTCCAGGGCGTGGCCGGCGATCTCGTAATTGTAGTCGACTGTGCCGTCGCGCTGCTGGGCCTCGGTGAACGAGACGTTGAAGTCGTAGTTGAAGTCGCTGCCCATGGACGAGGCCCAGGGGAACGACCAGCCCATCCGCTGCTTGTACGCCCGCAGCTTGGCCAGCGGGGCGCGCGACACCGCCATCAGCGTCACGTCATGATTGGCCAGGTGCACGACCGAGCCGTCGAAGCCGTCGGCGATGGCGGAACAGGACGGGCAGCCGGCCTCGTAGTCCGGGCCGAACATGAAGTGGTAGACCATAAGCTGCGAGCGGCCTTCGAACAGGTCCTCCAGCGAGGCGGGACCGTCGTCGATGTCGAAGCGGTAGGGCTTGTCGATCTTCACCCAAGGCAGGGCCTGACGCTGCAGGGCCAGCTGGTCGCTGCGGCGGGTCAGGGCCTTTTCCTCAGCGAGCAAGGCGAGTCGGGCCTTCAGCCACTCGGCCCGCGAAACGACGGGGTGGGTCATGGTCTACCTGTCTGGTTTGGGGGAGGACGTGGGCTCGGCCGACCGACCGGCGGAGCCGTGATCGGGACGGCTAGGCGGCCGGCAGGCGCTTGGCGTATTCGGCCTTGAGCCGGGTCCAGCCGTCCCAGAACGACGCCGTCTGCGGCTTGCCGCCGAGCTTCGTGGCCAGGACGTCCAGATGGGCGTGCCAGCCGGCGCTGACATTGAGCAGTTGGGTCGCGTCGGGCAGGCGGCGATGGATGATCGTCAGCAGCACCTTGTCGCCGGCGGGCTCCAGGTCGAACGACACCTCGCCCTGATTCCAGGCGATGACCAGTTTGCGACCCGGGACCAGATCGATGATCCGGCTTTCCAGGCTGTGCTCGGCGCTGAAACCTTCGGGAGTCCGGCCGGGCGGATCGCTCAGCTCGTTGTTGCGCCAGGTGAAGGTGAACGGCGCGCCGGCCTTCACCTCCATCGCGCCCGCGGCCAGCCACTGGCGACGCAGCTCGCTCTCGGTGAGATAGGCCCAGACGCGATCTATGGGGCCGGGCAGCAGGCGCTGGATCTTCAGGGTCAGGGGTTCGATCAGTTCGCCGTAGGCGTCCAGGGTCGCGGTTTGGGTCATCGGTCGTCACCTTTCTTGGGAGGCTGGGATGGGGGAGGGCTTCGGCGGGCGTCCTCCTCGCGAAGGAGCCGGTCCAGCACGGCGAGGCGGCTGGTCCAGAAGTGTTCGTAGAAGTTCAGCCACTCTTGGGCCGTGGCCAGGGGACCGGGTTCGAGGCGGCACAGGTGGGTGCGGCCGCGGACCTCGCGCTGAATGAGGCCGGCGTTCTCCAGCGTCTTGATGTGCTTGGAGGCGGCGGCCAGCGAGATCGAGAAGGGTTCGGCCAGCTGGCCCACCGTCCGTTCGCCGTCCGCCAGCTCGCGCAGCATCCGACGACGGGTGGCGTCGCCGAGAGCGTGGAAGACGCTGTCCAACTGAGAGGCATTTAATTCAACCATGTGGTTGAATGTGTAGGGTGTGTCTTAGAGAGTCAACCATTTGGTTGAATGTTTTCCGCCGATGGCCGAAACATTCGTTTGATATTTCGTGCGCGAACTATAATCTCGCCCGCCATGACCCCGCCGCCAGACCGCCGTCTCGTCTTCCTGCTCAATGTCGCGCACCGCCGGGTGCAGCGGTATGTCGAGGCCAAGATGGCCGCCAAGGGCGGTCTGACCGCCGCCCAGTCCGGGGCCCTGTTCGTGCTGGGCCAGAAGGACGGCGCCCTGATCGGCGAAGCCGCGGAGGCCCTGGACCTGGCCCCCTCGGCCATGACCGGCCTCGTCGATCGCATGGTCCGCGCCGAGCTGGTCGAGCGCCGGCCCGACCCGGATGACGGCCGCGCCTTCCGCCTGCACCTTACCGCCCGAGGCCAGGTCGCCCGCGAGGAGGCCAAGGCCGGCGTCGAAGGCCTGAACGCCCATCTCACCGAAGGCTTCACGGACGATGAGATCGCCGTGGTGTCGCGCTGGCTGACCAGTCTGCAAACGAAGTTCCCCAAAGGAGAACCCTCATGACCGACCACGTTCAGGTCGCCGTCGACGCCGGCGTGATGACGATCACTCTGGCCCGTCCGGACAAGAAGAACGCCCTGTCCAACACCATGTACGGCGTGCTGGCCGACAGCCTGGAGCGGGCCGAGAGCGATCCGGCCGTGCGGGTGGTGGTGTTCCAGGCCGACGGCGACAGCTTCAGCGCGGGCAACGACCTGCAGGACTTCGCCGCCCAGGCCACCGGCGCCTTCACCGGCGAGCGGCACGTGATGCGGTTCCTCAAGAACCTGGCCAAGGCCACCCGGCCGCTGGTCGCCGCCGTCCAGGGCCAGGCGGTGGGCGTGGGCACGACCATGCTGCTGCACTGCGATCTGGTGTTCACCAGCCCGGACGCCCGCCTGACCGTGCCCTTCGTCAACCTGGCCCTCGTGCCCGAGGCCGCCTCCAGCCTGCTGCTTCCGGCCCGCATCGGCCACGCCCGCGCCTACGCGATGTTCGCCTTGGGCGAGGCCGTGAACGGCGAGACAGCCGCCGCCTGGGGAATCGCCAACGCCTGCGTGCCCCTGGACGAGCTTCGCGCCAAGTCCCGCGCCGCCGCCGACCAGCTGGCCAAGCGTCCGCTGGGCGCCCTGACGGTCACCAAGAGCCTGATGCGCGACGCCGAGGCCATCGCCGCCTTGATGGACAAGGAAGGCGAACTGTTCGGCCAGCGCCTGCAGACCGCCGAGGCGCGCGAGGCCTTCATGGCCTTCGCCGAGCGCCGAGCGCCCGACTTCAGCAAGGTCGGCTGAGATGATCCTGGCGGTGGTCCTGGCGGTGGCGCTGTTCGCCCTCGCGGCCATCCACGCCTATTGGGGCTTCGGCGGACGCTGGCCAGGCTATGACGAGACCTCGCTGGTCGAGTACGTGGTGGGCCGCACCCGAGGCATGCGCGCGCCGGGTCCCGCCGCCTGCGCCGCCGTCGCCCTGGCCCTGGCGGCGGGCGGACTGCTGGTCTTGGCCACCCTGACCCGCACGCCCTGGGGCCCGCTGTTCAAGGTCGCGCGCTGGGGGCTATTCGCGGTCTTCGCCGGGCGGGGCCTGGCGACCTACGCCCCGCCGGTGTTCCGCTACGCCGAGGGCACGCCCTTCGCTCGCCTCAACCGCCGCGCCTACGGTCCGCTGTGCCTGGCGATCGCCCTGGGGATTCTGGCCTTGCAGCTGTAGCGTCCACCATAAGGAACAGAGGGAAGGAAGCATCATGGCCGATCGCATCAAGTCGCCCTTCGGGCCCTATACCGACGCTCGCGACGTGGTCGCCGGCCAGGATCTGACCGGCAAGGTCGCCATCGTCACCGGCGGGGCCACCGGCATCGGGATCGAGACCACCCGCGCCCTGGCCGAGGTCGGGGCGGACGTGGTCATCGCCGTCCGCAAGCCGGACCTCGCCGAAGCCGCCGTGGCCGACATCAAGAAGACAGCGAAGGGCGAGGTGTCGTGGTCGATGCTGGACCTCTCCAGCTTCAAGTCGATCCGCGCCTTCGCCGAGCGTTGGGGCGACCGGCCGCTGAACCTGCTGATCAACAACGCCGGGGTCATGGCCTGCCCGCTCGCCTATACAGAGGACGGGCTGGAGATGCAGATCGGCACCAACCACTTCGGCCACTTCCTGCTGTCGGTGCTGCTGGCCCCGAACCTGATGGAGGGCTCCAAGTCGGGCTGGGGCTCTCGGCTGGTGTCGCTGTCGTCGATCGGCCACCGCCGAGCGCCGATGAATTTCGACGACCCGCATTTCCGTTCGCACCCCTACGACAAATGGGAAGCCTACGGTCAGGCCAAGACCGCCAACGCCCTGTTCGCCGTGGGCTTCGACAAGCGGTTCAAGGACCCCAATGGGACTGGGGGCGTGCGCGCCTTCGCCGTGATGCCGGGCGGGATCATGACCCCGCTGCAGCGCCATTTGCCGCTCGAGGAGCAGAAGGCGATGGGCTGGATCGACGACGACGGCAAGGTCCGCGACGGCTTCAAAACGCCCCAGCAGGGCGCCTCGACCAGCGTCTGGGCGGCCGTGGGCGCCGAGCTGGATGACGTCGGCGGCCTCTATCTGGAGGATCTGGCCCAAGCGGTTCCGTGGAGCCCGGAGCACCCGTGGAGCGGCGTCATGCCCCACGCCCTGGACCCCGAGGCGGCCGACCGTCTCTGGACCCTGTCGGTCGAGACCACCGGGGCGGGCTGACCGGCTTTCGCGCGATTGTGCAGGGACGTCCGATCGGGCGCCCTATAGTGGGCGTTCGGAGCACCAGAAGGCCAGACCCATGTCTCTCAACGGCAAGACCCTTTTCATCACCGGCGCCTCGCGGGGCATCGGCCTGGCCATCGCCCTGCGCGCCGCCCGCGACGGGGCCAATATCGTCATCGCCGCCAAGACGGCGGAGGCCCATCCCAAGCTGCCTGGCACGATCTACACCGCCGCCGCCGATATCGAGGCGGCGGGCGGCAAGGCCCTGCCGCTGGTGGTCGACGTGCGCGAGGAGGCCAGCGTCCAGGCCGCCGTCGACAAGGCGGTGGAGACGTTCGGCGGCATCGATATTTGCGTAAATAACGCGTCGGCGATCTCGCTCACGGGCACGCTGGCCACCGACATGAAACGCTACGACCTGATGCACCAGATCAACGGGCGGGGCACGTTCCTGACCTCGAAGATCTGCCTGCCGCACCTGAAGAAGGCGGCCAACCCGCATATCCTGGCCCTGTCGCCGCCGCTGGACCTGAATCCGCGCTGGTTCGCGCCGCACGTCGCCTATTCGATGGCCAAGTACAATATGAGCCTCGCCATGCTGGGCATGGCCCAGGAGTTCAAGGCCGATGGCGTGGCCTGCAACGCCCTGTGGCCGCGCACCGCCATCGCCACCGCCGCTATCCAGTTCGCCCTGACCGGCGAGGAGGGGCTCAAGCACTGCCGCACGGTCGAGATCATGGCCGACGCCGCCCACGCCATCTTCCTCAAGCCCTCGCGCGAGTTCACCGGTCAGTTCGTGATCGACGACACGTTCCTCTACGCCGAGGGCGTGCGCGACTTCGACAAGTACCGTGTGGACCCCACCGCCACCCTGATGCCGGACTTCTTCGTGCCGGAAGACAGCGTCCCGCCGCCGGGCGTGGTGATCGGCTAAGGCCTATTTCCGGGGGCGATCCTTGCGCGCCGCCGCCAGGGCGATCGACTTGCGCGCCCAGTCGATCATCAGGTCGGGATCGTCCAGCGCCTCGGCCGGGGCGGTCCAGTAGGCCATGGGGCTCATGCCGAAGGGCGCGAACTGGACGCTGCCGACCGCCTCGAACGCGGGGCGCAGGGTCTCGTCGCCCTTGAGGTACAGGGTGTCGTCGTCGATCAGGGCGAAGAACAGGCCTTGGGCGTAGAGGCCGACTCCCCCGAACATCTTGCGGAAGGTCAGCGGCCCCACCGGGGCCAGTTGCTCGAGCACGAAATCCAGATAGTCCGAAGAGACCGCCATATGCCCGTCGCCATTCGCCCCGCCGTCCCAGAGGACAGCGCCCTGATCCTGCGGTTCATCCGCGACCTTGCCGAATACGAAAAGCTGCTCGACGAGGCGGTGGCCACCCAGGACGACGTCACGGTCGCGCTGTTCGGGGAAAATCCCAAGGCTTTCTGCGACATCGCCGAGATCGACGGCGAACCTGTCGGTTTCGCGCTCTGGTTCTACAACTTCTCGACCTTCGTCGGCCGGCACGGGATCTATCTGGAGGACCTGTTCGTGCGGCCCGAGGCGAGGGGCTCGGGCGCGGGCAAGGCCCTGCTGGCCAATCTGGCGCGGCGCTGCCTCGACGAGAACCTGGGCCGGCTGGAATGGGCGGTGCTGGACTGGAACGCCCCGTCCATCGCCTTCTACGACAGCCTGGGCGCCGCGACGATGGACGACTGGACCGTCCGCCGGATGACCGGCGAGCCGCTCCGCAAGCTGGCGGGGGGCTGAGCCCTATTCCAGCCGGTCGGCCTTGCGCAGGTCGGGGAACATCTTGGCCCAGGCGCCGGTGACGATCAGCGCCCCGACTCCGCCGAAGACCGCCGCGCCGACTGGACCGAGGAACCGCGCCGCGACGCCGCTCTCGAACTCGCCCAGCTCGTTGGAGGCGCTGATGAACAGGCCCGAGACGGCGGCCACCCGGCCGCGCATCGGATCGGGCGTCACCAACTGCACCAGGGTCTGGCGGATATAGACCGAGACCATGTCGGCCCCGCCCAGCACCGCCAGGGCTCCGACCGACAGCCAGGTCCATTTCGACAGGCCGAAGACCACGGTCGCCGCCCCGAATACAGCCACGGCGCCGAACATCAGGAGGCCCGCGCGTCGACGGATCTGATGGCTGGCCAGGAAGATCGCCACCAGGGTCGCGCCCACGGCTGGTGCGGCGCGTAGGACGCCGAAGCCCTCGGCGCCGACATGCAGCACGTCCCGGGCGAACACCGGGAGCAGGGCGGTGGCGCCGCCCAGCAACACGGCGAACAGATCCAGCGAGATCGAGCCGAACACGATCTTGTTGTCCCAGGTATAGGCCAGGCCCTCCTTGATCAGGGTCCAGCGCGAGCCGGGCTGCACGACCGGCCGAGTCGATTGGCGGATGAACATCAGCAGCAGGCCGCCGAACACGAACAGGCCCGCCGACGTTCCGAAGGCCACGGCCGGCGAGATGGCGCACAACAGGCCGCCCAGGGCCGGGCCGATGATCGAGGCGCTCTGCCAGGACAGCGAGTTCCAGGCGATGGCGCGAGGCAGCAGGGCGCGCGGCACCAGCATCGGGCCCATGGCGCTGGAGGCCGGCGACAGGAAGGCGCGGCCGGCGCCGAACAGCACGGCGATGGCGAAGATCGGCCACAGGGCCGTATGCCCCGACCACGCCAGCAGGCCCAGTCCGCCGGCGCAGAGGATGTCGACGCCGATGGCCCCGGTCATGATCGCCTTGCGGTCATGGCGGTCGGCGGTCTCGCCGGCGGTCAGGGTCAGGAAGAACAGCGGGATGAACTGCGCCAGCCCCACCATGCCCAGCAGGAAGGCGCCCTGGCCTTCGTTGTGTCCGGTCTCGCGGGCCAGGCTGTAGACCTGCCAACCGATGGTCACGCCCTGGATCTGCACCGCCAGGGTGGCGACGAAGCGCGCGGCCCAGAAGAAGACGAAATCGGTCTGCCTGAGCAGGGCGCGCATGGAGGTGTCCGTCGCTTCGATGGCCGAAGGGACGGAGTCGGGATCGGGGGGGAGGTCGGTCATCGCGGCGGACCATGTCCCTGACCGAGCGTCACCGCAATCGAGTTTGTTTGATGCGACAGTTGAATTCATTGACGCCAGGCGCACCAGGCCCTATTTCGCGCCCTCCAACGGAAGGAAAGCGCCGCCATGCGACGCCTGCGACGAACCTGCGCCGCGCGGACCGGAGTCCGCAAATAACGCCCCGGAAGCGGCCGTCTCGGCCGCGTCACGATCCGGGGCTATGTCCCCTTTTCGTGATCCGGATCGTTTAAGCGCCCATGTCGTCTTCCGCCGTCGCCCCTTCGCCGCAGCTCCCCGCCATCCTGGTCGAGCGCCCCGAGCACGCCCGCGCCGTCGAGGTGCTGGTCGATCGCGCCTTCGGGCCCGGCCGCTTCGCCAAGTCGTCCGAGCGCCTGCGCGAGGGCAATCACAAGCTCGACGACTGCTCGTTCGTGGCCCTGCATGACGGCCGGGTGATCGGCAGCGTGCGCCTGTGGCCGGTGGTGGTGGGCGACAAGCCCGTCGCCTTCTTGGGGCCCTTGGCCGTCGACGCCGACGAGCGCAAGCACGGCCTGGGCCAGGCTCTGGTCGAGGCCGCGTGCACCGCCGCCGCCAAGGCCGGCTGGCGCGCGGTGCTGCTGGTCGGCGACGCTCCCTATTTCGGCCGGGTCGGCTTCGCCGCCGGACCCGCCGCCCAGGCGATCATGCCCGGCCCCGCCGACCAGCGCCGTGTGCTGGTCAAGGCGCTGATCGAGGGCGGCGACGCCGATCTGGCAGGGCCGATCCGCATCGGCTGAGGCCGATCGTGTCGCGCCCGCGCTTGAGCGTCAGGCCGGCTTGCCCTACCTGAACCCCATGACCGCCGATCCCACACCGTCCGGCCTCGCAGGCGTGACGGCCGCCGCCAAAAGCGCGGGCGAGCGCGGCTTGCCGCCGGTGCATCTGTGGCATCCCGAGCATTGCGGCGACATCGACATCCGCATCCGCAAGGACGGGGTGTGGTTCCACGAAGGCACGCCGATCGGCCGCGAGGCCCTGGTTCGATTGTTCTCGACCGTGCTGCGGCTGGACCCGGACGGCTATCACCTGGTCACCCCGGTCGAGAAGCTGAAGATCCAGGTCGAAGACGCGCCCTTCATCGCCACGCGTGTGGATCAGGTCGGCGACATCCTCCGCTTCGAGACCAATGTCGGCGACGTCGTCGAGGCCGGGCCCGACAACGCCATCCGCGTCGAGACCGATCCGGCCACGGGCGAGCCCCGGCCCTATCTGCACGTGCGGCGCGGCCTGGAGGCCCTGATCGCGCGGCCGGTGTTCTACGAGCTGGCCGAGCTGGCGGCCGAGCGGGACACGCCCGACGGCCCGCGCCTGGGCGTGGCCTCGAACGGCGCCTGGTTTCCGATCGCGCCGCCCGGAGCGCATCGAGGATGACGATGACCCGTGAGGAACGGCGGGCCTGGATCGCCAGCAAGCTGGATCCGATCGGCGCCTACGATCCCGCTCTAGACGCGCCGCGCTCGGACTTCGACCTCAATCCCGGCCTGCTGCCAGACAATCCGCACGCCCTGCGCCCCGCTGCGGTGCTGGTGGGGCTGGTCGAGCATGATGACGGCATGACGGTACTGCTGACCCGCCGGGCCGACACCCTGCGCAGCCACACCGGCCAGATCGCCTTTCCCGGCGGCCGCTGCGATCCGGGCGAGACGCCCTGGGAGACCGCCCTGCGCGAGGCCCGGGAGGAGATCAATCTCGACCCGAAGTTCGTGACCCTGGCGGGCCTGCTGCACGGCTACCGCACGGTGACCGGCTTCCACGTCACGCCGGTGGTCGGCTTCATCGATCCGGCCGCCACTTTCGTGCCCAGCCCCGACGAGGTGGCCGACGTCTTCGAGACGCCGTTCGCTTTCCTGATGGACCCGGGCAACCACCAGCGCCAGCACCGCGACCTGCCCGACGGCGAGCGGCGGTTCTTCTACGCCATGCCGTGGAACGAGCGATTCATCTGGGGCGCGACGGCCGGCATGCTGCGCGGGCTCTACGAGCGTCTGCATGCGCCGGAAGAAACGGGCGCGGCGTAGTCCGCCCAGGCGGACGCTGCGTAAACCTCGGAAATCTATGGTTAAGCTTATCAACGGGCTTGTCCGGCCGCGATAATCGTCTGAAATGCCTCGCCCCGCGTGCCCGGGGCCTTTTGCGTACCTGCGGGGGAGTTGCGTGAGCACCGAGACGATTGGCGTGGCGCCGTGGATGGCGCTGCCGGAGACCCAGGCCGTGATCGCCGCGCTCGAGAAGCGCGGCTTCCCGGGCTGCGCGCGATTCGTCGGCGGCTGCGTGCGCAACACCCTGATGGGCAAGACCATCGACGACATCGACATCGCCACGACCCTGACCCCCGATCAGGTGATCGAGGCGCTGGGCGAGGCCGGCCTGCGCTCGATCCCCACCGGCGTCGATCATGGCACGGTCACGGCCCTGTCGAACGGCCGACCCTACGAGATCACCACCCTGCGCCGCGACGTCTCGACCGACGGCCGCCGGGCGGTGGTGTCGTTCACTCAGGACTGGGAGCAGGACGCCGAACGTCGCGACTTCCGCTTCAACGCCCTCTATGTCGACATCCACGGGCGGCTCTACGACCCGACCGGCGAAGGGGTGAACGACGCCCGCGAGGGGCGGGTGGTGTTCGTCGGCGATCCGATGACCCGCATCCGCGAGGACTATCTGCGCATCCTGCGTTTTTTCCGCTTCCACGCCTGGTACGGCCGAGGCGACGCCGACCAGAAGGCCCTGGCCGCCTGCAAGGCGCTGAAGGGTATGGTCGAGGGCCGCGCCGCCGAGCGCACCCAGAAGGAGCTCCTGAAACTGCTGGCCGCCGAGGACCCGCGCTCCAGCCTGCGGCTGATGGCGGCCACCGGCGTGCTGCCCGCGATCCTGCCGTTCGTGAAATCGCTGGCCCGGTTCGAGGGGCTGATGACGATCGAGACCGAGCAGCTGTTCGAGAACGATCCCGAGCTGCGCCTGGCGGCCTTGATCCCCGACGATCCCAAGATCGCCGAGCAGATGGCCGAGCGCCTGCGGCTGTCCAACGCCCTGAAGGAGCGGTTGGTCGAAGCGGCGGGCAAGTCGCCGCGCATCGTCAGCTGGATGAGCCCGCGCGAGACCCGTCGGGCGGTCTACGCGCTGGGCGTGAAGACTTTCAGCGACCGGGTCAAGCTGGCCTGGGCCGGCGCCGCCCGCTCGGCCACCACGCCGCAATGGCGCGGCCTGCTGGCCCTGGGCGAAAGCTGGACACCGCCGGCTTTTCCGCTGACCGGCGAGGACGTCCTGAAGGCCGGGGTGCCCAAGGGCCCGATGGTCGGCGAGGTGATGCGCGAGGTCGAGATCTGGTGGATCGACCAGGACTTCATCGACGACAAGTTCTCGGCCATCGAACGACTGAAGGCCGTGGCCCAGGGGATGGTGTTCTAGGGGCGGCGCCCGCCTATATCGGAAGCGTAACGTCCGGGAGACCCGCCCCATGAAGATCGGCCTGCTCGAGACCGGCGAACCGCCTGAACATCTGCAGCCTGAGTTCGGACGCTATGCGGCGATGTTCCAGGACCTGCTGGGCTCCGGGCACGACTATGTCGTCTACGACGTCCAGGCCGGCGTGCTGCCGGCGGATCCGGGCGAGTGCGACGCCTATGTGGTCACCGGCTCGTCGGCCGGGGTCTATGACGACCTGCCATGGATCGAACCGCTGAAAGCCTTTCTGGTCGCGGCCGGCCGCCAACCTCTGGTCGGGGTCTGTTTCGGCCATCAGGTCATGGCCGAGGCGTTCGGCGGCAAGGTCGTGAAATCGGACAAGGGCTGGGGCGTGGGGCTGCACAGGTACGACGTGGCCGAGCCCCAGCCGTGGATGGACGCCGCCTCGCGTGTGGCCGTTCCGGCTTCGCATCAAGACCAGGTGATCGTCATCCCGCCGACCGCCCGGGCGGTGGCCGGCAGCGCCTTCACGCCCGCCGGCATCCTGGTCTATGACGACCGCCCGGCGATCTCGATGCAGTTTCATCCCGAGTTCGACCCGGCCTACGCCCGGGCCCTGATCGAGTCGCGGCGCGGCAGCCGCTTCACCGACGCGGAGGCCGACGCGGCCGTGGCGAGCCTCGATCAGGCCAACGACCGGGCGCGGGTGGGTGACTGGATCCAGGCTTTCCTGGCCGAAAACGCCTGATTTCTGGCAACCTTCACCGCGGCCCGGCCGTTCCGGCTGGAAACGCGGGAGACCAGGATCATGAGAGCCCTCGCCGTCGTGCTCGTCGCCGGTTCGCTGATGGTCGGCGGAGCCGTGCTGTCCAGCGTCGGAGCCGCCACGCCCGCGACGCCCGACGCCACGCCGCCGGAAACGCTCAAAAGCGCGGCCGACTTCGCCTCGATCAAGGACCCGGGAGCCCGCTCGCTGGCCCTGTTCGCCGAGATGGGCAAGGTGATCGAAAGCCCGCGCTGCATGAACTGCCATCCCGTCCAGCGCGCTCCGACCCAGGGCGACGACCGCCATCCGCACAATCCGCCGATGGTGGCCGGTCAAAGCGGCCACGGACCCGTCGGCTTGCCATGCTCGTCGTGCCACGGCCCGGCCAACGTCCAGACCTGGGGGCAGGACATCAAGTCGATCCCCGGCGATCCGAAATGGGCCTTGGCCCCGGTCGAGATGGCCTGGCAGGGCAAGTCGCTGGGCGAGATCTGCGCCCAGATCAAGAGCCCGGCCAAGAACGGCGGCCGCTCGCTGGCCGAGCTGCATCACCACATGGCCGAGGATCACCTGGTGGGCTGGGGCTGGAACCCCGGCGAGGGTCGCAAGCCGGCCCCTGGAACCCAGGCGCAGTTCGGCGAGCTGGTTCAGGCCTGGATCGACACCGGAGCCAAGTGTCCGAAGGCGTGAGCCCCTACGGCCACTTCACCTCGGGCGGCATCGAGCTGAGGATCGACTCGACATTGCCGCCGGTCTTCAGGCCAAACATCGTGCCGCGGTCATAGAGCAGGTTGAACTCGACATAGCGGCCGCGCTGGACCAGTTGCTGCTCGCGCTCCTCGGCGGTCCAGGCCTCGCCCATCCGGCGGCGGACCAGGGCGGGGTAGATCTCCAGGAACGCCTTGCCGACGTCCTGCGTGAAGGCGAAGTCGCGGGACCAGTCGCCGCTGTCGTGGTGGTCGTAGAAGATGCCGCCGATCCCGCGCGGCTCGTTGCGGTGGGGCAGGAAGAAGTACTCGTCGCACCAGGCCTTGTACTTGGCATACCAGGCCGGATCGTAATTGTCGCAGGCGCGCTGGTAGGCGGCGTGGAAGTCGACGGCGTCGGGGAAGTCCTGCCGGCGCTGATAGCCCAGCAGGGGCGTCAGGTCGCCGCCGCCGCCGAACCAGCTCTTGGTCGTGGCGATGAAGCGGGTGTTCATGTGCACGGCCGGCACGCGCGGATTGGTCATGTGCGCGATCAGGCTGATTCCGGTGGCGAAGAAGCGGGGGTCCTCGGCCGCGCCGGGAATGGTCTTGGCCATCTCGGGCGTGAAGGTCCCGTGGACGGTGGAGACATGGACGCCGACCTTCTCGAACAGGCGACCGTGCATCATGCCCATCACGCCGCCGCCGCCGGCCTCGCGGTTCCAAGGCTTGCGCACGAAGCGGCCCGGTTCGCCGGGATAGAGCCTGGCGGGAGCCTCCTCCTCCAGGCGTTCGAATTCCGCGCAGATCTGGTCGCGCAGGCTCTCGAACCAGGCGCGGGCCGTGGCTTTCTTCTGGTCGAGATCGGTGGGGGCTGGAGAAACCTGGTTCATATCGGCGGATTAAGCGCTTCGGTCGCGCGGCGCAAATCGGGGCCAACGCATACGGGTTTACGCGTAACCCGCGAACAACCTCAACGAAAGCTGGACTGCAAGAGCAGCTCCTTGGTACGCCATGCGTGTCGGTATTTGGGGGTTTCTCATGGCTTTGATCTCAGGCGGCGCCGGCGACGACGTTCTCGTCGGGACGAGCGGCAGCGACTCGCTGGACGGCGGCGCGGGGAACGACAGCCTCTCGGGCGGCGCGGGTCTGGACGCGCTGCGCGGCGGAACGGGCGACGATGTGCTCGACGGCGGTACGGGGGGCGAACGGCTTCCTTCGCTGATCGTCGATCAGAACAACCTCACGGCTGAAATCGCGGTGAATGGCGGGGACCTCGCCGACTACGGCGACGCAACGGTCGGCGTGACCGTCAATCTCACTCTGACCGGTCCGCAAAACACCGGCTGGGGCATGGACACCCTCGTGAACATCGAGGACATCAACGGCGGGAGCGGCGCCGACATCCTGACCGGCAACGACCTGGCCAACATGCTGCTGGGCGGCGGGGGCGATGATCAGCTGAACGGCGGCGGGGGTGACGACGTCCTGGTCGGATCGCTGGGCAACGACCTGATCCACGGCGGTGACGGCAACGATATCATCCGCGGCGGCTCGATCTCGCTAGGCTACGACGCCGACGGCGGCGTGGACCATCTTTACGGCGACGGCGGCGACGACATCATCCGCGGCTCGGCCGGCCACGACTGGCTCTATGGCGGAGACGGCAACGACACCCTGCAGGGCATGCACGGCGCCGACTACTATTCAGGCGGAGCTGGCAATGACAGCATCGCCGCCGATTTCGGCGACCTGGAAGTGGACGGCGGCGACGGGAACGATGTGATCGAGCTGTCCCCCGTTCCAATTGGCGAGGCCCAGCAGTTGGCGCTGGCCGCCGGCGGCGCCGGCGACGACGTCTTCCTGGTGACGGACATCTCGACACTGACCAAGGCGTTGGTGATCGACGGCGGCGGCGGATTCGACATCCTGAGTTTCGAGTTGCCGCTTTACTTCAACGGTCCCATCGTCCTGAATCTCGCCGCCGGCGCCAACGCTCCGGGCCTGCATCTGACGGGCATCGAGACGATCACCTCGTTTTTGCTCAACCTCGATTTCGTGGGTAGCGCCGCGGCCGAGACCGTGCGGACAGGTGACCCGGCCGACCGACTGAACGGCGGCGGCGGAGACGACATCCTGTCCAGCGCCGGCGGCGATGACCTGCTCTTCGGCGGCGACGGCGCGGACCAACTGCTGGCTGGATGGGGCAACGATCATCTCAACGGCGGCGAAGGCGCCGACTATCTGGACGGGGGGGCGGGCTTTGATCTGGTCCGCTATGACGACGCGACGTCAGGTGTGGCGGTCAACCTCTTCGCGGGTGTCGGCGGCGGCGGCGCGGCCGGCGATGTCTATGTCGCGATCGAAGGCGTGGTTGGCTCGGCGTTCGCCGACGTCATCACCGGAGATAACGGCGACAACGTCCTGTACGGGCTGGTCGGCGACGACATTCTCCATGGCGGCGCGGGCGACGATCAGCTGCTCGGCGGCGGCGGCAACGATCACCTTTATGGCGGGCTCGGGGCGGATCTGATCGACGGCGGCGCGGGCTTTGACCTAGCCCGCTTCGACGACAGCGCGACGACCGGAGTCGTCGTCGATCTCCAGAACGGCGTCACCGCGACCGGCGACCGGCTGATCTCAATCGAAGGCTTCGTCGCGACGAATTGGGAGGACAACCTGTACGGCGACGGCGGCTCCAACCTGATTTACGCCCTCGGCGGCGACGACCGCCTCGTCGGCGGCGCGGGCGACGATCAGCTGTTCGGCGGCGACGGCAACGATCACCTCTATGGCGGACTCGGGGCGGATTTGATCGACGGCGGTGCGGGCTTCGACTTGGCGCGCTTCGATGACGAGACGGCCGGGGTCATTGTCGATCTTCAGAGCGGCGTCACCGCGACCGGCGACCGGCTCATCTCGATCGAAGGCGTCGTCGCGACGAATCGGGACGACCGCCTCTATGGCGACGCCGGAGCGAACGTGATCTACGGTCTGGCTGGCGACGACCGCATCGTTGGGGGCGCTGGCGACGACCTGCTGTACGGCGGTTCGGGCGCGGACGTCTTCGCGTTCGATGCGCGCTCGGGGGTGGATCAGATCAGAGACTTCGAGTTCCTCGGCGCGGGGCACGACGTCATCGCCATCCAGAAGAACGTCAACGGCTCGAGTATCGTCGATTTCGCGACCCTCATGGCTCATGCCCATGACGGCCAGACAGGCCTGACGTTAGATCTCGGAGGCGGGAACGAGGTCCAATTGGTCGGCGTGACCATCGCCGAGCTCAATGCTGGGCATTTCCTATTCTACTAGCCGATCGTCGGACGGACGGGTTTCAGCCTGGAAACCCGTCCGTCTGGCGCAGCGCCTCGCCTAGGGCCATGGCCGCCGTCGTCGCCAGGTTCATCGACCGCGCCTCGGGGCGCAAGGGAATCGTCAGGCGCGAGAAAGCGGCCGCGTGAACCTCCGGTGGCGCGCCGCGGCTCTCGTTGCCGAACAAAAGGGTGTCACCCGCCTGGAATTCGAACTTGTGGAACGGGGCCGTCGACTTGGTGGTGAACAGCAGCAGCCGGCCTTCGCGACGTTCCGGCGCGGCGAGAAATGCGTCCCACGAGGCGTGGCGGATCATGTGCGTGAGCGGACCGTAATCCAGGGCCGCGCGCTTCAAGCTCTTGTCGTCCAAGGGGAAACTGCACGGTTCGATCACGTCCAGACCCACCCCGAGACAGGCGCCCAGACGGATCGCGGCGCCCACGTTCTGAGGAATGCCGGGTTGAAAAAGCGCGAGCCGCATTCTAAGCGAACCAACCATAAAGCCAGCAGGGGCATTTGCTGCGAATCGAAAGGGCTTGCGGACTTCGTCCGCGCGTCCGATAGGACGATCCGCTTTTGCCTGTTGTGGCGAAGACCCGTTCGCGGGTCCAGACAGTATGCGCCGACAGGCGTTTCTCCAGGCCGGGCCGTCTCAAGGCGGCGCGGCGGCATCGAAGGGTGACTTGGGTGGCCGACACCGCCGTGGGCGCAAAAACTGATCCGGCGCATGGGGAAGACCCCAGCCGTCGGGATTTCATCTACATCGCATCGATGACGGCCGCCGCCGGCGGCGCTGTCGCGTTGGCGTGGCCGTTCATCGACCAGATGAACCCTTCCGCCGACACGCGGGCCCTGGCGTCGATCGAGTTCGACGTGACCAAGGTCGGCGAAGGCCAGCAGGTCGTCGTCAAGTGGCGCGGCAAGCCGCTGTTCGTGCGCAACCGCACCAAGGCCGAGATCGCCAAGGCGGTCGCGGACGACGGCGCGTCCATGAAGGATCCGCAGAAGGACGCCGATCGCGTGAAGCCGGGCAAGGCCCAGTGGCTGATCGTCGGCGGCAACTGCACCCACCTCGGCTGCGTCCCCACCTTCGGCGGCGGCGAGTACGGCGGCTGGTTCTGCCCCTGCCACGGCTCGGTCTATGACACCTCGGGTCGTATCCGTAAGGGCCCCGCGCCCAAGAACCTGGTGGTTCCGGAATACGCCTTCCTTTCCGACACCAAGGTCAAGATCGGCTAAGAGAGATGAGCGGACATTCGACCTACGAACCCAAGACCGGTTTCGAGCGCTGGCTCGACGCCCGTCTGCCGATCGTGCGCCTGGGCTACGACAGCTTCGTCGACTACCCCACGCCGCGTAACCTGAACTATTGGTGGACCTTCGGCGGCATCCTGTCGCTCTGCCTGGCCTCGCAGCTGATCACCGGCATCATCCTGGTGATGCATTACACGCCGAGCGCCGACCACGCCTTCGCCTCCGTCGAGCACATCATGCGCGACGTGAACTACGGCTGGCTGATCCGCTACATGCACGCCAACGGTGCGTCGATGTTCTTCATCGCCGTCTACATCCACATGCTCCGCGGTCTCTACTACGGCTCCTACAAGGCGCCGCGCGAAGTGCTGTGGCTGCTGGGCTGCGTGATCTACCTGCTGATGATGGCCACCGCCTTCATGGGCTACGTCCTGCCCTGGGGCCAGATGTCCTTCCACGGCGCGGTCGTGATCACCAACCTGTTCGGCGCTCTGCCGGTCGTGGGCGAGAGCATCACCACCTGGCTGTGGGGCGGCTTCGCCGTCGACAACCCCACCCTGAACCGTTTCTTCTCGCTGCACTACCTGCTGCCCTTCATGATCGCGGGCGTCGTGATCCTGCACATCTGGGCGCTGCACGTGGTGGGTCAGAACAACCCGACCGGCGTCGAGCCGAAGTCGAAGGCCGACACCGTGCCCTTCACCCCGTACGCGACGGTGAAGGACGGGTTCGCGATGAGCGTCTTCCTGATCCTCTTCGCCTGGTTCGTCTTCTTCATGCCGAACGCCCTGGGCCACGCCGACAACTACATCCCGGCCAACCCGCTGGTGACGCCGTCGCACATCGTTCCGGAATGGTACTTCCTGCCGTTCTACGCGATCCTGCGCGCCGTTCCGGACAAGCTGATGGGCGTGCTGGCCATGTTCGGCGCCATCGCCTGCCTGTTCGCCCTGCCGTGGC
>JAGIBE010000267.1 GCA_017744495.1 Caulobacter sp. | reverse complement strand
GAGACAGCGCTGCGCCCGCGCCGCCGATCGTCAACGTCCCCGCCGCGCCGACGCCGGAGCGGCAACCGGGCTAAAACACAGCCGGGGACACGCCCTTGCGGCGTGTCGCCAAGTCTTGGCCGGGCATATGCGGTTGGGGACACGCCGCAAGGGCGTGTCCCCGGACCGAACCTACTTTGCCGCGCTGGCGGCCCGCAGCGCGATCTCCTCGCGCTTGCTGGCCAGGCGTTCGCGGGTCTGCTCCATGGCTTCGAGCTCGGCGGTCAGCAGCAGGTTCTCGATCAGTCCTCCCAGGTGGGTCTGCATGGCGGCGCGGGCGGCCTTGGGATCGCGGGTGCGCAGGGCCTCGATGATGTCCTGGTGCTCATCGTTCAGGGGGCGCTTGCGCACGTGCCGGGCCTTTTCCAGCATCTGCATGCACAGGCGCGACTTGTAGCGCAGGTCCCAGGTGTTCTCGACGACGCGGACGATGGCGCTGTTGCGCGTGGCCTGGGCAATGGAGATGTGGAACTGGCGGTCGGCCAGTTCGGACTGCTCCTTGGTCGCCTTCTCGCTGTTCATCTCGACGACCAGGGTCTCGAGATAGGCCAGCTCCTCGTCGGTGATCAGGGTGGCGGCCAGGGCGGCGGCCTCGCCCTCGAACAGGCGGCGGGCCTCGGCCTGGTCAAAGGCGCCGATGTCGAGGTCGCGCGGCGGGGGCGGCGGCTGGCCGCCGGCGCGGACATAGACGCCCGAGCCCTGGCGGGCCTCCAGCAGACCGCGCATCTCAAGCGCGATCACGGCGCGGCGGATGGTGGGACGGCTGACGCCGAATTCCTCGGCCAGGTCGCGTTCCGAGGCCAGGCGCGTACCGGGCTGATGACGGCCGTCGGCGATGGCCTGGCCGATATCCGCGGCCACGCGCTGGTAGAGGCGCAGGGGATTTGCGGCGGCGGCCGTCGTCGTCATCTTCGTCTCAACCCTCTCGACAGCGCTATCTTAAGCGGCGTCGCGGCGGATGGGTAGGGTGGTCAGGCCAGTCACCCTTAATCCGCCGGCGGAGGCCCGCCGCTGCTCAGCGCCTTGTTGGTCAGCCAGATGCAGGGGATCAGCAGCACCGCCAGCCAGGCCGAGGCGCGGAAGAAGTCCACCGTGGCTAGCAGATACGCCTGGTTCACCACCTGGGCCGTCGCCGCGCCTACCGCTTGGGCGTGGGACAGACCCACGGTCTGCATGCGCTCCACCGCCGAGAGCCAGGCCGGGTCGTTGGAGCCCATGGTCTCGGCTAAGCGGGTCTGGTGCAGCGACTCGCTGCGGTCCCAGATCGTGGTGACCAGCGAGGCGGCGAAGCTGCCCGCGGTGATCCGCGAGAAGTTCGACAGGCCCGAGGCCGAGGGCAGCTGGTGCGGCGCGATCCCATTCAGCGAGATGGTCACCATCGACAGGAAGAAGGTGCTCATCGCCACGCCCTGCACCAGCATCGGCCAGACCAGGGCCTTGAAATCGAGGTCTGGCGTGAACTCCGAGCGCATGAAGAATGACAGGGCGAAGGCGGCCATCGACAGGCTGGCCGTCCAGCGGGCGTCGACCTTCTGCATGATCCGGGCGGCGAACGGCGTCAGGATCACGGCCACCGCGCCGCTCGGCGCGGCGACCAGGCCGGCCCAGGTGGCGATGTAGCCCATGCGGGTCTGCAGCCACAGCGGCTGGAGCAGGTTCGATCCGAAGAACACCGCGTAGCCCAGGCAGAAGGCCAGTGTGCCCAAGGCGAAGTTCTTGGACTTGAACAGCGACAGGTCGACGATCGGGTGCTTTTCGCCGAGTTCCCAGATGACCCAGGCGATGAAGCCGATGATGGCCACCAGGGTCTCGACCACGATGGCGGGCGAGTTGAACCAGTCGGCCTCCTTGCCGGTGTCCAGCATCACCTGCAGGGCGCCGACCCAGATCAGCAGGAGCATGAAGCCGGTGGTGTCGATGGGGACCTTGCGGGTGGGGGTCTCGCGGCTGGCCAGCGGCCGCCAGCAGAAGAAGGCGCAGATCAGGCCGACGGGCACGTTGATCAGGAAGATCCACTCCCAGGCGATGTTGTCGGAGATGTAGCCGCCCAAGATCGGGCCGCAGATCGGCGCCACCAGGGTGGTCATCGACCATATGGCCAAGGCCGTGCCCCGTTTCTGGGGCGGGAAGATCATGATCAGCAGGGCCTGCGAGCCCGGGATCATCGGGCCCGAGACCAGACCCTGCAGCAGGCGGAAGCCGATCAGCGAGGTCAGGCTCCACGAGATGCCGCAAAGGAACGAGGCGATCGTGAACAGCAGCACCGAGACCACGAAGGTCTTCACCACCCCGTAACGGCCCATCAGCCAGCCGGTCAGGGGCACCGAGACGCCGTTGGCCACGGCGAACGAGGTGATCACCCAGGTGCCCTGGCTTGAGCTGACGCCCAGGTTGCCGGCGATCGTCGGAATCGAAACGTTGGCGATGGTGCTGTCCAGCACCTGCATGAAGGTGCCCAGCGCCAGGGCGATGGCGGTCACGCCGAGCGTGACGCCGGTCAGTGGCGCTGGGCCCGCCGCGGCGGGGGGAGCCGGGGCGGAACCCGGGGCGGGGCCCGTGGGGGGAGAAGAGTCCTGGTCGGCCATGCGGCGCTTCCTTGGAGAGGATTCAGGCGCTTGTGGCGTCTACTTGGAGGTGTCGATCGTGGCCTTCATCGACAGGCCGACGCGCAGCGGGTGCTGCTTCAGCTCAGCCGGGTCCAGCTGGATACGGACGGGCAGGCGCTGGACCACCTTGATCCAGTTGCCCGAGGCATTCTGGGCCGGGATCAGCGAGAAGGCCGAACCGGTGCCGCCCGACAGGCCCTTCACCTTGCCGTGGAACTTCACCCCGCCGCCATAGAGGTCGGAGGTCAGGATCACCGGCTGGCCGATACGGACCTTGTCCAGCTGCACTTCCTTGAAGTTGGCGTCGACATAGGCGTCGGTGGTCGGGACGATCGCCATCAGCGGCGCGCCGATCTGCACCTGCTGGCCAACCTGGACGTTCTTCTTCGACACCACGCCGGCCAGGGGCGCGCGCAGCACGGTGCGGTCCAGGGCCAGCTGGGCGCTGGCCAGACGGGCCTCGGCGGCGGCGATTTCCGGGTTCTTGTCGGCGGGCAGACCCGAGATCAGGGCGGTGTTGACCTCGCGGCTGCCTTCGGCGGCGGTGCGGGAGGCCTTGGCCTGGGCCAAAGCGGCGCGGGCTTCGGTCACGGCCGACTGGGCGTTGGTGAAGCGGCTCTGGGCGATGGTCAGTTCCTCACCCGAGACCGCGCCGGAGTCCGAGAGGGCCTTGCGGCGCGAGAGCTCGAGCCGGGCCTGTTCGAGGCTGGCCTGGGCGCCGGTCACGGCGGCCTCGGCGCGGGCGATGTCGGCGTCGCGAGCCGAGACCTGGCCGGCCAGGGCGGTGTCGCTGGCGAAGTAGCCCTGCACCTTGCGCTGGGCCTGGCCGAGAGCGGCCTGGGCGGCGAGAACCGCGATCTTGGCGTCGGCGTCGTCGAGCACCACCAGCGGCTGGCCGGCGGCGACCGTCTGGGTCTCGGAGACCAGCACCTTGGCGACCGGCCCGCTGATCAGCGGCGTCACCTGGGCCACTTCGGCGCCGACATAGGCGTTGTCGGTCTCGACGTGATGCGAGCCGACAAGGACCTGGTAGAGGCCCCAGCCGGCGACGCCGACCACGACCACGACCGCGAGGCCGGTCAGAAGTTGGCGGCGGTTGGCCTTGGGCTTGGCGGCGAACTGGGCGGGGGAGGCGGTGGTGTCGGCCATGGGGGGAGATCCTGAAGGCGCGAAAAGCGAAAGGGCGAAAGGGGTAGGAGCTGGGATCAGGCCGGGGCGAAGCCGCCGCCCAGGGCGCGCACCAGGGCGACGTCCAGGGCCAGGGCGCGGCTTTCCAGATCGGCGACGATCCGGCGCTGGGACAGCACCGCCAACTCGGCGATCAGCACGTTCTGATAGGTGGAGAGGCCCCCCTGATAGCGCAGGCGGGCGATGCGGAAGCCGTCCTCGTTGGCGGCCAGGGCGGCGCGGCTCTCGGCCAGACGGGTGTTCAGGGCCCGCTCGCTGGCGGTGACGTCGGCCACGTCGCGCAGGGCCTGGGTGACCGCGCCGTCATAGGCGGCCACCGCGCCGTCGCGGTCGGCCTCGGCGGCGCGCAGATTGGCCTTCAGGCGCCCGCCCTCGAAGATCGGCAGGCTGACGGCCGGGCCGACGCTGCCGATGTCCGAGCCGCTGTCGAACAGATCGCTCAGGTGCAGGGCCTGGACGCCGATCCCGGCGGCCAGGTTGATGTTCGGATAGAAGGCGGCCTTGGCCTGGCCGATCCGCTTGCCGGCGGCCTCGGCGCGCCACTTGGCGGCCACCACGTCGGGGCGCCGGCCGATCAGGTCGGCGGCGAGGTTGGCGGGCAGGCCGAACGGCTTGAGGGCGGTCACCGAGGGGCGGGCGATGGCCAGGCCGCGATCAGGGCCGGCGCCCAGCAGGGCGGCCAGGCCGTTGCGGGTCTGGGCGATCTGTTCATCGATGGCGGCCAGCTCGGCGCGGGCGTTGGGGGCACCGGCCTCGGCCTGGCGCAGTTCGCCGCGAGTATCGAGGCCATTGGCGACCCGGTCGCGGACCAGCGCCTCGGTCTCCAGCCGCAGGGCCACCGACCGCTCGGCCACGTCGCGCTCGGCGTAGAGGCGGGCCAGATCGGCATAGGCCGAGGCGACCGAGGTGGACAGCATCAGCCGGGCCTGGGCGGCGTCGGCCTGGGCGGCCTTGGCTTCCGACGTCGCGGCGGCGACGGCCGCACGGTTCTTGCCCCAGAAGTCCAGCTCCCACGCGAAGTCCAGGCTCAGTCGGCCGTAGTTGTTGTAGCCCTGGGGCACGAAGTCGGCGGGGATGCCATAGTTGTAGCTCTGCTTGGCGCGTTCGGCCGAGCCGTTGGCGCTGACGCTGGGCAGCTCGGCCGCCTTGGCCTGGTTGGCCAGGGCCTGGGCGCGGCGCAGGCGGGCCTCGGCCTGGGCCAGGGTGGGCGAGCCGGCCAGAGCTTCGTCGATCAGGCCGTCCAACTGGGCGTCGCCGTAGGCCTTCCACCAGGTGTCGGCCGGCCAGGCGGCCGTCTCAGAAGCGGGGAGGGTCTGGGCGGTGGCGTAGGCGTCCGGCGTCTTGGCCACCCGGGCCGGCGTCGCGGCCGGCATGGTGGCGCAGGCGCTGGTCAGCAGGGCGGCCATTAGGATCGAGGCGGTGACGCCGATCTCGCGCGACCTCGACGACTTGGAGACCCGCGGGGAGGCCCAAGTGGAGCCAGGGGGCTTGTCCAAAGCGTTGGTAGTCATGGGCGCCGACCTTGAATTGACCGTACTGTACGGTCATATGTGGCGCTGATATAAACGCGAGCTTGACGGGATCAAGGGGGCCCCCGAAGGAAATCAAAATGATGCAGGACGTGAAGCCGCGTCTCGACCGAGACGCCCGTCGCGAAGCCATTCTGGACGTCGCCAGCGATGTCTTCCTGGAAGAGGGCTACGCCAACGCGTCGATGTCGACGATCGCGGCGCGGGTCGGCGGGTCCAAGGGCACGCTCTACAACTACTTCAAGAACAAGGAAGAGCTGTTCGCCGCCTATGTGGTGCGCCACTGCGCCTGGCAGCGCGAGGCCATGTTCGAGATCGAAAGCGACCTGAGCGACATCCGCGAGGCCTTGATCAAGACCGGGCGCATCTACCTGTCGATCGTGCTGAGCGACTTCAGCATGGCCAATTTCCGGGTGATCGTCGCCGAGGCCCAGCGTACGCCGGAGATCGGCCTGGCCTTCTACGAGGCCGGGCCCCGCAGCGGCGCCAAGCGGCTGGGCGAGACCCTGCAGAAGGCGGTCGACAGCGGCCAGCTGAAGATCGACGACACGGTCCAAGCCGCTCACCAGTTCATCGGCCTGTGCCAGAACCGCCTGCTGAAGGCGCGGCTGTGCAACTTCATGGCCGAGCCGACGCCGGAGGAGATCGACCGCGAGGTGCTGCCGGCGGTCAAGGTGTTCATGGCCGCTTACGGCGCCTAGTCGATTTCCGCTTGGCGCGGCGGCCTTAAGGCGGCACTTGGTCCGCCGAGGGCGTCGCGCCCGTCGGAGGGAAACTCGGCCATGCAAGGCGTCACCGTCGTCGATCATCCGCTGGTCCGCCACAAGCTGAGCCGGATGCGCGACAAGCAGACCTCGACCAAGACCTTCCGCGCCCTGATGCGCGAGACGGCGACCTTGCTCTGCTACGAGGTCACCCGAGCCTTGCCGACCCACACGGTCGAGATCGAGACCCCGGTGGCCCCGACCAAGTCCGAGGAGATCTCGGGGAAGAAGCTGGTCTTCGCCCCGATCCTGCGGGCCGGCCTTGGCATGGCCGAGGGCATGCTGGACCTGGTGCCCTCGGCGCGGGTCGCGCACATCGGCCTGTTCCGCGACCCGACCTCGCTGGAGGCGGTGGAGTACTACTACAAGACCCCCGAGGACATCGCCGACCGGCTGGTTATCGTGGTCGATCCGATGCTGGCCACCGGCCACACGGCCGTCGCGGCCCTGACCCTGTTGAAGAAGTCGGGCGTCACCGACCTGCGCTTCGTCTGCCTCGTGGCCTCGGTCCAGGGCGTGGAGACCCTGCGCGCGGCCCATCCCGACGTGCCGATCTGGACGGCCGCGGTGGACGCCGAGCTGAACGACCATGGCTACATCGTGCCCGGCCTGGGTGACGCCGGTGACCGGACTTTCGGCACCCGCTGACGAAAGGCGTCCGACAGTCTTTCGTTGGTCAAGCTTGGGCGTTAAGGCTTTTCCATGCCCTTCACGCCGCCCCTCATTTTCGCCGTCGACGACGATCCCGTCACCCTGGAGGTGGTCCAGATCGCGCTGGAGCGGGAGGGGTTCGTGGTGCGCGCCTTCGAGGCCATGGAGCCAGTCCTGGCGGCTCTGGCGCGTGAGGCCCCGGTCCTGATGCTGCTGGACGTGCGCATGCCTGGTCAGAGCGGCCTGGACGGTCTCAAGGCGATCAAGGACACGCCGAACGGCGCGACGCTGCCCGTGCTGATGCTGACCGGCGACGGCCGCCTGGACCGCATCGTCCAGGCCATGCAGCTGGGCGCGGCCGGCTATGTGATGAAGCCGTTCGAGCCCCAGCAACTGGCCGCCAAGGTGCGTGAGACCCTCGCCGGGCTTTAGGAATCCAGGGTGACGTCGATCTTCATCTGGTCGTCGCCCGGCGTGCCGATGACCTTGATGCTGACCCCCGACCATTTCGAGCGCGGCATGTTCAGCGGCGGCTTGGTCTTGCGCCCCAGCTCGGCGTTGCCCAGCGACGGATAGAGGTCGTTGGAGTCGCCGCGATTGCCCTGACCGAAGATCTTGGCCAGGTCGCGCCGGTTGTCGGCCTGCATCAGCTCGATGGCCAGGCGGCCCTCGTCGTTCACGTCGTCGATCGACTCGTCGACCACATAGACCGCGATCCCTTGGTCGGGGAGGAAGGCGTCCTGCAGGCGCTTTCGCCGGTACTCGACCAGCAGGTACTGGCTGTCGGTCATGAAGGCCGAGTTGCGGATCACCACCGGCGCGCCGCCTTCGGCCGCGGGCTTGAGCACCACGCCCTTCTTGCTCTCCATGATGATGTCCGGCTCGACCCAGCCGTGGAACATCCGCAGCATGCCGTTGGGATAGACCGGCGTCAGGCCCGAATTGCCCCACGAGCCCGCCGCCATCAGGCAGTAGTTTCCAAGGCCGTTGGACTGGGTGCTCTGGGTGGCGCCGGTGTCGTAATAGTCGGCCCAGCGGGCGGCCAGATGGCCCCATTCATGCGCGCAGACGCCCACGCGGCAGTCCTCGGGCACGGTCAGATAGGTGCTGACCGACAGGCCGTGGCCGACGTCCACCCCCTCCGGGATGATCCATTTGTGACTCCAGATGTCGTTGCGGTCGCCGGTGGTCTCGGCCCCGCCGCCGGCGTGGATCACGAAGAGGGCCGTGACCGTCCCTTCGCCCAGGGCGTCGAAGCCGCCGAAGTCGACGCCGGCGAACTTGGCGGCCAGCACCGCGTCGCGGGCCAGGGCCGGAGCGTTGCGCGGGAAGTTGTCGCTCATCCCCGAATTGCCGTCGGCGTAGAAGGTGATCGGATTGGGCATGCGGTACCAGCCGTGGACCTGACCGGTGACGTCGATGCCCGCGCCGTCGGCGGTCCAGCCGCTGACCTTGCGGTAGAAGTCCCGCATGCTGCCGGACGGGAAAGCGTCGACGCTGAACAGCATCTGGTCGTACATGCCGGGACTGTGGTCGTCGCCGTGCGGACGGTCGGGAAAGTCGACCAGCAGCACCATGGTGCGGATCTCGCCCGAAAGCTTCTTCGAGGGCTGGTCGATCCGCAGGGGACCCTTGGTCCCGCCCAGCCGCAGCTGGCCGTCGTCCAGCCCGACATTGTTGGGCCCGCGCCGGCTGGCCCGCCAAACTTTGTAATAGGCTTCGAAGGTCATGTCCTTGTCGAGCCGGCCCTCAGCCAGCAGCGACAGGTAGCGTGCGTAGAGTTGGGCGACCAGGCCCGGCGAGGCCGGCACCGCGCATTGCGCCCGTCGGCAGGCGCATCCGGAGAACGGCTTGAACGCATGGCGCATGGAACCCTCCGCGAGACGTCCGACGCGGCGGTTACAGTGCTCTAAAAGTGCATGTCAGGCAAACGCAACCTTTTGGCGCAGCTCCAGCGGCGCTAGGGGCGGCGGATGATCGCGCCGTCCTTCATGACGAAGGTCACGGCCTTGGTCGCGGCGATGTCCTGGGTGGGATCGCCGGCCACCGCCACGATGTCGGCCAAGAAGCCGGGCTTCAGTCGGCCTAGGTCGTCCTGGCGGCGCAGGACCTTGGCGTCGACCGCCGTGGCGGCCAGCAGGGCCTGGACCGGAGTCATGCCGTCCTTGACCATCCAAACCAGTTCGCGGGCGTTGTCGCCGTGGCGGAACACGCCGACGTCGCTGCCCATGCCGATGGTCACGCCGTTCTTCAGCGCCAGCCTGAACGCTCGCTCGGCGGCCTGCATGGCCGGGGTCGGCGGGGTCTTGCCGGCGACATAGCCCTGGAAATAGGTCGAGGTCGCCTCGCTGGCCGTCAGGGTCGGGAAGAAGGCCACGCCCTTCTCGGCCATCAGCTTGAAGGTGGCGTCCGAGCCGCCGTAGCCGTGCTCGACCGTGTCGACCCCGGCCAGGATCGCCCGCCGCATGCCCTCGTCGCTGGAGGCGTGGACCGAGACCGGACGGCCCGTGGAGTGGGCGGCCTCGACCATGGCCTTCAGCTCTTCCAGGCTGAAGGTCGGCTGGGTCGAGCCGTCGGGGCCGACGCGGTAGTCAGCATAGATCTTGATCCAGTCGGCGCCGGCTCCGGCCTGCTGGCGCACGGCGCGGACGGCTTCGTCGATCCCGCTGGCCTCCTGCGCGCCCTGGGGCAGGTCGGCGTCGGGATTGTAGTTCTTGCGGGCCGGGCCATAGGCGCCGGTGGCGACGATGGCCCGGGTGGCCACGAACAGGCGCGGGCCGGGGATTAGCCCGTCCTTGATGGCCTTCCTCAGCGACACGTCGGCCACGCCCGCGCCCTCGGTGCCCAGGTCGCGCAGGGTGGTGAAGCCGGCGTCCAGCGTCGCCTTGGCCTGCACCGTGGCGCGGATCACGCGGTAGTCCGGCGCCTCCTTCAGCACCTGATCGTCCCACGAGGTCTCGTTGTAGGGATGCAGCAGCAGGTGGCTGTGCAGGTCCATCAGGCCGGGGATCACCGTGGCGCCGGGCAGGTCGATCGTCTCCGCGCCGGTGGCGTCCAGCCCCGCCAGCGGCCCGACGGCGGCGATCCTGCCGTCTTTGACCAGCACGCCCCAGCCCGCGTGCGGTGGCCCCGCGTCCTCGGCGGTCCAGACGCGGGCGGGCTTGAGTAGGATCGGCTGGGCGGCCTGGGCGGCGGCGGGCGTCAGGAGAAGGGCGAGGGCGGTGAGGAGAGGGCGCATGGCGGGCTCGCAGGGGACTGGTCGCCAGCTAAGCTGATTTTCGGGTGGGGCCCAAATTCTGCCGGATAAGGCGCCGTCCCTCCCCCTTGTGGGGAGGGTGGCCCGCGTAGCGGGTCGGGTGGGGGATCGGTGCAGGGCGGTGCATGGGATTTGTCGTGCTGAGTCAGCAAACCCCACCCGACCCTGGCGCTGCCAGGGCCACCCTCCCCATAAGGGGGAGGGAAAGGCGTTTTGCGGGGACACAGCCCGCTCGATCCCCGCCAGCGCTGAACCAAATCCCAGCAAATTCAAAGCTCTGCAACAAAATCAGCGTCACACGCGCCGCGGCGTTCAAACCGCCCGCATACTATCCCTCGCCCTGTCGTAGGGGAGGACGTCCGGCCGGCGACCGATACGTGCGACAGGGGCGGTCGAGCGGGAAGCGTTCGCCGGCGGTCCTTCGGGGCCTCCTTCGCGACGGACCTGGGCAGGTTCCCTGAAACATCGGGACGAAACCCAGGCGGCGAGGGATCGGCGAATGCAGCAGGCCCGGGCTGAAATCGCCCGGGCGGTCCGGAGGGGTAGCCACTCTCCGCCCGTCGGGGGCCTCCATCGGAGCCGGTTAAAAATCGGCGCCCCGAAGGCTTCTGGAAAACGATCCGCGCGGAGCGTTCTGACCCTGTCGAAACGGTACACTCCACCAACTCTACACCGGGCATGGCCCGGACGCTCCGCCGCCTCCCACCCACCGGATTTCCCGGTCGGGCGCGAAGCCGTGCGCCTCAGATCACTCCGGCTCGCAGGAGGTCGTGCACGTGCAGGATGCCCACCGGGCGGCCGTCCTCGACCACGAACAGCACGGTGATGCGCCGTTCGTTCATCAGCTTCAGGGCCTCGGCGGCCAGGGCGGTGGGCGCGATGGTCAGGGGCGCGCGGGTCATCACCTCGCCAGCGACGTGGTCCATCAGCCCGTCCATATGGCGGCGCAGGTCGCCGTCGGTGATCAGGCCGGCCAGGGTCCCGTTCGGGGCCACGACGCCGACCGCGCCGAAGCGCTTCTCGCTCATCTCGAGCAGCGCCTGGGGCATGGGCGCGTCCTCGCGGGTCAGGGGCAGCTCGCCCTCGCCATGCATCAGGTCGCCGACCGTGCGCAGCATGGCGCCCAGTTTGCCGCCCGGGTGGAAGACCCGGAAGTCGCTGGCCGTGAAACCGCGGCGCTCCAGCAGGGCCACGGCCAAGGCGTCGCCCAGGGCCATCTGCAAGGTCGTCGAGGTGGTCGGGGCGCTGACCTCGGCCGTGGCCTCCGGCGCATCGGGCAGCAGCAGCAGGATGTCGCCCGCCCGGCCCAGCTGACTGTCGGCCACGGCCGTGACCGCGATGATCGGGATCGAGAACCGCTTGGCGTAGGCCAGGGTGTCGGACAGCTCGCGCGCCTCGCCGGACTTCGACAGGGCAAGCACCACGTCGCCCTGGCCGATCATGCCGAGGTCCCCGTGACTGGCCTCGGCGGCGTGGACGAACATGGCGGGCGAACCGGTCGAGGCCAGGGTGGCGGCGATCTTGCGCGCCACGTGACCCGACTTGCCGATGCCGGTGCAGACCACGCGGCCCTTGGCGTCGAACAGGGCCTCGACGGCGCGGACGAAAGACTGGTCGAGCGCGGCGGACAGCATCGACAGGGCTTCGGCCTCGGCGTTCAGGACGCGCTGGCCGACGGTGATCGCGTCGAAGCCGCCGCTCATGGCGCGGTCGCCGCCGCCTCGCGGGCGTCGCTCATCTGCTGGCGGGCCTGCTGGTCGCGCATGGCCGCGGCGTCCTTTTCGCGCTGGATCTTCACGCGCATCTCCGGCGTCTGCTGGATCGGCACAGAGCCGAACGGGCCCGGCGAACGGGCGCCGTAGCCCTGCGGCCAGACGAGCGACAACGCGATCAGGGCCAGGCCGATGAGCGCCAGGAAGGGCATGAGGATGCGATCGGGCATGGCCTGCCTATAGCACGCCGTCCGGAGGAGAGAAGGGCGAGAGAGGGGCAAGAGCGGGGAGGGCGCTTGACGTCGAGACGACCGGGGCTTAGCCCGCCCTGCGACAAAACCTTGGAGGTCCGATGCCCGTTCTCGTCCTGCTCCGCCACGGCCAGAGCCAATGGAATCTCGAAAACCGCTTCACCGGCTGGGTGGACGTGGACCTGACCGCCGAAGGCGAGGCCCAGGCCCGCAAGGGCGGCGAGTTGATCAAGGCCGCCGGCATCGAGATCGACGACGCCTTCACCTCGGTCCAGACCCGAGCCATCCGCACCTGCAACCTGGCGCTGGACGCGGCTCAGCAGAGCTTCGTGCCAGTCACCAAGGACTGGCGGCTGAACGAGCGCCATTACGGCGGCCTGACCGGCCTGAACAAGGCCGAGACCGCCGAGAAGCACGGTGAGGAGCAGGTCACGATCTGGCGCCGGTCCTATGACATCCCGCCGCCGGAACTGGCCCCGGGCGGCGAGTACGACTTCAGCAAGGACCGCCGCTACGCGGGCAAGGACCTGCCCAGCACCGAAAGCCTGGCGACCACCCTGGTGCGTGTGCTGCCGTACTGGGAAGCGGCCATCGCCCCCAAGCTGAAGGCCGGCGAGACGATCCTGGTGGCCGCCCATGGCAATTCGCTGCGCGCCATCGTCAAGCACCTGTTCAATGTGCCCGACGCCGACATCGTCCATGTCGAGATCCCCACCGGCAATCCGCTGGTCATCGATCTGGACGCCAACCTGAAGCCGACCGGCGCACGCTACCTCGACGAGAGCCGCGCCCAGCCGCTGCCGGCAGCGCGCTGATCCGCGTCCGGGACATCGGGGCAAACGAGGCCTCGGTGTCCCGAAATCCTTGGAAACTCAGCGTTAATCCGGCATGACGCAATGTCGGGTTCCAGCCCTTCGGGGAGTCGATACGAGCAGTCATGAGCGCCCCTCCCGCGGCAGGCCAAGACCACAAGCGCCTGACGCAGCACGATGTGGACGTGATCTGCGCCAAGCATGACCGTCTATGGTCGGCTCGGATGGGCGGTGCTCGCGCCGTTTTCGCCTTCTGTGATCTCTCGGGCCTGTCGCTGGCCGGCCGCAACCTCTGCGACGCCGACTTCACCGGCGCCCTGATGGTCAGCTGCGACATGCGGCGGGCCAAGCTCGACAACGCCACCATGTACGGCGCGGACATGCAGGGCTCGGACCTGACCGACGCCTCGCTGCGTCGCTGCGACCTGCGAGGCTCCAGCCTGCGCGGCGCAAACCTTACCGGCGCCGACATGTTCGAGGCCGACCTACGCGAAGGCCAGATCGCCGCCGCCGACCGCAAGGAAGGCTACCGCCTGATCGAACCGGTGCAGCGCGAGGCCCATGCGACGGGCGCGATCCTGGCCGGCGCCAACCTGGAGCGCTCGCGCCTGTCGGGCATCATCGCCACCAAGGCCGACTTCAGCGACGCGATCCTCAAGGACGCCAAGCTGGTCCGCGCCAATCTCAAACAGGCCAATTTCAACGGGGCGAACCTCGCCGGCGCCGACCTGTCGGGCGCCAACCTGGTCGGGGCCGACCTGCGCAACGCCGTCCTGGTCGGCGCCAAGACGATGTCCTGGAACATCAATGACACGAACATGGACGGCGCCCTGACCGACAAGGCGGCGGGCAAGGACGTGTCCGACATGCCCTACGAGCAGATGATCGCTGACCACGCCAAGTGGTGCGAGACCGGCGGCGCCGAGGGCAAGCCTTCGGTGTTCGACAAGGCCGACCTGCGCAATCTGAAGTCCGTGCGCGGCTTCAACCTGACGGCCCTGTCGGCCAAGGGCGCGGTGTTCTACGGCCTGGACATGGAAAGCGTGCAGATGCAGGGCGCGCAGCTGGAGGGCGCCGATCTGCGCTCCTGCAACCTGCGCCGGGCCGACCTGCGGGGGGCGCGGCTGAAGGGCGCCAAGCTGGCGGGGTCGGACCTGCGCGAGGCCCAACTGGGGCCGCTGCTCATCGGCCGCGACCGCCTGCTGCCCAGCGATCTGACCGGCGCTTTGCTGACCAACGCCGACCTGGCCCGAGCCGACCTGCGCCAGGCCTGCCTGAGCGGCGCCGACCTGTCGCGCGCCAACTTCACCAACGCTCTGCTCAAGGACATCGATGTCACCGGCGCCATCCGCTTGGGGGCCCGCGGCCTGGATGACGTCATCTAGCGCGGTAGCGCTAACGGCGAATCTTCCGAGATATTTTCGCGAAAGTTGCGGCAAAACGGCGCGGCCTTAACGCTTCGCTCGTCGATCGCCGTTATTCCTCAGCGACATCAAGGGGTTTGTCGGGGGACGTGCGTAAGACATGAGCGCGGCGCAGAGCATCGCGGGGCGGCGGCGGGTCAGCCAGGCCGAGCTCGACATGATCGTGTCGGCGCACGAGAAGTTCGTCACGGGCAAGCAGGGCGGCAAGCGGGCTTCGTTGCGCTTCATGAACCTGTCAGGCCTGGACCTGTCCTTCCGCAACCTCGCCGACGCCGATTTCTCCGCGTCCATTCTCGACGGCTGTCGCATGGTCCGAACGCGGCTGGAGCGGGCCAACCTCTTCGGCGCCGACCTGCGCAAGGCGGACCTACGCCAAGCGGTTCTGGTCCGCGCCGATCTGCGCGGGGCCTGCCTGCGCGGCGCCAACCTGTCCCAGGCTGATCTGACCCAGGCCGACTTCCGGGAAGGGCAGGTGGCCATCCCGCATCCCCGCAAGGGGCTTGAGTCCGTTCGCCACGAAAGCCGCAACGGCGAGGTCGACGAGGTCAACTTCTCCGGCGCGACCCTGGACGGCTCGCAGTTCGCCGGTGTCTCCGCCTTCAAGGCCGACTTCAGCGACTGCTCGCTACGCGGCGCCAAGCTTGCGGGCGCGAACCTTAAGGACGCCAATCTCAGCGGGGCCATCCTGGACGGCGCCGACGTCAACGGCGCGAACTTGGAAGGCGCCAACCTGACCGGCGCCGTGATGGCGGGGGTCGACACCTCCACCGCCCGCATTAGCGGCGCGGCGATGCAGGGCTGCCTGGCGGCCTCGACCGAACGGGCCCTTTCGCGGGTCGAGGAGATCCATCAGCGGTGTCTGGCCAACCAGGCCTGGTGCAGGACCGGCGGCAAGGAGGGGCGGCCCGCCCGCCTGGACGGCGAGGACCTGCGTCCGCTCGGTGATCGGCTGAAGGGTCTGCGACTGACGGCGATGAGCGCAGCCGGGGCCTGCATGGTCGGCATCGACCTGTCCGGAACCCAGCTGCAGGGCGCGGACCTGCGCAACGCCGATCTGCGTATGGCCAACCTGCGTGGCGCCGATCTGCGGGGCGCCAAGCTGGCCGGCGCCAACCTGACCAAGGCCGACCTGCGCCAGGCGTTCCTCTCGCCCCTGCCTCTGGGGCCGGAGCGGAAGACCCTGGTCGATCTGAAGGCCGCCCGCCTGCGCTATGCCCTGATGCAGGCCGCCGACCTCAGCGAGGCGGTGCTCGACGGCGCCGACCTGCGCGGCGCTGACTTCACCGGCGCCCGGCTGGGTAGGGCCAGCCTGCGGGAATGCGACCTGAGCCAGGTTCAGGGGCTGGACCTGACGCCGGCCTGATCCAGCCGCCGAGCGGACAGAAAAAGGGCGGCGCCGGAGCGCCGCCCTGCAGAGTCTAGAGGGGAGATAGGGTAACGCGGGAAGGTAGTATTAGGCTGCCTTCTCGCCTTCGATTTTATCGCCCTCGATGAGGGGCGCGCCCGACTTGATCTCGATCGTCCGGGGCTTGAGCGCCTCGGGCAGCTCGCGCTTCAGCGAGATCGACAGCAGACCGTCCGACAGGGCGGCGTCGGTCACGATCACATAATCGGCCAGCTGGAAGCGGCGCTCGAAGTTGCGCTCGGCCAGGCCGCGATGGAGATAGCGCTTGGCCTCGTCATTGGCCGGCTTGCGGCCGGTGACGGTGAGAAGGTTTTCCTTCACCTCGATGCCGAGCTCTTCCGACTTGAAGCCGGCGACGGCGATCTCGATGCGGTACGCGTTCTCGGCGGTGCGCTCGATGTTGTAGGGGGGATAGCCCGAGGCGGCTTCGTTCGAGGCGGCGGCGTCCAGGAGAGCGGCCAGGCGGTCGAAACCGACGACGGAGCGATACAGGGGCGACAGGTCGATCGTACGCATGATGACATCCTTCTTTCAAAGCAAGGTTGCTCAATAGGTTCAGACCCTTGGCGACCCGATCTGGCGTCGCCGGCGATCTGGAAGGCCCGGGTTTCCAGCGCCTTCGCAACCAAGGTGGTGAGCCGTTTTTCGACTTCAAGAGGTTCAATGAGCAGCTTGACGGTGAATCGCTTGATCGCTGTTCGGTCACCGCTAAGGTCGGCTCCGCCCGGTCCCCGGCCAGCCTTGGAGTGTTCCGACGATGACTTGCCGCCGCCATCTCCTCCTGGTCTTCGCCGCGACGCATTGTCTCTCGGCCACGCCGGTCTTCGCCGCCGACGCGGCGCTGCAGGCGGCCATCGCCTCGCCCGACCGCACGCCGGCCAACGTCGCCCGCGACGGCGCCCGGCATCCTTACGAGAGTCTGACCTTTTGGGGGCTGAAGCCCAGGCAGACGGTGATCGAGGTCTCGCCCGGCGGAGGCTACTGGACGGAAATCCTGGCGCCCTACGCCAAGGCCACGGGCGGGGTGTATGTCGCGGGCCTCGCCGACCTGGCCAATCCGAAGATCTCGGATGGGGCGCGCAAGGGCAGGGCCAATTTCGAGATGCGCTTCATGGACCCGGCCAAGTACGGGACCGTGCGGTTCGTGAACTTCGGACCGGTGGCCGGTCCCTTGGGGGCGGCGGGTTCGGCCGACCTGGTGCTGACGGCGCGCAATGTCCACAACTGGACGGTCCAGCCGGGCGTCGCCGACAAGATCTTCGCCGACTTCTTCGCGGTGCTGAAGCCGGGCGGCGTCTTGGCGATCGAGGATCACCGGGCCGACCCGAAGGCCGAAACCGACAAGGGCGCCGACGGCTATCTGGCGACGGCCACGGTGGTGGCCTTGGCCGAGAAGGCCGGCTTCAAGTTGGACGCCTCGTCGGAGATCAACGCCAATCCCAAGGACACCAAGGACTATCCGTTCGGGGTCTGGACCCTGCCGCCCACCCGCCAGACCGCGCCGAGCGGCCAGCCGGTCGATCCCAACTTCGATCGGGCCCGGTACGATGCGATCGGCGAGAGCGACCGCATGACGCTGCGCTTCCGCAAGCCGGCCTGAGATACGGCGAATTGAACTTTAACCGCCTGCGGCGCCGTTTCGCCAAGGTCAGGTGCATGATCGGGGGCGAAGCTTGATGGTGGGTGGCGGCATGGGTCCGAGTGTTAGATGGTCGCGGCGGGGTCTGCTGACGGGCGCGGCGGCGCTGACGCTGGCGGGATGCGGTCGTAAGGCGGCTAAGCCCGAAGAGGCCGCCAAGCCCGTGGCCAAGCCAGGCGTGATGACCCTGAAGGCCGCGACCGAGGGCGACTGGCGCTCGCCCGCCGACAAGGCCCGCGACGCCTGGCGCCATCCCGTCGAGAGCCTGGAGTTCTGGGGACTCAAGCCAGGGCAGACCGTGGTCGAGTTTTGGCCGGGCGCCGGCTGGTACACCGACATCCTGGCGCCCTACCTGGCCGCGACGGGCGGCAAGCTCTACGCCGCTTCGCTGCAGACGGACCTGCCGGACGATCCCAGCGCCAAGGCGGCGGTCGAGGCCTATCAGCGCAAGCTGGCCGACAAGAAGAAGATCTATGGCGACGTCGTCATCACGGCGTTCGGTCCGACCAGCGGTCCGGTCGCGCCGGCCGGCTCGGCCGACCTGGTGCTGTTCCTGCGCAACCTGCACAACTGGATGGCCGCGGGCTTGGCCGAGAAGGCCTTCCGCGACGCCCTGGCCGCCCTGAAGCCCGGCGGCGTGCTGGGCATCGAGGAGCATCGCGGCGAACCGGGGCGGGTGCAGGACGTTCTGGCCGCCGACGGCTACGTGCAGCAGGCCTATGTGATCGAGATGGCCAAGGAGGCCGGCTTCGCCCTGGCGGGCGAAAGCGAGATCAACGCCAATCCCAAGGACACCAAGGACCACCCGTTCGGCGTCTGGACCCTGCCGCCGACCCGCCTGTCGGCGCCGGTCGGCGAGCCGGCCGAGCCCGGTTTCGACCACGCCAAGTATGACGCCATCGGAGAGAGCGACCGGATGACCCTGAAATTCGTGAAGCCGAAATGAGCCTGACCCGACGCGCCGCCGCGACGGCTCTCGTTTCCCTGGCCTTGGCCTCGACCCTCCCGTCCGTGGCCTCGGCCGAGGGCGGCAAGGTCGCGCCCGCCACGAAGGTCTTCTCGTTCCTCGAGGCCTTCCTGAAGGTGCCGCCGGCCGAGCGCTCGAGGATCAAGGTGTCTTACGCCCTCATGCGCGACGGCAAACGGGCGGCGGGCGTCAAGGCGACCCTGATCGAGACCAACGGCGCGCGGACGCCGTTGCCGATCGACGGGGAAGGACGCTTTGAGCGCACGCCCACCCTGGCCCAACTTCAGGCCAAGGCGCAGGTCGGCTTCGACCTGCCCGCCGACGCCAAGCTGGGCTCGACAATGCTGCTCGACCCGGTGCTGAAGCCGGCGTCGGAGTACGACGCTCGCGAACTGGTCGCCACGGTGGAGGAGTCCAATCGGGCCATCCGAAAGGCCGCCGGCGCCATGGCCCTGATGGCTCCGCAGATGGACGGCCTGGTTTTCAAGGGAGCCGATTCCGGGGTGACGATCTTCCCCAACGGAAGCTCCAAGCCCTTGCTCGTCAGTGCGGGCGGCGTCGTCTTCCAGCCCGACCAGTTCAAGGGCGCGTCCCGGGTCCGTTTGGCTAAAACCCCGACGGCGGTGGATTATTACCTGAAGAAGAAATAGCCGCGGCCGCGTCTGAACAGTGTTTACTCGCGACGATCCAGCGGCCAGTCTGCCGCCCAGAATCCACGCGCCACAGAGGGAGACGCGCACATGGCTACGTTGCAGGAAATCACCGATCGCATGAAAGCCGCCGTCGGCGACGACAGCGGCCTGGGCAAGAGCCTGAAGTTCGACCTGAAGGACGCCGGCGTCATCCATATCGATGGCGGCTCGGTGACCAACGAAGACAAGCCCGCCGACCTGACCATGACCCTGTCGATGGACGACCTGCTGGCCATCGGCGCCGGCTCGCTGGACCCGACCATGGCGGTCATGACCGGCAAGCTGAAGCTGTCGGACATGGGCACGGCCATGGCCCTGCAGTCGAAGATGGCGGCTCTGTTCGCGAAGATGCGCTGATCCATGGGGGATGTCGCGTCGCTGGTCTCGATTCCCGAGGCGCCCGTCCCCGATCATGGAAAGGCAGAGTGGTTCAGCGGCGCGGACGGGGTGACCCTCCGCGCCGCCCTGTTTCAGCCCGAGGGCAATCCTCGCGGATCGGTGGTGCTCAGCCCAGGCCGCAGCGAGCCGATCGAGAAGTATTTCGAGGTCATAGAAGACCTGCTGACCCGCGGCTTCGTGGTGCTGGTCCATGACTGGCGCGGCCAGGGGCTGTCGGCCCGCGCCTTGCCCGACCGGCTGAAGGGCCACGCGCGGGGCTTCAAGACCTTCCTGGCCGACCACGGCGCGTTGCTCGACGCGTTCGAAGCGCGCCTGCCCAAACCCTGGATCGCCATGGCCCATTCGATGGGCGGCTGCCTGATCATGCTGGCCCTGGCTCATGGCGAGACGCGCTTCTCGGCGGCCGTCCTGTCCGCGCCGATGCTAGGCCTCAATACCGCGGGCGTGCCGCCCTGGATCGCCGCGCCGCTGTCCTGGACCCTGTCGCGCGCCGGCCTGTCCGGCGCCTACGTGCAGGGCGGCCATTACGATCCCCTGGGCCAGACCTTCGTCGGCGACGCCCTGACCCACGACGAGGCGCGTTACGATCGTTACATGGCGCAACTGCGCGCGGATCCGCGCATCGCCCTGGGCGGCATGACCTGGGGCTGGGCGGATTTCGCCCTCTCGGCCTGCGCTTGGTTGCGCGGGGCGGGGAGGGTGGAGCGCGTCTCCATCCCGGTGACGATCGTCGCCGCCGAGCTGGACAACCGCGTGCTCAACGCCGACGAACAGAGCATCGCCGGCCGCCTGCCGAAGGGACGCTATGTCGAGGTCCCCGGGGCCTTCCACGAAATCCTGATCGAGACCGACCCGCGCCGAGAGGTCTTCTGGCGCGCCTTCGACGAAACCGTCGATCAGGTCGCGCCGCGCGAACCGCTTATTTCGCCGAACGCCTCAGACTGACCAGGGCCTCGTCCAGGCAGCGGCGGTCGCCGGAGATCACCATCTGGCCGCCGTCCTGGCCGATCGGTTCGCCGCGCCAGTCAGTGACGATCCCGCCGGCGCCTTCGATCAGCGGAATGGCGGCCTCGATGTCCCACGACTTCAGGCCGGCCTCGATGACCATGTCCATCTTGCCCATGGCGACCATGGCGTAGGCGTAGGCGTCGCAGCCCAGGCGGGCCAGCTTGGCGGCGGCGCGCACCTGCAGCCAGGCGCCACGCTCGGCCCCGTCGAAACAGGCGTCGGGATCGGTGGTGGCGATGATCGCGTCGGTCAGCCTGGGGCACTCACGCACCCTGATCGTCCGCTCGCCGTCCCGCGACAGCAGGCGCGACCCGCCGGCGGAGCCGATGAACACCTCGCCGGTATAGGGCTGACCGATGGAACCCAGCACGGCGCGCCCCTGATGGCGCAAGCCGATCAGGGTGGTCCACAGCGGCAGGCCCGAGATGAAGGCGCGCGTGCCGTCGATCGGGTCCAGCACCCAGACGAACTCGGCGTCCGGGCGGTCCTCGCCGTACTCCTCGCCGATCACGCCGTGATCGGGATAGCGCTCGGCGATCAGCTTGCGGATCACCGCCTCGGCGCCGCGATCGGCTTCCGTCACCGGATCGAAGGCGGCATGGCTGTCGCGTGGCAGGTTCTTGCCCGCGCCCTTGTCTTCCAACCCGTGGTCGGCCCGGAACAGCGGCAGGATCGCCGCCGCCGAAGCGCGGTTGAGGTCGACGACGAAGGCGTCGAGTTGAGCGAGGTGATCGGCGGCGAGGGTCATGGGGCGGATTTAGCCCGCCCTACGACTCGACGCCACCGTTCACGGCCTCAAACGCTCTAGGCTTCGATGGCTTCGCCGCCGTTCAGCGACTTGGCCAGGTCCAGCAGGCGCCGACGCGGACGCTCGCCCAGCAGGTAGTAGGCGCGGACCAGGTCCAGCGTCTCCTTGCGGGCGAACATCTCGCCACCTTCGGCCTCGGTGTTGGCTTCCTTCACCGCACGGTCCGACAGGCCGTCGTAGAAGTAGCCGACCGGAACCTCCAGCGCCTCGGACAGCTGCCATAGACGAGCGGCCGAGATGCGGTTGGCGCCGCATTCGTACTTCTGAATCTGCTGGAAGCGCACCCCGACGGTGCCGGCCAGCTGTTGTTGAGTCAGGCCCAGCAGACGGCGCCGACGCCGCAATCGCTTGCCCAGATAAACATCAATGTCGTTGCCCATAATGACGCCCCGATTTCATGTCCCCGTCCCAGAACGGAACGGCCTGGCTTGGCATCCGCAAGTCGCGTGCCGGGCGAACCAGGTGGATCGATACACGCTCCGAGTCCCACTCATCGACGAAGCAGGCTACTAAGGGTTCATGTCGGATAAGCGTCGGCCGCTGGGCCAGGATCTTGCGTGGCGCGCTGAGGCGCTGGGTTTCGACCTCTTCATCGGCGTGGTGCGTCTGCTGGGCGTGGACGCCGCTTCGGCGTTCGGCGGCTGGCTGGGCCGCACGGTCGGGCCGCTGACCGGCGCTCACAAGGTGGCGACGCGCAATCTCAAGCTGGCCTTTCCGGACAAGGACGACGCCTGGCATGCGGCCATGCTCGAGGCGCAATGGGACGGCCTGGGTCGCACCTTCGCCGAGTTCCCGCTGATGGACAAAATCCTGCCGTCCACCGGACGTGTCGAAGTGGTCAACCAGGAGCGCCTCTTCCAGATCGCCGCCGACAAGGTCCCGGTGGTCTTCGTTTCGGGACACCTGTCGAACTGGGAGGTGATGCCGGCGGCGATCGTGGATTCCGGGGTCGTCTGCGAGATGACCTATCGCGCGGCCAACAATCCGTATGTCGATGAACGCATCAAGGCCAGCCGCTTCCGCTATGGCGTGCGGCTGTTCGCCCCGAAGGGCGGCGACGGCGCGCGCGAACTGCTGGAAGGCATGAAGCAGGGCAAATCGGTAGCCCTGATGAACGACCAGAAGTTCAACAGCGGTATAGAGGGCACGTTCTTCGGTCATCCGGTCCGCACCGCGCCCGGGCCGTCACGCCTGGCGATCCGTTTCGGCACCGTACTGCAGCCGATGTCGGTCCAGCGCACCAAGGGGGCGCGGTTCCGGGCGGTGGTCCACGATCCAATCCATCTGCCCAACACCGGCGACCGCACCGCCGACATCGAGACGGGGGTGAAGCTGGTCAACGCCTTCATGGAAGACCGCATCCGCGAGCGGCCGGAAGAGTGGTTCTGGGTCCACCGCCGATGGCCGAACGAGGTCTACGCCCAGCTGGCGGCCCAAGGCGAATAGGCGGAGCCTAGAGCTCCAGCATCCGCTCGTTGCCGCGCCGGCGCGGACCGTTATAGGACGGGTCGTCGCGGCGACGGCGGCAAGGGCCGAAATAGTCCTCGGTGCGGATGAACGGCCGGGGCTTGAAGATCACCGTGTTGATGCGGTCCAGCAGCGACCGGGCGGTGACCGGCTTGACGACGATCTCGGTCACGCCGGCGTCGCGGGCTTCGAACACCCGATGCCGCTCGGCGAAGCCAGTCAGCATGATGATCGGCAGAAACGGGTCGGGGCTGTCGGGCGACTGGCGCACCAGCTGGGTGAACTGCACGCCGTCCAGAGGCGACATCCGGAAATCGACGATGGCGATGTCGATCCGGTGGTCGCGGACGATCTGCAGGGCTTCGGCCCCGTCCATGGCCTCGAAGACGTGGCGTACGCCGACCCCCTTCAGGATCGTCGAGACGATCGTCCGCATGTGATGGTTGTCGTCCACCAGCAGAAAGCGCAGCCGTTCAAGCGTCGCCGACATGCGAGTGAAGTCTCCATCGCGAAAAAGGGGATGGCGGGGGATACTGTACAGTTAACGGCCTGTCGATCCCCTGGCAGGCGAATTTTGCAATCTGGGATCGGTAACTAACCGTGTGGTTGCGCCGTTCCGGCGATGGGCGCCAGGCCGACCAGCAGGGATGGGTCCAGGTTCTGGTCGCGCCACTTCATCCGCCAGCAGAGGTGAGGGCCGGTGGCGCGGCCTTCCTGGCCGACGGCGCCGATCCGCTGGCCCTGGACCACGGCTTGGCCGGCGCTCACCTCGACCCGCGACAAGTGCAGATAAGCGGTGATCAAGCCCTGGCCGTGGTCGATCAGGACCAGTCCGCCCTCGAAGTGCAGGCCGGTCTCGGCGAAGCTGACGACCCCGGCGGCCGGGGCCACGACCGGCGTTCCTACGGGTGCGGCGAGGTCGACGCCGTAGTGCGGGCGCTTCGGCTCGCCGTTCAGGATGCGCTGGCCGCCGAAGCTGGACGAGCGCCGCGTGGCCTGGACCGGCCAGATGAAGCCGGTACGGAAGTCGTCGCGATCCTGACGGCTGGCGAAGCCGACCGCCTTGCGCTGACCCTCGGCGGCGATGCGGGCCAGCAGGGCGGGATCGCTGGGCGCGACCTGGTCCTGGGCCAGGCCGTCGATGCGCTGGATGTCGAAGGTCCCCGGCGCGATCGTCGCCTGGTGCTCGGCCGAGCCATCGGGCGTCTGGATCGTGATCAGGGCTGGGGGCGGGGCGTCGCGGTCGAAACCGATCACGAACCAGCCGGCGGTCGAGGCCTGGGTGACCGGGACGCCGTTCAGCAGCACCGTGGCGCGAGGCGCCGTGCGGCCGACGACGGCGCCGCCCTGCACGAAGCGGCCCGACAGGGTCAGGCCCGGCGCGGCGGCGCGGGCGATCGACGCCAGGGCGGACGTGCAGAGGAGGCCGGTCGCACCGGCCGTCAGACGAGCGAGCGCGGCGCGGCGGTTCAGCCCCGGCTCTCCTGCCAGCGCTTCAGGGCTTCGGTCGGACCCGCATAGGCTTCCTGCAGTTCGGGGCTCCAGTAGCGCAGGGCCTCCAGCGAGATCCGCGCGCCGGTGACCGCGCACAGCACGTATTGGCCCGGGCTCATGATGGCGAACTCGCCGTCGCCGTAGTGCAGGGTGGCCGGGCCGCCGGACTTGCCGAGATTGGGATCGAACGCGTTCATAGGGATGTTCTACGCTAGTTGGCGAGCAGCGAACAGATTGATCAGCCGCTCTTGGCGGCGACCGGCGCCGCACGGATCCAGGTCATGTCGTAGCTGAGGCCTGGCGGCAGATGGCCGGCGCGTTCGCGCAGGGCCTGGACGGTCTGCACGCGGCATGCGGGGCCTGAGACGTCGAAGCCGGGATGATCGCCCTCCGGCGGGCAGAGCACCGGCCACATTACCGCTCGGTCGATGCGGCCGCCGGCCTCGGCGTGCACGACCTTGAGCGCCAGGTAGCTGGGCTTCAGCGGCGGGCGTGGCGGGGTTCCCGGCGGAGGCGGCGGCATCTGGTTGGTCTCGCCGTTCAGGACCTCGATGATGTCGGGATCGCCGTCGATCAGGCGGAAGGCGCTGGTCTTGGGCATAGGCAGGGCCGACAGGGCCCGGGCGCCGCCGCCGAGGGTTCGGACAAGCGCGGCGGCGGTGTCCCAATGCATCACGCCGTGCTCGATCGACACGGGGATCGCGCAGTCGGGCAGGTCGCCGGCGAGATTGGCGCGGACCTCGCATCCCGGTCCCGACAGCGCCCACAATCCGTCGGCCAAGGGGCGGGGCGAGGCCTGGTCGGCGCCGAACAGCGGGGCGTCGGAGACGACCGCGCAGCCCGACAAGGCCATGGCGGATAGACCGAGGACGAGGAGCGCGCTCTTCATGGGGCTGAGCCTCCGTTTTGAAGCGCCACCATCCCGTTCCTTTATGTCCGGACGATTGCGAGGTGTTGCAGTCCTCTAGAAAAGGCTCCCCTGATCGGACGGGGGCGGCGGGGTCTTGGGCTTGGGCGTCGGACGCAGCGGCGCGGACTCGGCTACAGGCGTCGGCGGGACGGGCGTGGAGCCCTCGCCGTCGATCACGGCGTCGCGGTCGCCGGCCTTGAACTTCAGGTTCACGCGCTCGCCGCTGACCAGCTCGCCGGCCGAGCGGGCGATCGTGCCGTCGGCCTTGCGGACCAGGGCGAAGCCCAGCTCCAGCGGCCGTTCGGGGTTCAGCGACAGCCTCAGCTTGTCCAGAGCCACCAGCCGGTCGGTCTCGCGCTCCAGACGGCGGTGAGCGCAGTTGTTCATCCGCCCCTGCAGGGCGGGCAGGCGGGCGTGCTGCGCCACGCGTTCCGGAACCCGCCGCGCTGCCAGGTCGAGCCGTCGACCCAGGTCCTCGACCCGTCGGCCGCACTCGGCGCGCTGGCGGTGTAGGGTGTCGGGCGACAGGCGGGCGGCGACCTTCAGCAGGTCACGGGCGTGGATGTCGGTGTTGCGCTGCAGGGCCGCGTCGAGGCGGGCGGCGACTTCCTTGAATCGGCGCTCGGCAGGGGCGGTCAGGTCGTCCAGGCGGGGCAGGCCGCGCACCGCCAGGTCCAGGCGCTGCTGGGCCAGGGCCAGCAGGTCGGCGGGGCGGGGCAGGCCGCGCGCGGCGCTCAGCAGCCGCGTGCGGCGCTCCTCGATCGCCCGGCCGCCGCAGTTGTTCAGGCGGCGGTCGTAGTCGCTGACCAGGGCCCGCAGCTCGGCCAGCACAGGCGTGGCCATCTCGGCGGCGGCGGTCGGGGTGGGGGCGCGGCGGTCGGAGACGAAGTCGATCAGGGTGGTGTCGGTTTCGTGGCCGACGGCCGAGATCAGCGGGATGGTCCCCTCGGCCACGGTTCGGGCCAGGCCTTCGTCATTGAAGGCCCATAGGTCCTCGACCGAGCCGCCGCCCCGGGCGACGATCAAGATGTCGGGACGGGGAATGGGGCCGCCCGGCTGGATGGCGTTGAAGCCGCGGATGGCGGCGCTGACCTGGCCGGCGGCGGCGTCGCCCTGGACCACGCACGGCCAGACCAGCACGCGGCACGGCCAGCGGTCGCGGATGCGGTGCAGGATGTCGCGGATCACCGCCCCGGTCGGGCTGGTGATCACGCCCACGACGGCGGGCATGGAGGGCAGGGGGCGTTTGCGGTCGGCCGCGAACAGGCCCTCGGCGTGCAGCTTGGCCTTCAGGCGTTCCAACTGCGCCAAAAGCGCGCCGACGCCGGCGGCCTCCATGGTCTCGATGACGATCTGGTAGCGCGAGCCGGCGGGATAGGTGGTGATCTTGCCGGTGACGATGACCTCCAGCCCGTGCTCGGGCCGGATCTGCAGCTGGCGGACATTGCCTTTCCAGACCACGCCGTCGATGGCGGCCTTGTCGTCCTTGATGGTCAGATAGACGTGGCCGTTGGAGTGGTGTGTGACCTTGCTGAGCTCGCCGCGCAGCCGCACGAAGCTGTAGCGGTCTTCCAGCGTACGCTTCAGGGCGAAGGCCAGTTCCGAGACGGAATAGGCCTGGGCGTTGGAATCGGGAGCGGCGACGTCGGTCATGGGGTTCTAGATAGGACGGTTTGAAATTGTAGTCCCTACCCCTGTGGAGGGCTGAGCACCACGGGCGGGGACGTGTCCATGGACACGTCCCCAATCGCGGGCGCGGCTTGTCGGCCTCACGCCTTAAGCTGTGAGTTGGAAAGGGTCGCGGAGCGTCGGACACCGTCCGGAGGAAAATAGAGAATACCGTTTCGACGAAGCCCGTTCGCTCCGCGCGGTCGTTATCCGGAAGCGCGGCGGCGCTGAGTTCTGTTCGAACCTCGCCGCCTTGAAGCCTCCGACGGGCGGACCTGAGCCAACGACGCTCAGTCCCGGACCGCGAGCGTCTCACCGCCCGCCTGCTGCTCATCCGGCCCTCATCCAACGCTGTATCCGTGTTCCGAGCCCAGCCGGCACCAGATGGACGAGGTTTGGTCCTTACGGACCACCGAAAGCGCTTCCCGCTCGATCGCCCCCCGCCGCCGCATCGGTCGCTGGCCATGCGCCCTTTCCCGCGTCGAGGTGGGAACAGTATGGGGTCACCGCGAAAGGGTGATGGGAATAAAGTTTTAGGTGAGCGAGATCAGCGGCTTATCGGCCACAGTGACGGGGACATGCCCTCGGGCGTGTCCCCAACCGCCTGGCTCGGTGCGAGACTTGGGGACACGCGCATGCGCATGTCCCCGTCAGCGGACGACTTGGGGGACACGCACTCACCCTATCGCCGTGTGAAGCCCACCAACGCCTCGCCGTGAGTGCGCGTCCCCGGCCCAAAACGCGAAAATCCCGGAGCGGCCCCTCAGCCGTCCGGGATTTTCCTTCCAGTGTCTCGCCGTGAGGTCGAAATCCTCGCTGCTACGCGGCGCGTGGACCTCTACCGCCGACTTCGGTATCCCTGGCCGGGAAGCCCGCGCTTCCCTGGCCGAGGGCGGCCCCACGGAAATGAGAGACTAGATGTAGCGGCGCAGCGAGCGGGCCAGTTCGGTGGCGCCGGCCTTCTTCTTGGTCTGCTGCGGCTGGTAGGCGATGCGGGCGTGCTCGCCGCAATAGGGGCCTTCCGACGAGCGACGGCCGCAGAAGGTGAAGCCGTCAGCCGACGGATCGCCGATCGGCCACTTGCACATGTGCGCGCCCAGGGTCAGCACGGTGGCCGAGCCCGGCTCCTCGGCGCGGAACGCCGGGACCGACGGCTGCTGGGCCACAGCCGGCAGCGGCGCCGGCTCTGCCGCGATCACCCGGCGCGGGGCCGAGGGCATCGTCGTGGCGGCCGGACGCGCCGGGCGCGGGGCCTTGAAGGCTGGGCGCGCCGGTTGCGAGGGGGCCGCACGGCCCGACAGGCCCAGGCGGTGCACCTTGCCGATCACGGCGTTGCGCGTGACGCCGCCCAGCTGTTTGGCGATCTGACTGGCCGAAAGGCCGTCCAGCCAAAGCTTCTTCAGGGTGGTGACGCGTTCGTCAGTCCAGCTCATAGCCCACTCTCCGCCTAAAAGCGGCCAAGGCGGGTTTCCCCGACTCGCCACGGCCTCTATATCTGGTGTACAGACCGCCCCGCCGGCGGCTGACCTACTAGATAGTGTAAAGAATGCGTTAAAACGCACAATAGGCTGTAAGGCGTTCGTCCACAGGAACTATATCTTGATTCTTCCGGAACGCGCCTTGCGCTCCGGCGGGCCCGGGCGCACATGCTGGCGCGTGGCGGCCCCAGCGGACGCCTTCGAGGCGTTCTGGATTCGAGATCCCCCATGAAAGACATGACGTCCGACGTCATCCCGCCGCAGCCGCGCGACTATCACGGCTGGAACTGGAGCGGCTTTTTTACCCTGTATCAACG
>JAGIBE010000266.1:4052-22508 GCA_017744495.1 Caulobacter sp. | reverse complement strand
CTTCCGCGAGATCGCCGACAGCATCGGCGCCTATCTGATGGTCGACATGGCTCACTTCGCGGGCCTGGTGGCCGGCGGCGTGTTCCCCAGCCCCATCCCGCACGCCCACGTGGTCACCACCACCACCCACAAGACCCTGCGCGGCCCGCGCGGCGGCATGGTGCTGACCAACGACGAAGCCATTATCAAGAAGGTCAATTCGGCCGTGTTCCCCGGCCTGCAGGGCGGTCCGTTGGAGCACGTGATCGCCGCCAAGGCCGTCGCCTTCGGCGAAGCGCTGCAGCCGGGCTTCAAGGCCTACGCTCAGCAGGTGATTAATAACGCCAAGGCCCTGGCCGAAGCGCTGCAGGGGCAGGGCGTCAACATCGTCTCTGGAGGCACGGACAGCCACCTGATGCTGGTCGACCTGCGTCCCAAGGGCGTGACCGGTCGCGACGCCGAGCACAGCCTCGAGCGCGCCCACATGACCTGCAACAAGAACGGCGTGCCGTTCGACACCGCGCCGTTCACGGTGACCTCGGGCATCCGCCTGGGCACGCCGGCCGGCACGACCCGCGGCTTCGGCACGGCCGAGTTCACCCGCGTCGGCCAGCTGATCGGCGAGGTCGTCAACGGTCTGGCCGCCAACGGTCCCGAGGGCAACAGCGCCGTCGAGGCCAAGGTCCGCGAGGAAGTCCTGGCCTTGACGGCTCGGTTCCCGATCTACAACTAATAGGCCCCATCTTGGTCGGGAGGGCCTAGATCATGCGTTGCCCGTTCTGCGGCCACATGGAAAGCCAGGTTAAGGACAGCCGCCCGTCGGAAGACGGCGCGGCCATCCGTCGTCGTCGCCTCTGCCCCGAGTGCGGCGGCCGTTTCACCACCTTCGAGCGGGTGCAACTGCGCGAGCTGACCATCGTCAAGCGCTCGGGCCGGCGTTCGCCGTTCGACCGCGAGAAGCTGGTGCGCTCGATCTCGCTGGCCATGCAGAAGCGTCCGGTCGATCCCGAGCGGATCGAAAGGATGGTCAACGGCATCGTCCGCCAGCTGGAAAGCCAGGGCGAGACCGAACTGCCGTCCTCGGCGGTGGGCGAGATGGTGATGAAGGCGCTGAAGTCGCTCGATGACGTCGCCTATGTGCGTTACGCCTCGGTCTATCGCGATTTCCGGGAAACTAGCGATTTCGCAAAGTTTCTCGGGCAGGAAGGCCTGAGCGACGTCGCCGAAGACGAGCTATAGGCGCATTCTAAGTTAGGGTTCGGCGCCGAAGCCGCCGAGGGCTACGATTCGATTTGGCGACGGCGCCGTTTGGTGCGAAGTGAGCGGTCCCGTCGAGGAGACTTCAAAGGACTATGGTGGAAGACAAGATTCGCCTGCTGATCGTGGAGGCCCGGCGTTATTCGGGGCTTTCCGACGCCTTGCTGCAAGGCGCGGCGGCGGCGATCGACGCCCAAGGCGCCGAGTACGACGTGATCACCGTGTCCGAGGCGATGCAGATCCCCACCGCCATCGCCCTGGCCGAAGAGGCTGGCCACCGGCCCGTCGGCGTGCGTTATGACGGCTTCGTGGCGCTGGGCGTCATCATCCGGGGCGAGACCTACCATTCCGAGATCATGGCCAACGAGACCGCCCGCGGCCTCAACGACCTTTCGTTCGGCAAGCGCCTGGCCATCGGCTACGGCGTCGTGAACGTCGACGAGGAGGACCAGGCCTGGACCCGGTCCCGCGCGTCGGAAGGCGATCGCGGCGGCAGGGCCGCTCAACAGTGCCTGGAGATCGTGGGCTTGAAGCGTCAACTGTCGGGGCAAGGCCGATGAGCCGAGGCGACCGCATCCAGCCGCGTTCGGTGGCCCGCCTGGCCGCCGTTCAGGCCCTGTATCAGATGGAAGTCTCCGGCGTCGGCGTCGACGCCGTCGTGCGCGAATTTTCCGAGCACCGCTTCGACCGTGACGTCGACGGCCCCGACGGCGATCGCCTGGCCCAGGCCGACGAGACCTTCTTCGCCGAGCTGGCCAAGGGCGTCGTGGCCCACCAGGCCGCCGTCGATCAGGCCATCGTCAAGCGCCTGGCCTCGGGCTGGAAGCTGGAGCGCCTGGACGCCACGGCCCGAGCCGTGTTGCGCTCGGGCGCCTACGAGCTGATGCATCGGCCCGATGTGCCCAAAGAGGTCGTGATCGACGAATATGTCGAGATCGCCAAATCCTTCTTCGAGGGGCCGGAATCCGGTTTCATCAACGGCGCCCTGGACGCCATCGCGCGTGACGCCAGAAGCTGACGACGACTGGTTCGACGACGAGCCGACGGCGCAAGCGCCGGCGGTGGACGACGCATGGTTCGACGAGGCCGCCACGCCCGCCGCCGCGCCGCCCGTCGACGAGTTCGGCCTGATCGAACGCCTGCTGCGGCCGCTGACCCGTGGCGACCAGGCGGCCCTGGACCTCTTGGATGATGCGGCGGTGCTGCCTTCGCGCCCTGGATACGACCTGGTGATCACGAAGGACGCCATGGTGGCCGGCGTGCACTTCCTGGCCGGCGAGGATCTGGACGTGGTGGCCAGGCGGCTTCTGCGCACCAACCTCTCGGACCTGGCCGGTAAGGGCGCCGTGCCCTACGGCTACTTCCTGGCGGTGGGCTGGCCCTCGGGCACCACCCTGACCGACCGCGAGACCTTCGCGCGTGGCCTGGCCGAGGACGGCAAGCTCTATGACATCAGCCTGCTAGGCGGCGACACGGTCACCACCTCGGGGCCGATGGTGGTCTCGGCCACCTTCCTGGGCTGGGTGCCCAGCGGCGACGCCGTGCTGCGTAGGGGCGCGCGGGCCGGCGACCGGCTGATGGTCTCGGGCACGATCGGCGACGGCTGGCTGGGCCTGCTGGCCCATTGGGGCGAGGTCGAGGACCCCGACGGCGGCCTGGTCCGTCGCTATCGCCTGCCGCCGCCGCGCCTGGCCATTCGTGACGCCCTACGCGCCTACGCCCGCGCCGCCGCCGACGTCTCCGACGGCCTGCTGGCCGACGCCGCCCATGTGGCCAAGGCCAGCGGCCTGCGGGTCAATGTCGACCTGGACCGGCTGCCGCTGTCGCCCGGCGCCCGCCACTGGCTGGGCGCTCAGCCGGAAGCCGGCGAGGCGCGGATGTCGCTGGCTTCGGGCGGCGACGACTACGAGATTGTCTGCGCCGTCGACCCCACCGACGTGGCCGCCTTTCAGGCCGCCGCCATGGCCGCCGGCGTTCCCGTCCGCGACATCGGCGAGTTCGTGGAAGGCGAGGGCATCTGCGCCCTGTTCAAGGGCAAGGACATCACGCCGGAACGGCTTGGCTGGCTGCACGGCTAGGTCGTCGGTAGCAAAACCTCAAGCCTTCTCGGTTAACAGGCGGGGATGACCCGCCCTTCGCCCGCCTCTCGTCGCGCCTTCCTGACCGTCTCGCTGGCCCTGCTGGCGACGCCGGCCTTGGCGCGCTCGGCCAAGAAGGAGAAGAAGGGCGGCAAGGAAGGCGAGGGCGAGGAAGCGCCCGATCCGGTGATCAAGCTGCAGTCGATGGCCCTGCCGGTCATCGCGAACGGCAAGCTGATCAACTACGTCTTCGTGCAGATGAGCATCACCCTGAAGCCGGGCGTGCCGACCACGATCTTCGAGGACAAGGAGCCGATCCTCCGCGACGCCATCGTCCGCGAGGCCCACGCCAAGCCATTTGTCCGGCCCGACAGCTATGTCGCCCTGGACGAAGGCCGCCTGAAGGCCTCGGTCCTGCGCGAGACCAACGGCCTGATCGGCCCGGGCAAGGTGGCGCTGGTGGCGGTGATCAAGCAGACGCCGCGCAACTTCATCCCGCCGCCGCCCAAGCCGGGGACCCAGCCCAAGCCCGCCCCCGGCGCCGCACCGGCGGGCGACCCGAACCTGGTCCCCTAGCCGCCGCAAGCCCTCCAGCGGTCCCAAGCTCAAGTGAACGCCGTTCCCGCAAGCGGTTGACACCCGCCGGTCAACTGGCACTGTCCCTGTCTTGGCGTCGCGACGACGCCATCAGGGAGCATCGAGGGGGCATGAGGCCATAGGCCCGTCCGCCGCGTGCGGCCGGGGGCGGTCTCTTCGATCGTGATCCTGTCGAAGCGGCGACCCTCTCGTCAGTGAAACGCGAAAGAGGGCGACTAACCGATGAGTTCTTGGCTTTACGTGGCCATAGGGGCCGGGCTGCTGGCGGTGCTGTACGGCGCCGTGCAGACGGCGTCTCTGATGCGGGCCTCGGCCGGCAATGCGAAGATGCAGGAGATCGCCGCGGCGATCCAGGAAGGGGCCCAGGCCTATCTGAACCGCCAGTACACGACGATCGGCGTCGTCGGCGTGGTGGTGATCGCCGTGCTCGGCTTCTTCTTCAAGTCATGGGAACAGCCGGTGGGCTTCGCCCTGGGCGCGATCCTGTCGGGCGCCGCCGGCTTCGCGGGCATGCTGATCTCGGTCCGCGCCAACGTCCGCACCGCCCAGGCCTCGTCCGAGAGCCTGGCCAAGGGCCTGTCGACGGCGTTCACCTCGGGCGCCATCACCGGCATGCTGGTGGCGGGCTTCGCCCTGATCGGCGTCGCCGGCTACTACGCCGTGCTGCTGAACACCGGCCACGCCTCGACCGACCGCGTGGTGGTCGACTCTCTGGTGGCTCTGGGCTTCGGCGCCAGTCTGATCTCGATCTTCGCCCGTCTGGGCGGCGGCATCTTCACCAAGGGCGCCGACGTGGGCGGCGACCTGGTGGGCAAGGTCGAGGCCGGCATTCCGGAGGATGATCCCCGCAACGCCGCGACCATCGCCGACAACGTGGGCGACAATGTCGGCGACTGCGCCGGCATGGCCGCCGATTTGTTCGAGACCTATGCGGTGACCACCGTCGCCACCATGGTGCTGGCGGCGATCTTCTTCCGCGACACCGAGCGCGAGGCGGCGATGATGCTGCTGCCGCTGGGCATCTGCGCGGTCTGCATCGTCACCTCGATCATCGGCGCGTTCTTCGTCCGCCTGGGCAAGAGCCAGAAGATCATGGCGGCCCTCTACCAGGGCCTGATCGTCACCGGCGTGCTGTCGATCCCGGCCGTCTGGTACGTGATCCATCAGTTGGTGCCGACCGCGATCGAGGTCGACGGTCGCCTCTACAGCGCCGACAGCCTGTTCTATTGCGGCCTGGTGGGCCTGGCGGTCACGGCCCTGATCGTGGTCATCACCGAGTACTACACCGGCACGGGCTTCCGTCCGGTGAAGTCGGTGGCCCAGGCCTCGGTCTCGGGTCACGGCACCAACGTGATCCAGGGCCTGGCCATGTCGCTGGAATCCACGGCCCTGCCGGCCCTGACCATCATCGTCGGCATCGTGGTGACCTATAACCTGGCGGGCCTGTTCGGCATCGCCATCGCCACCACCACCATGTTGTCCCTCGCCGGCTTCATCGTCGCCCTGGACGCCTTCGGACCGGTCACCGACAACGCCGGCGGCATCGCCGAGATGGCCGGCCTGCCGGCGGAAGTCCGCGTCACCACCGACGCCCTCGACGCCGTGGGCAACACGACCAAGGCCGTGACCAAGGGCTATGCCATCGGTTCGGCCGGTCTGGGCGCCCTGGTGCTGTTCGCCGCCTATACCGAGGACCTGAAGTTCTTCTCGGCCCACGCCGAGGCGGGCAGCTTCTTCGACGGCATGGGCGCGGTGACCTTCGACCTGTCCAACCCGTATGTCGTGGTCGGCCTGCTGTTCGGGGGGCTGCTGCCCTTCCTGTTCGGCGGCATGTCGATGACCGCCGTGGGCCGGGCGGCCGAGTCGGTCGTGGCCGAGGTGCGCCGCCAGTTCCGCGAGAACCCGGGCATCATGACCTACCAGACCAAGCCCGAGTACGGCAAAGCCGTGGACATCCTGACCAAGGCCGCCATCCGCGAGATGATCGTGCCCAGCCTGCTGCCGGTGGTCTCGCCGGTGGTGCTGTTCTTCGTGGTCCAGGCCATCGCCGGCAAGGTCGACGCGTTCGCCGCGCTGGGCGCCATGCTGATGGGCGTGATCGTCACCGGCCTGTTCGTCGCCATCTCGATGACCAGCGGCGGCGGCGCGTGGGACAACGCCAAGAAGGTGATCGAGGAAGGCTTCACCGACAAGGACGGCGTCCTGCACAAGAAGGGCGGGGACACCCATAAGGCGGCCGTCACCGGCGACACCGTCGGCGACCCCTACAAGGACACCTCGGGCCCCGCCGTGAACCCGATGATCAAGATCACCAACATCGTGGCCCTGCTGCTGCTGGCGGTTCTGGCCCACGGCGTCTGATCGAACTCAAGATCCTGACATGATGACGCCCCGGAGGTTTCCCTCCGGGGCGTTTTCATTTTTCGGTCTCAGGATCGAAAGTTTAGCTGCGACGGTCGTCGTGACGACCGTCGTGGCGGTCATAGCGATCGTTGCGGTCATGGCGCTCGGCCTTGATCTGGGCGCTCAGGCGGTCGAAGCGGCGATCCAGGTCGGCGCGCTCGCGCATCGACAGGCCGTTCGAGCGGCGATAGCTGGCTTCCAGGCGGGCGATCGAGCGGAATTCGCCGCGCAGGCGCAGGGCTTCCGAGCGGGTCAGGGAGCCGTTGCGGACGCCCACGTCGATGCGGTGATCCAGCTGGGCTTGGCGCTGGTTGATCGACTGCCAGGGCTGGGCCTGGGCGGCCAGTGGGGCGGCGGCGACGGTGGCCAGGGCGGCGATGGCGAGAAGAGTGCGCTTCATGATTAGTCTCCGACGATAATCTGTCGGGCGCCCGACGCGTCCGATGCGGCCATAAAGCGCCACCCTGGCTGAACGTTCCCGGAGCCGGCCGTTGTCTTCCGTTCATGTGGCGGGTTGTCGCGGATGGATGAACGGAACGCTGTTCGGACCGTTGTCCCATCTGGGCCAAGCTTGCGGCCGGGTAGGGGGGACGACGACACGTGACACTGCAGCAGGGACTGTCCTTCGGCCTGATCGGCGCGACGGTGCTGTGCTTTATCTGGGGCCGTTGGCGCTACGACCTGATCGCCTTGGGCGCCCTGGCCGTCGGCGTGGTGTTCGGCCTGATCCCGATCAAGTCGGCCTTCGAGGGCTTCTCCAACGACATCGTGGTCATCATCGCCAGCGCCCTGGTGTTGAGCGCGGCGATCTCGCGCTCCGGCCTGGTCGATACCCTGATGGCGCCGTTGCTGCCCCACCTGAAGGACGAGCGCACCCAGGTGCCGGTGCTTGCGACCGTCACGACGGTGCTGTCGATGGTCACCAAGAACGTCGGGGCCCTGGCCCTGATGATGCCTTCGGCCCTGCGCATCGCCCGCAACACCGGCGTCTCGCCGGGACGGCTGCTGATGCCGATGTCGTTCGGCTCGCTGGTCGGGGGCCTGGCGGTGTTGGTGGGCACCTCGCCGAACATCATCGTCTCCGAGGTGCGGAACGAGGCCTTGGGCAAGCCCTTCGCCATGTTCGACTTCATGCCCGTGGGCGGGACGCTGTCGGTGCTGGCGATCGCGTACCTGGCCTTCGCCTATCGGCTGCTGCCCAAGGAACGCACGGCGGCCATCGACATCGACGCGGCCTTGGCGGCCAACGCCTATGTCACGGAAGTAGAGGTCCCCGAGGGTTGGAGCTTCGAGGCCTCCCGGGTCGCCGATCTGCGCCAGGCGGCAGGGGAGGCCGTGGCCGTGGTCGCCCTGCTGCGCGGCCGTGAGCGGATCGCCTCGCCGCATCCCAACCGCAAGCTCGTGCCGGGCGACATTCTGCTGCTCGAGGGCCAGCAGCAGGAGCTGAACGAACTGATCGTCAAGGCCCGGCTGAAGCTGACCGACGCCGACCGTCCTGTGGTCATGGACGAGCCGACCGACGAGGTGCGGGTGGTCGAGGCGGTGATCGGGGCGGAGTCGGACCTGATCGGCCAGACGGCCAAGAGCCTGGCGCTGAACAGCACCTACGGGGTCAACCTGCTGGGCGTCAGCCGCGCCGGCTATCGCATGGCTGGGCGCCTGGCCACCGTGCGGATGAAGGCCGGCGACATCCTGGTGCTGCAGGGCGCCGAGCAGCAGCTGCCGACAGCCTTGCAAGCCCTGGGCTGCCTGCCCCTGGCCGAGCGGGAGGTGCGCCTGGGCGGCATGCGTCATGCCCTGCTGCCGACCGCGATCCTGGCCGTGGCCATGCTGCTGGTGGCGTTCGGCGTGCTGCCGGTGGCCGGCGGCTTCTTCGCGGCGGCGGTGGTGGTGATCGCGACAGGGGCGCTCCGCATGCGCGAGGCCTATGCGGCGCTGGACGCGCCCGTGCTGGTCCTTGTGGCGGCCCTGATCCCGGTCAGCGACACGGTCCAGGCCAGCGGCGGGACCGACCTGATCGCCGGCTGGCTGTCGGGCGCCTTCCACGGCCTGCCGCCGCTGCTGACCCTCACGGCGATGATGGCGGTGGCGATGGCCGCCACGCCGTTCCTAAACAACGCCGCTACGGTGCTGATCGTGGCCCCGATCGGCCTGGGCCTGGCCAAGCACCTGGGGCTGAGCCCGGACCCGTTCCTGATGGCCGTGGCGGTGGGGGCGGGCTGCGACTTCCTCACGCCCGTCGGACACCAGTGCAACACCCTGGTGCTGGGACCGGGCGGCTACCGGTTCGGCGACTACGCCCGGTTGGGCGCGCCGCTCACCGTGCTGATCCTGCTGGTGGCCCCGAGCCTGATCGCCCTGGTCTGGCCGTTCGCGAGCCGCTGACGGTCGTCAGTAGCAGTCTTCAGGAGCGAGGACGGGCTCGGGATCGGCTTGGCCGAAGGCGTCGGCATAGGCCTTGGCGGCCGCCTTGTCGGGATCCATCCCGCGCCGTTCCTCGCCGATATAGTCGTGGTCGATCTTGCGCCGGCGGCAGGGGCCGAAATAGGCGCCGGCCCGGACGAAGTCGCGCGGGTTGTTGATCACCTCGTTCAGGCGATGCAGCACGCCCTTGGCGGTCAGGGGCTTGGCCAGGAACTCGGTGACGCCGGCCATGCGCGCCTCGTCGAGGCTGGCGCGGGTGGCGTGGCCGGTGACCATGATGATGGGGGTGTAGGGATTGCTGCTGGCCGGCGAGGTGCGCACCCAGCGGATGAAGGCCAGGCCGTCGACGGGCTGCATCATCAGATCGGTGAAGATGATATCGACTTCGCGCTCGGTGACCGCCTTCAGCGCCTCGACGCCGTCGCTGGCTTCGATGATCTTGCGGACGCCCAGCGACTTCAGGATCGTGCTGATGATCGCGCGCATCGGCGCGTTGTCATCAATGATCAGCACCGTCAACGGACGCAGATCAGGCGCGCTCACAGTCGTCCCCCCGGAAGTTGCAGCGCCACGATACGCTGCCGCAGGCTTACTTCCGGAGATTGCACGGATCGTCGTTTAGAAAACGTTCACACGACGACAAATTGTCGCGGAATTTCAGCCGCTTATGCTTAACGCATCGTATGGCGAAGCTTTCGCTTGCGCTTCCCTGAGGAAAGTCTAGCGGCGGTCTTGCGGACGGTTGCCGGGGGTGTCGTCGTCTTGCGGCAGCATGCCGCCGCGGCCGACGTTGCCCAGCAGCTGTTCGAGGATCGTCATCTCGCGGCCGCGGGTCGGGGTCTCATGGCCGTTGTAGGCGATGACCTTGCCGTCCTTCAGCGTGTAGGTGTCGATCGAGGCGACCTTCTCGTCGGCCGGATTGAACTTGATCGCCACGACGTCGCGTTTGATCACCCGAGGCTTGTAGAAGGCTACGCGGTCGGTGGTCTGCGAGATGTAGTACCAGGCGTTCTGGTCGAAGGTGGACGTGGCCGAGGGCGAACCCAGCTTTTCCGTCACGGTCGACTTGCTGTCCTCGCCGATCTTCATGTCGGCCGGCTTGGCTTCGATCGCCTGGAAACCCGAATAGCTCGTGAGCGGCGTGCAGGCTCCGGCGACGGCGGCGAGGCCGATGACGGCGGCGGCGAGAACGGCAGGACGAGACATTGAGGCTCCGGAACCTTGAACAGGCTGACTTTGACCTATCGCCCGCGCGGGCTTAGTTCAATGGTCCGCGTGGATGGAACGGCTAACTAGTTCCGTGTCACGGCGAAATCGAGGCGAGTGTGATGTTTCTGGACCGGCTGCTGAAACCCAGGCCCGCCAAGGCGGCGGGGGGCAAGCTCTATGCCTCGGCGGTGGCTCAGGCCCGCTCTCCGGCGTTCTACGCCGTGATGGGCGTCCACGACTCGATGGAGGGCCGGTTCGAGCTGTTCACCCTGCATGTAGCCCTGTTGCTCGAGCGGCTGAAGGGACGGGGCGAGTCGGCGGCCGAGGTCTCGCAGGAGACCTTCAACGCCTATACGCGAGGTCTGGACGATGCTTTCCGCGAGATCGGCGTGTCCGACACCTCAGTGGGCAAGAAGATGAAGAAGCTGGTCGGCGCCGCCTATGGGCGGATCAAGGCCTTCGACGAGGCCGCCGCCGCCTTGCCCGACCGCTCGGTGCTGAGCGCCGCCCTGGCCCGCACGGCCTTCGAGGAGCGAGGGGAGGGCGACTTGGCCGGCCTGACGGACTATGTGGTCGCCGCGCGCGACCGCCTGGCGGCCCAGCCGCTTGAGACCCTGCTGCAAGGAGAGGCCCAATGGCCGAAGGCGTGATCGATCCCTGGCCCAGCGCCGTCGCCCTCGGGCGGGTGAGCCGCGGCGGCGTCGATCTGCGATTCGAGCCGGACGAGGCCGCGCGGCGCGAAATCGCCAAGACCTTAGGCCTGGTCGCGTTGGAAACTCTGACCGCGGAAGTGTTCCTGCGTCCGTGGATGGACGGCGCCGAGGTCTCGGGCCTGATCCGCGCCCGGGTGACCCAGGTCTGCGGCGTCTCGGCCGAGGAATTCGAGGAGCCGATCGAATCGCGCTTCAGCGTCCACGTCCTGCCCGCCGACAGCGAATACGCGCCTCAGGACGAGGACACGGGCGGCGAACTGGGCCTGGATCCGGACGGCGACGACCCGCCCGACGTGCTTGAGGACGAGACCATCGACGTCTCCGGCTATGTCATCGAGCACCTTGCCCTGGAGCTGGACCCCTTCCCCCGCAAGCCGGGCGCGGTGTTCCAGCAGCCGCCGGAACCGGTGGACCTTTCACCCTTCGCGGCCCTGAAAAAGCTGAAGAGCGACCCCGAAGCCGGTGGCGAAGGGGCCTGAAATGGCTCATTCCTTCCGCTTGCGTGATATTACCGCGGCTGTATCGTCCCGCCGCCTCAGGAGCCGATAGCGCCTCGTGCCTCACCCCGTAGTCATTTCGATCGACGCCATGGGCGGGGATCACGGTCCGTCCGTGATCGTTCCCGCCGTCAACCTGGCCGCCCAGAACCTGCCGGACGTGCGGTTCCTGTTGCATGGTGACGAGACCCAACTGAACGCTCAGCTTGCCAAGTGCGCGCGAGCCCGGGCCGTCAGTGAAGTGCGCCACACCGACAAGGCCATCTCCATGGAGGAGAAGCCGGCTCAGGCCATGCGCCGGGGCAAGGGCACCAGCCTGTGGAACGCCGTCGAGGCGATCCGGGCCGGCGAGGCGGCCGCCTGCGTCTCGGCGGGCAACACCGGCGCCCTGATGGCGATCTCCAAGCTGATCCTGCGCATGGGCGCCAATCTGGAGCGCCCGGCGATCGTGGCCAGCTGGCCGACCATGAACGGCGTCTCGGCCGTCCTGGACGTCGGCGCCAACGTCGAGAGCGACGCCAAGCAGCTGATCGAGTTCGCGATCATGGGCGCGGCCTTCCACCACGCGGTGCACGGCTCGGAGCGCACGACCGTGGGTCTGCTGAACGTCGGCTCCGAGGACCAGAAGGGCCATGAGGAGGTGCGCGAGGCGCACGCCATCCTCAAGGCGACCAAGCTGGACTTCGACTATCGCGGCTTCGTCGAGGGCACGGACATCGCCAAGGGCACGGTCGACGTGGTCGTCACCGACGGCTTCACCGGCAACGTCGCGCTGAAGACCGCTGAGGGCCTTGCCCGCTTCTTCGCCGCCGAGGTGAGGACCACCCTGACTTCCGGCCCGCTGGCCATGCTGGGGGCGGTGATCGCCTCGGGCGCGCTGAAGAAGATGCGCCGCCGCCTGGACCCTGGTCGGGTCAATGGCGGCCCGTTGCTCGGCCTGAACGGCATCGTGGTCAAGAGCCATGGCGGGGCCGACGCCCTGGGCTACGCCTCGGCCATCCGCGTGGCCGTGGACTTGGCCCGCAGCGACTTCTCGGCCGAGATCGACCGTAACCTGAAACGCCTGACTGAAACCGGCCTCAATGCCGGCGCACAAGAAGAGACGGCCTTAAAACCTCAAGGGGGCGGCGTGTCGGGCGCCGAAGGCCAGGGAGCTTCCGAGTGAGCGTAATTCGTAGCGCCGTCACTGGCGTCGGGGCCTATCTGCCGGACAACATCGTCACCAACGACCAGTTGGCGCAAACCGTCGACACCAGCGATGCCTGGATCGTGGAGCGCACGGGCATCCGCCAGCGCCACATGGTGGCCGACGACCAGCCGGTCTCGGACCTGGCCTTCCGCGCCGCCCAGCAGGCGCTGGAAAAGGCCGGCAAGACCGCCGCCGACGTCGACCTGATCATCGTGGCCACCACCACGGGCGACATGACGTTCCCGGCCACCGCCGCCATCGTCCAGCGCAAGCTGGGCGCGCCGGTCGGCATCGCCTTTGACGTCCAGGCCGTGTGCTCGGGCTTCGTCTACGCCCTCAGCGTCGCCGACGGCTTCGTGGCTCGGGGCCACGCCAAGTGCGCCCTGGTGATCGGGGCCGAAGCGATGACCCGGCTGATGGATTGGACCGACCGGGGCACCTGCGTGCTGTTCGGCGACGGGGCCGGCGCCGTGGTGCTGGAGCCGCGCGAAGGGCAGGGGACCACGGCCGACCAGGGCGTCCTGGGCTTCGCCCTGCGCGCCGACGGGACCAAGCAGGAACTCCTCTATGTCGACGGCGGCCCGTCGACGACAGGCACGGTCGGCAAGCTGCGCATGCTCGGCAACCAGGTGTTCAAGCACGCGGTGGTCAACATCTCCGAAGCGATCTTCGCCGCGGCCAAGGCGGCCGAGGTCGAGGTGGCCGACGTCGACTGGTTCATCCCGCACCAGGCCAACCAGCGCATCCTGGCCGGCGTCGCCCACCGCTGCGGCATCGACGAGGACAAGGTGATCTCGACGGTCGCCCTGCACGCCAACACCTCGGCCGCCTCGATCCCGCTGGCCTTCGCCCAGGGAATCGCCGACGGCCGCATCAAGCCGGGCCAGCTGCTGCTGCTGGAGGCTATGGGCGGCGGGCTGACCTGGGGAGCCTGCGTTCTTCGCCTGTAGGGCGAAGCTTGGCCGTTTTTGCTCGCTAGCTTGCGCTATCGTCTCAAGTCTTGGCGCTCAGCCTTTGACTCCATGCGATAATCGCGGCATGCAGGCTTGAGTTGATGAGAGCGCGTTGCAGAAACACGGGGCTCACCCCGTCGGAAGCGGGCGCTCCGGGGTTTGTCAATCAAGCGTAAGGGGGCGTCATGAAAGGCGCGACATTGACCCGGGCCGATCTCTGCGAGGCGGTCCATGAGGAAGTCGGTCTGACCCGCCAGGACTGCGCGGGCCTGGTCGAACGCACCCTGGATCTGGTCGCCGAGGCGCTGGAGCAGGGCGAGACGGTCAAGCTTTCGGGTTTCGGCGTCTTCCAGGTGCGTGACAAGCGGGCCCGCATGGGCCGCAATCCCAAGACCGGGGAACCCGCCGAGATCGAGCCCCGCCGGGTGATCGGTTTCCGGGCTTCGCAAGTCATGAAGGCGCGAATCGACCGCGCCTTGGGCGGCTAAGAAGGATTCGATGCGGTGGCGAAGGGGCCCAACGCCTTCCGCACGATATCCGAAGCCGCCGACGAGCTGGGCGTGCCGCAGCACGTCCTGCGCTTCTGGGAAACCAAGTTCTCGTTCATTCGTCCGATGAAGCGGGCCGGCGGGCGGCGGTTCTACCGCCCGCAGGACATCGCCGTGCTGAGCGGCGTGCGCGCCCTGCTGCACGCCGAGGGCTACACCATCAAGGGCGTGCAGAAGCTGCACCGCGAGCAGGGTCTGACCCATGTGATCGCCGCCGGCCTGGGTGATAACGGTTCGGCCTCGCTGGAGGGACTGACGGCCGTCGATTCGTCGCCGCAGATCGAACTGGCGGACGAGGCGAGGGGGCGCCTGGTCATGGCTTTGGACGACCTGCAGGCCGTGAAGGCCCGGCTGGACGGGCTTTTGCGGGGCGCCTGAAGCGCGCCCGAACCCCGTTTGGGATGCCCCGAAAATCACCGAGAAATCCCATTGCTCCCGACGGAAGCCCCACCTATAAGGGCGCTCCTTCCGGATCGGAGCGTGGCGCAGCCTGGTAGCGCACTTGACTGGGGGTCAAGGGGTCGCAGGTTCAAATCCTGTCGCTCCGACCATTCCTCTTTGAGGAAGACCGGAAGAACGGAAAGGCCGCCCGAGAGGGCGGCCTTTTTCGTTCAGTCGAAGGTCTGGGCGCTGAGCTTCCGAGCGCGACTGGCTCGCCAGCGTAGGAAAAGCCCCAGAACACCCAATGCGCTGACCGCGCCGCTGGTGAGGGCGAGGACAAAGAAACGGGCGATCTCAGCGCCAGACGCATCGTCGGCATTTCTGATCATCAAGGTCTGCGCCAGCATTCCGAGAAAGCAGCCTATACCGCCAGCGACGACCATCAGGGCGGCCAGGATCAATGCGTCGCGAGCGGGCAGGAAGAAGCGGGCGATGACGAATACGAAGCCCGTAGTCAGGGGCGCGAGCATGGCCAGCAGAACGAGGGAGAAGAGGGGCCCCACGCTCTACCGCCCGATCGGCTTGTCCGCCTTGCCCATCCACGACATCAGCGGCATCAGCGGCAGGCCCCAGCCCAGGCCGGCGATTACGAAATAGATCAGGTGCACAGCGCGATTGTTGGGCAGGAAGTCGTAGAGGCTGGTGAAGGCCCAGATCCAGGCGGCCAGAAACACCAGGATGCCGATCCCGCCGATCAGCTTGCGGAGGCGGGCGGGGATGACGGGAGCGCTCAAGCGGGTCTCCGGAAGATGCTCGACACGATGCCGAGGACGGCCAGGAAGAAGATCGCGCCCACGCTGGAGACCAGGAGGCTGCCGAGGAAGCCGTCGAACCGGAATTCCAGCCGCTGGGCGATGAACGTCCCGATGAACGAACCGACGACGCCGATCAAGAGCTTGGTGAAGAGGGCGTGGCGACGGGCCAGCACCAGATCGGCCACCCAGCCGGCCAGGATGCCGATCACCACGGCCACGAACACGCCGACCCCGCTCATGAACTCCTCCGACCCGCCACAGCGCCCCGATGCATCATCGCACGCCGCGCCTCAACCGTCATGAGGCCATGGACGCGAGGCGCTGTCAGGCGTACGGCAAGGCTTCGCCGTATTTCGGCCCCCAACTGACGTTCTTTCCGGCTGTCATGACGTCCTTTTTGCGTTCCGATCGTTCCAGACCCGTCGCCATCTGGCTGTTCGCCGTGGCCTTCCTGGTCTTCTGCATGGTGGTGGTCGGGGGCGCGACGCGCCTGACCGACTCCGGTCTGTCGATCACCCAGTGGAAGCCAATCATGGGCGCGCTGCCGCCGATGTCGGACGAGGCCTGGCGGGCCAATTTCGAGCTCTACAAAAAGATCCCGCAGTACAGGCTGGTCAACGCCGGCATGACGCTGGAGGCCTATAAGGGCATCTTCTGGTGGGAGTGGGCGCACCGGCTGCTGGGGCGCCTGGTGGGGGCGGCCTTCGCTATCCCATTCGTGTTCTTCCTGGTCCGCCGGATGATCCCGCGCCGCCTGATCTGGCGCTGCGCGGTGCTCTTTGGCCTAGGTGGGCTGCAAGGCCTGGTCGGCTGGTGGATGGTGTCCAGCGGCCTGTCCGAGCGCGTGTCGGTGGCCCCCGAGCGCCTGGCCATGCACCTGGGCCTGGCCCTGATCCTGTTCATCGCTCTGGTGTGGACGGCGCTGGACGCCTGGTCGGGCTCGCCGCGCGTTGAGGAGCGCACCGACTGGCGCGGCTGGGCCCTGGCGTTCTTGGGCGCGGTGTTCTTCCAGAGCCTGCTGGGCGCCCTGGTGGCCGGCAACGACGCAGGCCTGGTCTACAACGATTGGCCGTTGATGAACGGGGCGCTGGTGCCGGCCGAGTACGCCGGCCACGGCCTATGGGGCACGATCGCCCACAGCCAGGGCGCGGTGCAGCTGCATCATCGGCTGATGGCCTACGCCCTGTTCGTGGCCGCCATCGTCATCGGCGTGGCCGCCGCCCGCGCGCGTCGCCTGCCGCAAGAGGCCAAGACGACCGCCTTCGTGCTGGTCGGCGTGGTTTGCCTGCAGGCAGGGCTGGGGATCTGGACCCTGATGTCGGCGGTGCCGCTGGCCCTGGGGGTGCTGCACCAGGCCGGGGCGGCGATCCTGCTGGCCACGGCGACCGCGTTCGCCTGGCGCGTTCGACGGCCGTAGATCCCACTTTCCACAGGGCGCACAACGAACTGTCACGAAACGCCAGCAGAGGACGTCTGACGTCCTTGCTGGAGCTTCCCGTGACCCGCGCTTCCCTGTTTCTCGCCGCCGCCCTCGTGGCCCTGTCCGCCGCGCCCGCGCTGGCCGCCCCCAAGCCCGCCAAGCCGGCGGCGCCTGCGGCCGCGACCAACGCCGCGCCGGCCGACGCCTACTACCAGGCCGGCCGGGCGGCGCTGGCCAAGGCTCTGACGGTCAATCCGCGCACGGGCAAGGCCAAGAACGTCATCCTGTTTTTGGGCGACGGCATGGGGATCTCGACCATCACCGCCGGTCGCATCTACGAGGGTCAGTCGCGCGGCGTCGACGGCGAGAGCAACAGCCTGTCGTTCGAGAAGCTGCCCTGGACGGCGCTTTCCAAGACCTACAGCCACGACACCCAGGTCACCGACAGCGCCGCAGGCATCACCGCCATCACCACCGGCGTGAAGACCCGCAACAAGATCATCGGTCTGACCGGTGCCGCCAAGGCCGAGAACTGCGCCAGCGAGACCGGGACCCGCGTCGAGACCATCGCCGAACTGGCCAAGGCCCACGGCCTGTCGGCCGGCGCGGTGACCACCACCCGCATCACCCACGCCACCCCGGCCGGGACCTACGCCCACACCGCCTATCGCGACTGGGAAGGCGACAGCGACATGCCGGCCGAGGCCCTGTCGGGCGGCTGCAAGGACATCGCCCGCCAGCTGGTCGAGGCGCCGGCCGGCGTCCGCCTGGACGTGGCGTTTGGGGGCGGGCGCTCGCGCTTCCTGCCCGAGGCCAAGGACGGCAAGCGCGCCGACGGCCGCGACCTGACCGCCGAATGGCTGAAGACGCCCGGTGCGGCCTATGTGACCACCGACGCCGAGCTGGCGGCCCTGGACCCGGCCAAGACCGGTCCGGTGCTGGGTCTGTTCGCCAACGAGCACCTGCCCTACGAGGTGGAGCGGTCGATCCTGGGGCAGGGCGTGCCCACCCTGGCGACCATGGCCACCAAGGCTGTCGACCTGCTGTCGAAGAACCCAAAGGGCTACTTCCTGCTGGTCGAGGGCGGCAAGATCGACATGGGCAGCCACCTGAACAACGCCAAGCGGACCCTGACCGAGACGGTCGAGTTCTCCAAGGCCGTGCAGGCGGTGTTGGACAAGGTGAACCTGGACGAGACCCTGGTCATCGTCACCGCCGACCACAGCCACGGCCTGGTGATCTCGGGCTACGCCAACCGCAACAGCCCGATCCTCGGCCTGGCGGGCAATGAGGGCGAGCCGGTGCTGGCCGGCGACGGCAAGCCCTACACCGTGCTCAGCTTCGCCACCGGTCCCGGCGGCCCGGAAGGCTCGAACCTGCGCGGCGACCCGACCAAGGAAGACACCGACGACGTCGACTATCACCAGAACGCCACGGCCTTCCTGGCCAGCTCGGCCCACTCGGGCGAGGACGTGGGCGTCTTCGCCGACGGGCCGGGGTCGTATCTGGTCCATGGCGTGGTCGAGGAGAGCTACCTCTACCAGATCATGCGCCACGCCTACGGCTTCGATGACGGGAAGTAGGAGAGAGGTCGTGATGTGGTATCTGGATACCACATCACGAAATCCCTTGTTTCATAAGGGTTTGCGGAGTTTCTTGCGCGCGCATTGTTGACAGGCCGCGAACCGTCCTGTACCTGCCGCCCCTCACGCAGACGGGACCGCTTCCTTGGCCCCCGACGCACAAGGAATACGGATCAATCCTATGCAAAAGACCACGGCTTCCCTGAAGCCCGCCGAGGTCGAGAAGAAGTGGATCGTGGTCGACGCCCAGGACGCCGTTGTCGGTCGTCTGGCGACGTTCATCGCCATGCGTCTTCGCGGCAAGCACCGTCCTGACTACACCCCGCACGTCGACTGCGGCGACTTCGTCGTCGTGATCAACGCCGACAAGGTGAAGTTCACCGGCAAGAAGCTGGACGACAAGGTTTACT
>JAGIBE010000266.1:0-4031 GCA_017744495.1 Caulobacter sp. | reverse complement strand
AACGGTGAGCACCCGCACCAAGCGCAGAGCCCGGAAGTCATCGACTTCGCCGGTCGCAACGCCAAGAACACCCGGAGCGCCTAAGTCATGTCTGAAGCTCAAGGCTTTGACGCGCTGGCCAGCCTGTCCAGCAACCCGGAAGCTGCTGCTCCCGCCGAACCCAAGATCGACGCCCAAGGCCGCGCCTACGCGACCGGCAAGCGCAAGAACGCGATCGCCCGCGTCTGGATCAAGCCGGGCAAGGGCTCGATCACGATCAACGGTCGTGACCAGGAAGTCTATTTCGCCCGCCCCGTGCTGCGCATGATGATCGCCCAGCCCCTGGAGGTCACCGACCGCCTGGGTCAGTTCGACGTCGTCGTCACCGTGGAAGGCTCGGGCCTGTCGGGCCAAGCCGGCGCCGTGCGTCACGGCCTGTCCAAGGCCCTGACCTACTACGAGCCCGGCCTGCGCACCCTCTTGAAGCCGCACGGCTTCCTGACCCGCGACAGCCGCGTCGTCGAGCGTAAGAAGTACGGCAAGGCCAAGGCCCGCCGCTCCTTCCAGTTCTCGAAGCGCTAAGCGTTTCGGACCTGTATCCGAAGAAAGAGGCCGCGGTTTCCGCGGCCTCTTTTTTGTCTGGAATCCGAGTCGGCCAGTCTCCACCGCCGGATTTCGAGGTTCTATTAGCTGCCGTCGGACCTGCGTTTCGCGGTGCACTTCTCATAAATTTGCAGAAATTTGCATTGTCCCATTTTGCCGGATCGGGCAAATAGTCTCCATGAAACGCCGAAGAGCGTTTAAGTCGTGGGATCGCGAGTGGCTGCATTTGCATCTGTTTGCGGCCCGGGGAGGGGCGGGTGCGGCGTTACGATCGACCAGAGCTGGACGGGCTGAGGTTCTTCGCGTTCGTTCTGGTGCTGCTCTTCCACCTGCCGGACTATCTGCCGCTCGCGGCCGGTCGCCCCTGGCTGGCCGATGTGCTGACCATGGGCGCGTTCGGCGTCCCGGTCTTCTTCCTGCTGAGCGCTTTCCTGATCACCGAGCTGCTGGCCCGCGAGCGCGAGACGCGGGGACAGGTCGGCGTCGCGGCCTTCTACGGTCGCCGCATCCTGCGCATCTGGCCGCTCTATTTCGCGGTGCTGCTGGGGCTGACGGCGCTGGAGCGCTGGACGCCAGGCGTCGGCCCGGCCAAGCCCGACCAGTTCGCCGCCTTCGCCCTGTTCTACGCCAACTGGCATATCGCCTTCAAAGGCTGGGTCGCCGGTCCCATCGATCCGCTCTGGAGTATCTCGGTCGAGGAGCAGTTCTACCTGCTGGTCCCGATCCTGATGGCGTTGGCGGGGCGCAAGGGGGTTGCCGGCCTGGCGATCGCGGCGCTGGCCGCTTCGTACGGCGCGATCTGGCTCTATGCCGTCCATCCGACAACCGGCGACAACGGCCAGTGGACCAACGGCCTGATCCAAGGGCAGTTCTTCGCCGCCGGTTGCCTCCTATCCAACATGCTGCGCGGACGGACGCTGGCCTGGCGCTGGCCCGTGCGCCTGGCGCTGCTGGCGGCGGGTCTGGCGGCCTGGCTGGTCGCGGTCCGTATCTGCGGTGTCAAGAGCTGGGACCCGCATTCGCCGACGCCGTGGCATGCGCTGGCCGGGTGGTTGCTGATCCTGGCTGGAACCGTGGCGATCTTCCTCGCCGCCCTCGGCCTGGACGGGAGGAGTCAGCCGTCGGCCATGACCTATGCCGGTCGGATCTCGTACGGCCTCTACGTCTTCCACGCCTTCGTCCTGCACCTGGTTTTCCACCAGTTCCTGCCGACCCTGGACGGCTGGCGGCCGGGCCTTTCCCAATCCCTGGCGGGTAGGAGCGGAGGGCTGGTCGCGGCGCTCCTGCTCCTGGGTCTGGCCGCCCACCTGTCCTACCGGTTCTTCGAGACGCCGTTCCTGCGGCTCAAGAGCCGGCTGGCCGTCGTCACGCGCTAGGAGTTCCCCGATGCTTCGTCCCAAGCTCATCGCCTCGCTGGCGCTTTCGGCCCTGCTGCTGGGAACCAGCGCGCTCGCGGCGTCCGCCTCCAAGCCCAAGAGCTTTCCGGCCGACCGCCTGCCCGAGGACGAGATCCTCTATCTGATCATGCCCGACCGCTTCGAGAACGGCGACGCCGCCAACGATCGGGGCGGGCTGGCGGGCGATCGGAGCAAGACTGGCTACGACCCGACCTCGAAGATGTTCTATCACGGCGGCGACCTGAAGGGCGTGATCGACCGGCTGGACTACATCCAGGGCCTGGGCGCGACGGCGATCTGGCTGACGCCCGTCTTCACCAACCAGACCGTCCAGTACGAGCCCGGCCGGGAGATCGCCGGCTATCACGGCTATTGGCCGCTGAACTTCCTCGATGTCGACCCACACCTGGGCGACCGCGCGCTCTACAAGGCCTTCGTCGACGCCGCCCACGCGCGGGGGCTGAAGGTCTATCTCGACATCGTGGTCAACCACACCGGCGACATCATCCAGTACCGCGAATGCGCCCCGCGCGGCTGCGCCTATCGGAGCCAGGGCGAGTATCCCTACTCTCGACGGGGCGGAGTCCAGGGCGAGCCGATCAACGCCGGGTTCAAGGGGCTCGACGACCAGACGCCCACGAACTTCCAGAGGCTGACCCGGCCCGACTACGCCTACACGCCGTACGTCCCGGACGCGGATCGCAACGCCAAGACCCCGGCCTGGCTGAACGATCCGCGCTTCTACCACAACCGCGGGGAGTCGACCTTCGAGGGAGAGAGCTCGCAGCTGGGCGACTTCGCCGGGCTTGACGACGTCATGACCGAGGACCCCAGGGCGCTGGCCGGCTTCATCGACATCTACGGTCGCTGGATCGACGACTTCCACGTCGACGGCTTCCGGATCGACACCGCCCGCCACGTCGATCCCCAGTTCTGGCAGGCCTTCGTGCCGGCCATGCAGAAGCGGGCCAAGGCGGCCGGGGTGACCAACTTCCACATCTTCGGCGAGGTGATGAACACCGACCCGGCTGTCCTGGCCCGGCACACGCGCATCGACGGATTGCCGGCGGTCAACGATTTCGCGTTCCACGCGGCGTTGGTCGACGTCATCGCCCGCAACAAGCCGACGACCGAACTGGGCGCGGTGTTCGACAAGGACGCCTTGTACGAAGGCGGACCGGCCACCGCGCGTCGCCTGGTCACCCTGATCGGCAATCATGACGTCCTGCGGCTGGGCCAGACCCTGCGTTCGGCCAATCCCGAGGCCAGCGAGGCCGAGCTGCTGCGACGGACGATCCTGGCCAACGCCCTGCTGCTGACCGCGCGGGGCCTGCCGGCGCTCTATTACGGCGACGAGCAGGGCTTCACCGGCGTCGGCGGTCAGGACCACGACTCCCGCGAGGACATGTTCGCCAGTCGGGTGGACAGCTACAAGGCCGAGCGCCTGATCGGGACCCAGGCGACGACCGCCGCCGCCAGCTTCAACCCGTCCCATCCGTTGTATCGCGAGATCGCCGAACTGACCCGGCTGCGCCGTCAGGAGCCGGCTTTGCGGCGCGGCGACCAGGTCACGCGCTATGAGACCAAAGGGCCCGGGCTGTTCGTCTTCTCGCGTCGCCTGGGGGGCGAGGAGGTGCTGGTGGCCGTCAATACCGCCGCTGAACCCCAGGCCGCCCAAGTCCAGGTCGAGACGACTTCCTTGAGCTGGAGTGCTCTGCGGGGAGTGTGCGAGGCGGGCGCCGCCGCACCCGGCGCCTATGCGGTCAACGTACCGGCCTTCGGCTATGTCGTCTGCAAGTCGGGCCCGGCCGCCACGCCGACGCGATAAGCGGGCGCTAGGACCGCAGGGCGAACGGAACCTGCCGTCGCTCGTTCTCGAACACCTCGAAGGACCGGTCCACGGGTGGGAAGGCCCGCTGGGCGCAGTCGTCGCGCTCGCAGATCCGGCAACTGACGCCGATCGGGACCGACGGCCCGGAGAGGTCCAGGCCCTGGGCGTAGACCAGGCTGTCGGCGTACTGCACCTCGCAGCCCAGCCCCAAGGCGTAGCGC
>JAGIBE010000265.1 GCA_017744495.1 Caulobacter sp. | reverse complement strand
CGCCAATGTCGACGTCTATCCGCTGCTGATCCGGCTGATCGGCGTGAAGGGCGAGAAGGGCGACGGCGTGCTGGGGCCGCTAAAGCCGGCGCTGCGCTAGGGCTCTTCGGGTACAGCGGCGTTTTCAGGACACGATCAGCGCTCTCGACCGCGAACGGCGGCGCTTGTGTAATTAGTTTCTATATGCGTTAAATATTGCCGATATCGGAAACGGAGCTCGGCCATGCAACGCGCCGCCCTGACCTCGGCCCTCTGCTATCGCGATGCCAAGGCCGCCCTGAATTTCCTGGAGGCGGCGTTCGGCTTTGAGCTGACCATGCTGATCGAGGACAATGACGGCAAGCTGGCCCATGCCGAGATGGGCTTTGGCGACAGCCTGATCATGATCGGCAATGAGTGGTCGCAGATGCACAAGAGCCCGGCCTCGATCGACGGCTTCAACACCCAGACCGTCCACATCCATCTGGACGCCGACATAGACGCTCATTGCGAGCGGGCGCGGGCGGCGGGGTTCGAGATCCTGATGGAGCCGGAGGACCAGTTCTACGGTGATCGCACCTATCGCTGCCGCGACCCCGAGGGGCACTTCTGGACGGTCGGCGCGCCGATCCGGTCCGTCAGCGTGGACGAGGCCGAGGCGACCTCGGGCCTGAAGGTCGTGAAGGGTTGGGCGTGACTCCCGACGATTTCCGCCGCCTTGCCCTGGCCCTGCCGGACGCCGTCGAGAGCTCGCACATGGGCACGGTCGACTTCCGGGTGGGCCGCATCTTCGCCACCCTGGGCTATCCCAACGCCAATTTCGGCATGGTGCAGCTGACCCGCGAGCATCAGGACGTGATCGTGGGCGTCGAGCCCAAGGTGTTCCGGCCCGTGCCCGGGAACTGGGGCCTGAAGGGAGCGACTCTGGTCGTGCTGGCCGAGGCCGACGAACCCACCCTGCGCGGGGCCTTGGAGGCCGCCTGGCGGCTGAAGGCCAACAAGCGGCAGCTGGCCGCGCTCGACGCGAAGCGGGCCCCGGCGGCCTTCCCGTGAGCGCCTCGCTCGACGCCACCCTGGCGGCCCTGGCCGACCCGCATCGGCGGGCGACCGTGGACCTGCTGCGCCAGGGACCGCGTCGGGCGGGCGAGCTGGCCCAGGCCGCCGGCCTGTCGCCTCCGGCCATGAGCCGCCACCTGCGCGCCTTGCGCCAGGCGGGGCTGGTGGAGGAGACCCACCCGCCGTTCGACGCCCGGGTGCGGGTCTACGCCCTGCGTCCCGCCCCGATGGCCGAGCTGAAGGCCTGGGCCGAGGCGGCCGAGGGCCTGTGGAGCGACCAGCTGTTGGCCCTGAAGGCCCACATCGAAGGAGAGGGGGCGTGACCTCCAAGGTTCTGGTCGCCCTGCGCATCAAGGCCGCGCCCCTGCGGGTGTTCGAAGTCTTCACCGCCGACATCGGGGCCTGGTGGAAGCCCAACGCTCTGTTCTCGTTCACGCCGAGGTCGCCGGGCGTGCTGGCCTTCGAAGGCGTGAGCGAGTGGAGCCGTCTGGTCGAGCGCCTGCCGTCCGGCAAGGTGTTCGAGATCGGTCCCGTTCGCGTCTGGGATCCCGGCCGACGCCTGGTGTTCGGCTGGCGCCAGGCCAGCTTCGCGCCGGACATGGACACCGAGGTCGAGGTCCGGTTCGAACCCGTCGGAGACGAGACCCGCGTCACGGTCGAGCATCGCGGCTGGGACACCGTGCCGATCGAACATGTGGCCCGCCACCGCTTCCCCGACACGGTGTTCCTGCAGCGCCACGCCGAATGGTGGCGCGCGCTGCTGACAAATCTCGCCAGCCGGACGGCTATGGACATAAAAGGAAGCGCCAGGGAGGGCGACGCATGACCACCAGACAGAACCGACAGGCCGCGCTCGGCTTCATCTTCGTCACCGCCTGCCTGGACGTGCTGTCGCTGGGGGTGATGATCCCCGTCCTTCCCGAGCTGATGAAGCGCTTCAACGGCGGCGACACCGCCGCGACGGCCCTGTGGGTGACGCTGTTCGCCACCACCTGGGGCGTGATGCAGTTCTTCTGTGCGCCGATCCTGGGCCTGATGTCGGACCGCTTCGGCCGCCGGCCGGTGATCCTGACCTCGATCTTCGGCCTGGGCGTCGACTTCCTGTTCATGGCCTTCGCTCCGACCATCTGGTGGCTGTTCGTCGGCCGGGTGTTCAACGGCATGACGGCGGCCAGCTTCTCGACCGCCGGGGCCTATGTGGCCGACGTGACCAAGCCCGAAGACCGCGCCAAGGGCTTCGGCTTGATGGGCGCGGCGTTTGGCGTCGGCTTTACCTTCGGTCCGGCCTTTGGCGCGATGCTGTGGGGCGTCGACCATCGCCTCCCGTTCCTGGTCTGCGCCGGTCTCGCCCTGTGCAACTGGCTGTACGGCTTCTTCGTGCTGCCGGAATCGCTGGCGCCGGAAAAGCGGATCGCGCGCTTTGACTGGAAGAAGGCCAATCCGGTCGGTTCCTTGAACCTGCTCCGGAGCAAGCCCGACCTGCTGGGCTTGGCCGGCGTGGGTTTCCTGTTCCAGCTGGCGCACAACGTATTGCCCAGTGTGTTCGTGCTCTACATGGGCTATCGCTACCACTGGCCGGTGCTGATGATCGGCCTGACCCTGATGGGTAGCGGCGTGGCCGGGATCCTGCTGCAGAGCCTGCTGGTCGGGCCGATCGTCAAGAAGGTCGGCGAGCGCGGGGCGCTGCTGATCGGCCTGTTCTCGGGCTGCGTCGGCTTCATGATCTACGGCCTGGCGCCGACGGGCTGGCTGTACCTGTGCGGCCTGCCGATCTTCGCCTTCTCGGGCCTGATCCAGCCTGGCCTGCAGGGCCTGATGACGCGCCGCGTCCAGCCGTGGGAGCAGGGCCAGCTGCAGGGCGCCAACTCGGCCATGATGGGCATCACCGCCATCGTCGGGCCCGCGCTGTACCTGCTGCCGTTCTCCTGGGCGATCCGCCACGACGCCACCCTGCATATGCCAGGGCTGCCGGCCCTGATCGCCGCGGTCCTGCTGCTGGCGGCGACGGCTCTGGCGGTCCGTGTGGCGCACCCGGTCGTGGTGGAACCGAGCGCCGCCTGACCGTCTTTGATTAGCGGGCCAAATCCCGGACCTTGGCCGCCATCAATGCGCCCGAAAGCTCGGCTGATCTCGCGGGCTCAGATTCACGGAGTCGCCCCACAACTATGCGAGCCACCATGCGATCCTATCGCGCCGTGCTTCCCGTTCTCGTCGCCCTGGCCGCCTGTTCGCCGCAAGGGCCGTCGAAGGCCCAGTCGATCCCCGATCTCGCCCAGCCCACCCGCCGCGCGCCGTCCGACCCGATGTCGATGAAGGCCTCGTTCGCGCCGGTGGTGAAGAAGGCCGCCCCCGCCATCGTCAACGTGGCCAGCAAGCGCGTGGTGCGCCAGCGCGTCGATCCGTTCTGGGACTTCTTCATGGGCGGCGGCGGTGGGGCGACCCGCGACCAGGTGCAGGGCTCGCTGGGGTCGGGCGCGATCGTCCGCGCCGACGGGGTGATCATCACCAACCACCACAACATCGAGAATATGAGCGACATCACCGTCCAGCTGGCTGATCGCCGGGAGTTCCCGGCCACGGTGCTGCTGGACGACCCGCGCTCGGACCTGGCGGTGCTGAAGATCGACGTCAAGGGCGAGCGCCTGCCGGTGATCGCCATCGACGACCAGGAGCAGATCGAGGTCGGCGACCTGGTCCTGGCCCTGGGCAACCCGTTCGGCGTGGGCCAGACCGTGACCAACGGCATCATCTCGGCCCTGGCCCGCACCGACGTCGGGGCGGCCGAGTTCGGCAGCTACATCCAGACCGATGCGGCGATCAATCCGGGCAATTCCGGCGGTCCGCTGGTCGACATGGACGGCGACCTGATCGGCATCAACACCTTCATCATCTCCCGCTCCGGCTCCTCGGCCGGCGTCGGCTTCGCCATTCCGGCCTCTGTCGTGCGTCAGGTGGTCAACACCGCGCTTGGCGGCGGCCACAGCGTGGTGCGGCCCTGGCTGGGCGTGAAGGGGCAACCCGTAACCGGGGACATCGCCCGCAGCCTCGGCCTTAGCGCTCCGCGCGGCGTGGTGATCTCCGACGTCTATCCGGGCGGCTCGGCCGACCGGGCCGGCATCCGCGACGGCGACGTGATCCTGTCGATCGACGGCCAGGCGGTGAACGACGAGGGCGGCGGCGCCTTCGCCATCGGCACCCACAAGGTCGGCGACCGCGTCCAGGTGCTGATCAACCGTAACGGTCGGGAACAGACCCTGACCCTTCGCGCCGAGGCCGCGCCGGAAAGTCCGGCCAAGGACGAGCGGGTGATCAAGGGTCGCAACCCGTTCGACGGCGCCACCGTGGTCAACCTGTCGCCCGCCGTGGCCCAGGACCTGGGCGTCGACCCGTTCGCCGGCCGCGGCGTACTGGTCACCAAGATCGGCCAGGGCTTCGCCCTGAACGCCGGCCTGCGTCCCGGCGACTTCGTCCGCGAGGTCAACGGCAAAACGATCAACACCACCGCCGACCTGACCGCCATGTCCAACACCGGCGCCTCGGTCTGGGACGTGACGATCGAGCGCAACGGCCAGCGGATCCGGGCGCGGCTGCGGGCTTAGCGCGCGGGGCTCGCCGCACGAAGCGGCGGGCCCTAGCCCTTGATCTTCGACGCGATGGACCAGGTGTGGCCGAACGGATCGCGCAACTGGCCGTAGCGGTCGCCCCAGAACTGATCGGCGATCGGGAAGAGGACGGCGGCGCCGGCCTCGACGGCCCTGTTCCACCACGCGTCGGCGTCGTCGACCTGTAGGTGCAGGGTCACCGCGGCAGGCGGGGTGTAGTCGCCGTGGGCCATCTCGCTGAAATGGTCCGACAGCATCACCCAGGCGCCGTTGATCAGCATCCGCGAATGCAGCAGGCGCTCGCCGTCGTCAGCGATGTTGCGGAACGTCTCCTCGGCCCCGAAGGCCCGCTTGTAGAAGTCCACGGCCGCCTTGCCGCCGACCACGGAAATGTAGGGGATGACGCCACTGGTTGGACCCCGAGCGGGATCGCCTTCGTTGGTCATGGTGGTTCCCTCCACGATTAAGTAAACCTAGCTCATGTCCGATCTTTTCCAAGCCGCCGGCCTGACGCCTCACGCGCCGTCGCCGCTGGCCGACCGTCTGCGGCCCCAGAGCCTCGAGGAGGTGGTGGGCCAGGAGCATCTGCTGGGACCCGACGGTCCCATCGGCCGCATGGCCGCCGCCAAGCGCCTGGCCTCGATGATCCTGTGGGGGCCGCCCGGCACCGGCAAGACCACCATCGCCCGCCTGCTGGCCAAGGCCGGCGGCTATGAGTTCATGCAGATCTCGGCGGTGTTCTCGGGCGTCGCCGACCTGAAGAAGGCCTTCGAGCAGGCCCGCGTGCGCCGCTCGGCCGGCCAATCGACCCTCCTGTTCGTCGACGAGATCCACCGCTTCAACCGCGCCCAGCAGGACGGCTTCCTGCCGTTCGTGGAGGAGGGGACCGTCACCCTGGTGGGGGCGACGACCGAGAATCCGTCGTTCGAGCTGAACGGCGCTCTCCTGTCGCGTTGCCAGGTCTTCGTGCTCAAGCGCCTGGACGAGGACGCGCTGGAGGCTCTGCTGGTCAAGGCCGAGACGACCGAGAAGCGCAAGCTGCCGCTGGACGACGAGGCGCGCTCGACGCTGATCGCCATGGCCGACGGCGACGGCCGCTACCTGCTGACCCTGACCGAGACCCTGCTGGCGATCGGCACGGACACGCCCCTGAACCCCACCCAGCTGACGCAGTTCCTGCAGAAGCGCCGCCCGGCCTACGACAAGAACCGGGAGGAGCACTACAACCTGATCTCGGCCCTTCATAAGTCGGTGCGCGGCAGCGATCCGGACGCGGCGCTCTATTGGCTGGCCCGGATGCTGGAGGGCGGCGAGGACCCGCTGTTCATCGCCCGCCGCCTGGTGCGCATGGCCGCCGAGGACATCGGCGCGGCCGATCCCTTGAGCCTGCTGCTGACCACGGCCGCCAAAGACGCCTACGACTTCCTGGGATCGCCCGAGGGGGAGCTGGCCCTGGCCCAGTGCGTGGTCCACATGGCCAGCGCGCCCAAGTCCAACGCCGTCTACAACGCCTACAAGGCCGCCCGGCGACTGGCCAAGGAGACCGGCAGCCTGATGCCGCCGGCCCACATCCTCAACGCCCCGACCAAGCTGATGAAGACCTTGGGCTACGGCGACGGCTACGCCTATGACCACGATGTCGAGGGCGGTGTGTCGGGGCAGAACTACTGGCCCGACGGCATGGAACGCCAGACCCTCTACGAGCCCAAGCCGATCGGGGCCGAGGCCAAGGTCAAGGAACGGCTGGACGCCTGGAACCGCCTGCGGAGAGACGGCAAGTGAAGCTTACCCCCGCGGTCCGCGCGACCGCCGCGATCGCTCTGATCCTGCTGCTGGCGGGCGCCGTCCTGCTGTGGCTGGCGGCGGCGACGCCCTGGCACACCGACTCCAAGGCCTATTTCGCCGAGCTCCAACACCTGCGCGCCACGCTCTATTTCGGCCAGCCCGACGCCGAGACCTTCAAGCGGGCCTCCGCCCGGTTCGGCGCGCTCCAGGCCCAGTACGCCACCCGCAAGTGGCTGTACGCCGACATCGCCTATGCCTGCTTCAGCCTGGGGGCCTGCGCGGCGGTCGTCGCGACCCTGGTCTTGCGGTTTGGCGAGCGCCTGCTGCGGACCCAGAGGAGCGCGCTGGTCGTTCTGGGCGTCGCCCTGCTGGCCCTGGTCGCCACCCTGGCGGGCCTGGCGGCCGATCCGCTGCACCGGTTCTATCGCGAGCAACTGCCGGAATGGTCGGACGCGTTGGAGATCCCTCTGGCTGGGGCGCTGGTGGCGATGATCCCGATCGCCACGATGACCCTGCTGCTGGTGCTGCCGCCCCTGGTCCTGCGCCGCAGGTCCAGCGGGCCGCTGTTGGTCTTCACCCGTCCGCCGCACTGGCCGTCGATCCTGGCCAACGCCGTCTACGCCTTGCCGCTGGCCTTCGCGGTGTTCCTGGTCACCAGCTTCGCCTCGCGCGGCGGCTGGGCCCTGGCCCCGGCCGGACTGCTGCTGCTGTGGCTGTTCCTGAACGCCCGGGCGCTGTGGATCGCGCCGAAAGGGGAGGCCGCTCCATGAGCCGTCCGCCCAGCAAGCCGCCGCGCCGTCCCCCAGGCGTCGCCAAGCCCAAGGCGTCCGACACGCCGATCGCGCTGACGCCGGAGGAGATCGACTTCACCCGCTCGCTCGTGCTGCATGAGGACGACAGCGTCTTCGTGCTGAACAAGCCCGCCGGCCTGTCCAGCCAAGGCGGCCGCATCCAGGCCAATACGCTGGACGACTTGCTGTGGGCGCTGGCCCGGCGGGACCGGCCGCGTCCGCGCCTGATCCATCGACTGGACCGCGACACCTCGGGCGTGATCCTGACCGCCCGCACTAAGCCGGCCGCGACCTTCCTGGGCAAGGCTCTGATGGGCAAGCGGTTCCGCAAGACCTACCTGGCCATCGTCACGCCGGGCGCGCCCGAGCCGCGCGGCGGCCAGATCGACAGTCCCCTGCGCCGCGAGTCGATCGGGCGCGAGGCCTATATGCGGGTCTGCGCGCCGGACCATCCCGACGCCGAAACCGCCCGCAGCCGCTATCGCACCCTGGCCTCGACGGACGGGGCGGCCCTGGTCGAACTGAGCCCCGACACGGGTCGGATGCATCAATTAAGGGTCCACATGGCCTCGATCGGCCGACCGATCGCCGGCGACAGCCGCTATGGCGGGGCGCTGATGCTGGGCGGAACGCCCGTGCCGCGACTGATGCTGCACGCCGCCAGCCTGGTCTTTCCCCATCCCGAGGGCGGCGAGCGGCGGATCAGCGCGCCGATTCCGGACGACATGCGCGCGGTTCTGGATAAGCTTGGCCTCGCGGCTCCGGAGCGGACCGTTCCGGAACAGGGAAGACCGGAGACTCGTTAAGCCTGGCAGGAGATACCGCCATGAAGCGCTTGATCGTACTCGCCGTTTCCGCCGCCCTTCTGACCGCCTGCGCGACCTCGCCGACTGTCTATGGTCCGCAGACCGCGCCGCACGGGGCCGGCTATTCCGAATATCGCCTCGAGAACGGTCGCTACCGCGTCACTTTCCAGGGCAATCCCGGAGCCCCAGTCAACCAGGTGTCGGACTATGTCCTTCTGCGCTCGGCCGAGCTGGCCCTGCGCGACGGCTATGACTGGTTCCGGGTGGCCGACCGGATGACCGAGCAGACCGGCTCCAGCAGCGGCTCGTCCTTGTCGATCGGCGGTGGGTCCAGCAGCTACGATTACGGCCGCCACGGCCATGGTAGTTCGGTGGGGCTGGGCGTCGGCACGACGTTCAATCTGGGCCCGAAGCCGGCGGTGACCAGTTCGATGGAAGTGGTGTTCGGCCGGGGGCAGCCGCCCCGGGACGCCAATGTCTACGACGCCCGAGCGATCGTCGATACGATCGGGCGTGGCCGCGCGGCGGTCTAGATTTCTTTAGTTACGCGCTTTCTTCACACGAACCGGCTTCCACTTCGCTCGAAAGCGCTGGGCGCTAGCCGACCGCCTTCTTGGTCGTCGCGGCGATCGGGTGGGCCGCGCGAAGAGCCGCGTGGGTCAGGCCCGCGGTTTCGGCGGCGGCGAAGTAGCCCTCCGCCGGCAGGCCCTGCAGGGTCACCATCGGGGCCAGACCCCGCGCGTCGCGGCCGAAGGCCATGATTTCGGCGGCGATCTTCTCGGCCGGACCGGCCAGATCGCTGGCGTCCAGGGTCAGGCCGGCCAAGCGGGCGTCGCGCAGCACGCGCAGCGCTTCCTTCTCCGGCGGAACGCGGGCGATCACGCCGCGGGTCAGGGCCTTGAGCAGCCCCACGACTTCCAGCAAGCGGCCGGCGGGCGTACCGCGCGTGACGTCGACCAGTTCCATCATGATCCCGCCGCGCAGCAGCGCCAGCGACAGGCCCGAGGTGCCCGTCAGCATGTCGCGGCCGCGCTGGGTGCCCAGGGTGCGGAATGAGGCCGGCACGATCAGGTCGGGCCGGTCGTGCCCCTGCGAGGCGCGAGCGAAGACGGCGGCGTATTTCAGGGCCGCCTCGTCGATGAAGGCGGCGTCGCGGTCAGGCAGGCGCGAGACGGCGCGGGCGCTGATCTGCTTTCCCGAGCCCAGATGGGTGACGACCGGCTCGATGCGCACCGCCGTGGCGACGTTGCGCTTGAGGTTGATCACGTGCTCGAGCGTGAAGTCCACGCGGAGGGCCGCGCCGCCGGCGGTGGTGAAGGCCACGGGCGTGCGCCGGGTCTCCTCCAGCGGATCGATGTCGAAGCGGATGGGAGAGCGGGTCGAGTCGCGGCGGGCGCGGGCGGCCAGGATCACCGACGCGTCGACCGGGCGGCAGACGACGCCGCCGGCCTCGACGCCGATCACGGCGCGCACGCCCAGGTCGGTGGGCTCGGCCGCGCCCAGCAGATGGGTCAGCACGTCTTCCAGGATGCGCACGCTGGTCGCCTGGGCCGCCAGGCCCTGGTCGTTGTTCATGGCGATCAGGAAGTCTTCCTCGCCGATCCGGGCGCGCAGGTCGCTGCGGTCCAGGTGCTCGGCCAGTTTGCGCTCGACATAGGTCCAGACGTCGACGCGCTTCTTGTCCCACCAGTCGCCGGCCCAGCGGCGGATGGCCTTGACGCTGATGATATTGACCGAGCCGCGAGCGATCAGCTCGGACCCCGCCAGCCTTTGAAGCACAGGTCCGCTGAGAGCCAGATGCTCGTTCCGGTCGTCGCTATGGCTCGAATCGAAGGGCATGTTGGCCTTGATGCGGGAGGAGACCATAGGATGCCTTTACAGCCTTAACGGTCAGTGCAGGAACACGGTTTTCAAACTAGGTTACCGTAACGCGCCAAAACGTTAAGATGCATGTTCTCCGGGCCTTTTCGGTCGGTCGGGGATCAGTTCGGACTGGACGCGGGGACGCGCGGGGCGCCCTCTGGATCCGCATGAATGCTACTTATGGTTTCAGGTTCTGACAATCACCGCTGCGGTCCGCGGCGGCGATTCGAGGCCCTGGCTTGGCGTTAGGGGCCTCCCGGCGCATAAGGGCGCGATGACCAAGCTCCTCCTCGTCGCCGCCGGCGGCGCCTTCGGCTCCGTCGCCCGCTACATGGTGGGCGTTCAGGCCCTGCGTCTGTTCGGACCGAACTGGCCCTACGGTACCTTCATCGTCAACCTGACGGGCGGGCTGCTGATGGGGTTGTTGGCAGCGTGGCTTGCCCTGCGAGGCGGCGCGCAGCAGGAGCATTGGCGCGTCCTGTTCGGTGTGGGCGTCATGGGCGGCTTCACCACCTTTTCGGCCTTCTCGCTGGAGACCGCGCTGATGATCGAGAAGCGCGCCTACGCCCAGGCCTTTACCTATACGACCGCCAGCGTGATCCTGTCCGTGGCGGCTGTTTTCGCGGGCCTCTTGATCGCCCGCAGGATTTTTTCGGCATGAAAGAAGTACGCACGCTCTATGTGGACGCCGGTGAAGACGGCGTCCGCCTGGATCGCTGGTTCAAGCGCCGCTGGCCGCATCTGAACCATATCCAGCTCAACAAGCTGTTCCGCTCCGGGCAAGTGCGGGTCGATGGTTCGCGCGCCAAGGCCGACACCAAATTGGCGGCCGGCAGCCAGATCCGCGTGCCGCCGCTGCCCGACGCCCCGGACCCGTCCGAGAAGGGCAAGCTGTCCCCGCGCGACATCGCCTTTGCCCGTTCGCTGGTCCTGTATGAGGACGAGGAGGTCCTGGCCCTCAACAAGCCGGCGGGCCTCGCCGTGCAGGGCGGCACCAAGACCACCCACCACATCGACAAGCTGCTCAGCGCCTGGGGCGAGGGCGTCGATCGACCCAAGCTGGTCCACCGCCTGGACCGCGACACCTCGGGCGTGCTGCTGTTGGGCAAGACCCCGGCCGCCGCCGCCCGCCTGTCGGGCGCCTTCGCCAAGCGCAAGGCCCAGAAGACCTACTGGGCCATCGTCTCGGGCAACCCGCACCCCACCGAAGGCGTGATCGAACTGCATCTGGCCAAGCGCGGCGTGGGCGACCGCGAACTGGTCGTGCCGGCCGATCCCAAGGACAAGGACGGCCAGCCGGCCGAGACCGAGTTCGTCTCGATCAGCCGCGCAGGCCCTCGCGTGACCTGGATGGCCTTGCGCCCGCACACCGGCCGCACCCACCAGCTTCGCGCCCACATGAAGGCCATCGGCCACCCGATCCTGGGCGATCCCAAGTACGGCGACGAGAAGTCCGCGCCGCTGTCCGAGGGCCTGAAGCTGCAGCTGCACGCCCGTTCGATCGTGCTGCCGCATCCGACTGTCGGCACCCTGGCCATCGAGGCTCCGCTCAGCCCCGAGATGCAGGCCGGCTTCGCCAAGTTCGGCTTTTCGGAGGACGAGGCCGAATACGACCCGTTCGCGCGACGGCAGACCAAGCGGCGCTAGTGGGTTGAGTGCGGCTTTGGGCTGTGGAAATCTGACCTCTCAACCTTGAGGGATCGGTCTCCATGGCCTTCGTCAGCTTCACGCGCCCGGACGACACGCCCGTGTCGATCAACACCGGCGAAGTCCTCAGCTTCGCCCCCGTGCCCGCCGACGGACCGCTGGCGGGCCCGCTGAAGGTCGGCACGCGGATCGCCTTCAAGAACGGCAAGCACCAGGACGTCAAGGAGCTGGTCGAGGCGGTCGAGCGACGGCTGAACGACGCCGCCTAGGCCCCTTGTGCGATGGACCTGCGCTGTTATGGTCTGACCTAAAATATAATTGGTCAGATAAGCGCCTGCGCGCCTAGTGGCGATAGGGCCGTGGAGGAAACTTGCCGAAGCGTTCGTTGCCGTCGCCAATCGCTCTGGGTCTCGTCTTCGCCCTATGGGCGACCTCGGCGGCGTTCGCCTGCGACTCGCCGGTCAGCGTCTGCCCGACAAGCAAGGCCACGAGCCTCGCCCTGATCCAAGGCGGGCGACCGGCGGCGGTCTATGTGGATGTCGCGGCCGATCCCGCCGTGCGGCTGGCGGCCGAGGGGCTGCGGGGTGATCTTGGGAAGGTGAGCGGCGGCGAGGCCGTCAAGCTGTCCGACCTGGCGCAGGCGAAAGGCCCGGTCGTGATCGTCGGCGTGCTGGGCGCCAGTCCGGCCATCGACGCCTTGGCGGGTTCTGGCAAGCTGAAAGTCGGCGACCTGGCGGGTGAGCGGGAAGGCTTCCGCCAGGTGGTGGTCGAACGGCCAACCGCCAAGATTCCGCGCGCCTTGGTCATCGTCGGTTCCGACCGGCGCGGCGCGGTCTACGGCGCCTACGACCTCTCCGAGCGCATCGGTGTGTCGCCATGGGCTTGGTGGGCCGACGTGCCGGTGACGCGGAAGAAGAACCTGTTCCTCACGGCCGGCGCGCGGGCCGACCATCCTCGCGTGAAGTATCGCGGCTTCTTCATCAACGACGAGGACCCGGCGTTCAGCGGCTGGGCCAAGGCCAAGTTCGGCGGGATCAACGCGGATCTCTACGGCCATGTGTTCGAACTGATCCTGCGGCTCAAGGGCAACTATCTCTGGCCGGCCATGTGGGCGCCCAAGGCGTTCAACGACGACGATCCGCGCAACAAGGTTCTGGCCGACCAGATGGGCGTGGTCATGGGCAGCTCGCATCACGAGCCCATGACCCGGGCCCAGGCGGAATGGCATCGCAACACCGACAAGGGCGTGACCGGCGGCAAGTGGGACTACGCGACCAACGGCGAGAACCTGCGGACCTTCTGGCGCGGCGGCATCGAGCGGATGATGTCCAAGGGCGACGGCACGCCTTACGAGAGCCTGGTGACCGTGGGCATGCGCGGCGACGGCGACGAGCCGATGGCCGAAGGCGCCGCCACCCACCTGCTGGAGACGGTTGTGGCCGACCAGCGCAAGATCATCGCCGAGGTCACCGGCAAGCCGCCCGAGAAGACGCCGCAGGTGTGGGCGCTCTACAAGGAAGTGCAGGACTATTACGACCACGGCATGCGGGTCCCCGACGACGTGACCCTGCTGTTCTCGGACGACAACTGGGGCCAGATTCGGCGGTTGCCCGTCTCGGCGACTTTGGGCGGCAAGGACATGCTCGACCGCGCGGGCGGCTACGGCGTCTATTATCACTTCGACTATGTCGGCGGTCCGCGGAACTACAAGTGGATCAACACAAACCAGGTCGCCAAGGTCTGGCAGCAAATGGATCTGGCCTACCAGCGCGGGGCGCGGAACCTTTGGATCGTGAATGTCGGCGACATCAAGCCGATGGAATATCCGCTCGACTTCTTCCTGCGCATGGCCTGGAACCCCGAAGCCATGACACCCCAGGCCCTGGAAGCCTATCCCAGGCAGTGGGCCGAGCGAACCTTCGGACCTGAACTCGCCCCGGAGATCGGCGAGATCATGGCGACCTACGGAACCTACGCCTCGCGTCGCAAGCCCGAACTGATCGACCAGGACACCTTCCCGCTGGGCGAGGGCATGGGGCCCGTGCTGGACGGCGGCCCGTTCGGCGCCATGGTCGACGACTGGCGCGCCCTCGTCGCCAGGGTCGAGGCGGTGAAGGGGCGGTTGCGGCCCGACCAGCAGGAGGCTTATTTCCAGCTGGTGGAGCATCCGGTGCTGGCGCTCTCCAACCTTTACGAGATGTACTACGCCACCGCCTGGAACCGGCGCCTCGCCGCGAAGAACGACCCGCGGGCCAATTTCTTCGCCGCCCAGGTCGAGCAGGCCTTCAAGCGCGACGCCGACCTGACGGCCGAATACCACGCCCGCAACGGCGGCAAATGGGCCGGCATGATGAACCAGGTCCATATGAGCTACGTGATCTGGAACGATCCCAGTCAGCAGACCATGCCCAGTGTCATGCGGGTGTCGGCCGACACGCCGCCGGATCGTCTGAACGCGGAGATCCGCTTCGCGCGGCCGACCCGCGACGACCCGAAGGTGATCGAGATCGGGGCCGCGAAGTTCGATCGCGCGATCGGCGGCAAGGGCTTGGCCTGGACAGTGTTGTCTAACCTCGGCCAGGGCGACGGGGTGGTGGCCTTGCCTCAGGGCCGCGCCTCGACCACGGCGAGCGACGGCGTGCGCCTGGAGTACGGCGTCGCCGTTTCGCGGTCGGGGCCGCTCAGCGTCAGGCTGCGCCTGGCCCCGACCCTGGATACGACCGGCGGCAAGGGCATGCGGATCGGCGTGTCGATCGACGACGGCCCCGTCCAGTCCGTGACGACCGATCTGGTCCCGACCGCCGGCGCGGCGGCCACGCCGGCCCAGACGGCCTGGGTCGAGGCCGTCAAGAACAACGCCCATATGGTGGAGGCGCGCTTCGACTCGGTCGCGGCGGGCCGGCGCGTGATCAAGGTCTGGCGTCTGGACGACAACGTGGTGCTGGAAAAGCTGATCGTCGAGCCGCGCTGACGGGGGGGGCTCAAACCAGTCCCGTCACCGCCTTGGCGTCCGCGCTGTCCGGGAACACCTTGGCGTCGAGCGCCGCCCGGTCGACGCCCATGTGCTCGGCGAGCACGCCCTTGAACAGGCCGCGCATGTCGAGGGTAGGGCGCACGTCGCGGTTCTCGAACAGGGCCTCCTGCTTCAGGGTCGGCCAGTCGCCGATGATGCCGCCCTTCTTGAGGCCGCCGCCCAGCACCAGGGCCGTCGAGCCGGTGCCGTGGTCGGTGCCGCTGGTGCCGTTCACCCGGGCGGTGCGGCCGAACTCGGTGGCGGCCACCACGACGGTGTTGTTCCATTCCGCGCCCAGCCCCGTGTTCAGCCCGTCCAGCACGGCGTCCAGATACGACAGGCGCGTGTTCAGCTGACCGACCTGGCCGGCGTGGGTGTCCCAGCCGTCGAGGGAGAGGGCGGCGATGCGCGGGCCGCCCGGCTGGACCATGAAACCGGCCAGGGTCGCGCCCAGCTGGCGGGCGGCTTCGCGGCCCTGGCGCTGGTTGGCGATGGCCGGGGCGGGCGGAGCCATGGCGTTGGGCGTCGCCGAGGTGTTCACCGCGTTTTGCCACATGGCTTTGCCCGTCATTGGCGTCGCCATCGACGCCGCCGCATCCGCCGAGACCGGCGTCGGCGCGGGATTGAGGGCGGTCATGGCTGCCTGGGCCATGGCCTCGGTCTCCAGGCCGCTGGCGAAGGCCCGGCCCATCATCGGATCGGCCTTGTAGAGATCCTGCAGCAGGGTGGGCAGGCGGGCGGTCTCGTCCACGCCCTTGCCCGGCGACCAGCTGGCGGCCTGGACCTTGCCGCGCAGGATCAGGGGCGCGGTGGCGCCCACCGACAGGGCCTCGACCTTGGACGGCCCCATGACCTCCAGCGTGCGATTCAGCCAGCCGGTGCTGACGCCATAGACCTGAGCCGCGCCGGTCTCCAGCACGTCCTGGGCCTCGAAGTGCGAGCGGGCGCGGTCGGGGCTGGCGATGGCCGGGGCGATGCGGGCCTGGCCCTTCAGGGCCAGGGCGTGCACCGAGGTCAGGGCCGGGTGCAGGCCGAAGGTTTCGTCCAGCTTCAACGCCTGGTCGGCGGCTACGGCCACTTCGCCGCGCAGGGCCGCGTAGTCGGGATCGGCGACCGGCGGGCTGACGGTCAGGCCGTCCATGCCGCCCCGGCAGATGACCACCACCATCTTGCGCCTGGCCATCGGCCCGTCGGCGGCGGCGAAGGCCGAACCGCCCAGGAAGCTAACCGTGACGCCCAGGCCGGCGGCCCGCTGGAGCAAGGAACGGCGGGAAAGGGGAGCGGCGGTCATCGGCGTTGGAACTCCGGACTCATCAGCAGCAGTGCCATGGCTTCGCGGCGGGTCTCGGCCCGAGCCACGGCCTTGGCGACCGGCGGGGTCAGGCGCGCGCCCAGGGTGGTCTGGGCCAGCAGGTTGGGATCCAGGCGGTCGGCGACGACAGCCGCGAAGCCCTCGCTGAACCGCAGGCGCTTGATCAGGGCGTCGGGCGCGCACCAGGTCTGGGCCGCATCGTCCCAACCCTTGGGCGAGGGCGGCGAGAACGGCTTCTGACCCATGCCCGTCAGCACCGGCGCCAGCTTGCCGATCCCCGAGGGTTCGGCGTCGATCGCCCGCCAGGTCGAGATCGCGAACTCGTAGGGCGTCTTGAATTTGGCAGGGGCGGGGTCCCAGGCCTCGGGCGCGGTGACCAGGGCGCGGGCCACCTCGTCCAGGCGGCCGCCGGTGTCGAGATAGGTCTTCTCCAGGCGCGCCACCAAGGCGGGCGGCGGCGTGTCGCTGACGAAGTGGACGGCCAGCTTGGTCGAGACGTGTCGGGCGGTGTGCGGGCTGGCGGCCAGGTCGCGCATGACCGCCAGGGCCTGGGCCTGGCCCGCCTGCGGATAGTGCTTACCCATCACGGTCCGCGCGCCGGGCTCGTGGGCGTTGTCGCGGAACAGGAACTGATAGGGGCTGGGGTCCTGGGCGCGGCCGACGCTGAAGCCGGTCATGGCCCGGGCGAACTCGGTGACGTCGGCCTGGCTGTAGCCCGCATCGACGCCGACCGTGTGCAGCTCCATGATCTCGCGAGCCAGGTTCTCGTTCAGCCCGCCGATCTTCTTGGCTGCCTTGCGCTGATATTGCGCCGTCTTGCTGTCGGGGCCCACCGACTGGGCCTGGTCCAGGTACATCAGCATGGCCGGATGAGTGGACGAGGCGACCAGCAGGTCCTCGAAGCGGCCGAACACGTGCGGGCGGATAGCCTCCTGCTCGAACGGGCCCGCGACCGAGGCGACGCCCAGGCTGGTGGACGAGACGGTGAAGTGGTTGGCCCAGAACAGCGCCCAGCGCTCGCGGAAGCCGTCGTCGGTGTTGGTCCCCAGGCGGGCCCGTGCCAGAAAGTCGTCGCCGGCCTTGTCGCGCAGCGCCTTGTCGAGATCCTTGACCGCGGGGGTCTTGGGATCGCCCGTCATCTTGGCGTCGCGCTTCTGCATCTGGTAGTCGCCGACTTGGGCCAGGCGCTGGGCCGAGCCTTCGCCGCCCTGCGGCTGGTCGGCGCCCCCGGGGCGGATCTGGGCGGTCAGGAAGCCGCGCGGATCGCTCTTGGCCGCGTCGATCTCGCCCGGACGCGCGCCCAGGCCGAAGCGCGTTGCGGCGATGGCCGCCATCATGTCGCTGGAGGGCAGGCTCACGCCGTGTTCTCTCCCTTGCATCGGCTGCGATGTTTGACCATTCAACAGGCCGAAACCGATGTTTTGATGTCCGGATTGAAAAGAAGTTCCGCCTTGGCCGAGAAGCCCGATCTCCAGCAACGTCCCCGCCGCTTCTACAAGGTCGCCGAGGCGGGCCCCGCCAAGGACGGCGAGGGCGGTTTCGCCGTGCTGCTGGATAGCCGCACGCCCAAGTCGCCGGCCAAGTCGCCGCTGGTGCTGCCGACCTTGGCCCTGGCCCAGCTGGTCGCGGCCGAGTGGGACGCCCAGGTCGAGGTGATCGACTCCACGGTCATGCCCGCCACCCGCCTGGCCTTCACCGCCATCGACCGCATCCGCGAGACCCGGGCCGAGGTGGCGCGCGAGGTCGCGGCCTACGCCGGCTCGGACCTCTTGTGCTATTGGGCCGACCACCCCACGCCGCTGGTCGAGCGCCAGAAGCGCGACTGGGGCGCCATGCTGGACTGGGCCAAGGCCGAGCTGGACCTGAACCTGAAGCCCGCCGCCGGCGTGATCCACACGCCGCAGTCGCCGGCCGCCCTGGCCAGCGTCGAGGCCCTCGCCCTGACCATGGACGACTTCACCCTGGCGGGCGTGGCCTACGCCGCCGGCCTGTTCGGCTCGACCGTCCTGGCCCTGGCGCTGCGAGCCGGCAAGGTCACGGGACGCAGAGCGCTGGACTTGTCGCGGCTGGAGGAGATCTTCCAGGCCGAGACCTGGGGGCAGGACGCCGAGGCCGTCGCCCGCGCCGAGGCCCTGGCCGTCGAGGCCCTGGTGCTGGAGCGGTGGTTCGCGGCGCTGCGTCGCTAGCAGCCGTGAAGACCATCGCCCTCTACGTCCTGGCCGCCGCCTGCGAGATCGGCGGCTGTTATGCCTTTTGGCGCTGGCTCAAGCAGGGACAGTCAATGCTGTGGGCGGTGGTCGGGGTCGTGACCCTGGCCGTGTTCGCCTGGCTGCTGACCCGGGTGGACAGCCCGGCGGCTGGCCGGACCTTCGCGGCCTATGGCGGGCTCTACATCGCCGTCTCCCTGGTCTGGATGCGGGTGGTGGAAGGTCTGCGGCCGGATCGTTGGGACTTGGCCGGGGCGGCCGTCTGCCTGGTCGGCGCGGCGATCATCCTGTGGGCGCCACGCGTCGCCTGACCGACGGGCTCCGTCAGGGACGCCTTGCCACGGAAAGCTCGCCTCATTACGCCTCGATCCATAAGGTGGCCCGCGAAGGTCCGTAAGAAGAGCAGGGGAGCATATCCGCGTGCAGCACATACTGGAGGAACTGGACCGACGTCGGGATCAGGCGCGGGCTGGTGGCGGTGAGCGGCGGGTGGCGGCCCAGCACGCCAAGGGCAAGCTGACGGCGCGGGAAAGGATCGACCTGCTCTTGGACGAAGGCTCGTTCGAGGAGTTCGACATGTTCGTCGAGCACCGGGCGGTGGAGTTCGGCATGGCCGAGCAG
>JAGIBE010000264.1 GCA_017744495.1 Caulobacter sp. | reverse complement strand
GGTTCGAACAGAACTCAGCGCCGCCGCGCTTCCGGATAACGACCGCGCGGAGCGATCGGGCTTCGTCGAAACGGTATTCTTTTTCATTCCTCCGGACGATGTCCGGCGCTCCGCAGCCCTTTCCACCAGCTCACAGCCGAATTGGCGTGGGATCGCGAAGCCGCGCCTCTAAAGCCCCTCCCCCTGTGGGGGAGGTGGCCGAAGGCCGGAGGGGGGAGTGATCGGATGATGGCCGGACCTACGATCCTCGATCCGACGACTCCCCCCCCCGATCGCTGCGCGATCACCTCCCCCACAGGGGGAGGGGCGGTCCGCAGGGGGCAAGTGGTGACCGGCAAGGCGCCTCGAAAAGGAACTCCGCCGCACGATGTTCTCCGCCGCACACCCGTCGTTAAGCCGCTGCCGCTAAGCTCCGCGCCCATGAACGACCGTCCTTCCTCCGCCGGGGTCACCCCCGAACAGCTGGCCACCCTCAGCCACGAGTTCCGCACGCCGCTGAACGGGGTGCTGGGCATGGCGCGGCTGCTGGAGGGCACGCGGCTGACCGCCGAGCAGAAGGCCTATGTCGGCGCCCTGCGCGAAAGCGGCGACCACCTGCTGTCGCTGGTCAACGACGTGCTGGACTTCGCCCGCCTGGGCGCCACGGCCATCGAGCTGCACGCCGCTCCGGTCGATGTCGAGAACCTGCTGCGCCAGGTGGCCGAGCTGCTGAGCCCCCGCGCTCATGAGAAGTCCATCGAGATCGCCTGGGCCGCCGCGCCCGGCCTGCCCGCCATCCTGGCCGACGAGGGCCGCCTGCGGCAGGTGCTGCTGAACTACGCCGGCAACGCCATCAAGTTCACCGAGACCGGCGGCGTGCTGCTGAGCGCCGAGCTCACGGCCGGCAACCGCCTGCGCTTCAACGTCCGCGACACCGGGCCGGGCGTCGCGCCCGAGGCCCGGGCCGCGATCTTCGAGGCCTTCGTCCAGACCGATCCCTCGCACCAGGCCCAGCTGGGCGGGGCGGGCCTGGGCCTGGCCATCGTCGCCCGCCTGGCCGGCGCCATGCACGGCGAGGCCGGGGTCGGCGGCGAGCTGGGCCAGGGCGCCGACTTCTGGTTCGAGGCGCCGTTCGACTTCGCGCCTACTGAACCGACCGACCTCCCCCTGACCGGCCGCTGCGTGGCGGTGGCCTCGCCCAACGCCATGGTCCGCGAGGCCGCCATCCGCCAGGTCCGCGCCAGCGGCGGCCAGGCCCTGGCCGGCGAGACCGTCGCCGCCGCCCTGAAGGGCGCGCCCGCCGACGCCGTGCTGCTGCTGGACGCGGCCCTGTCGGGACCGCGCGGCGCGCTGAAGGCCCCGGCCGGCCGCGCCTGCGTCGCCTTGCTGACCCCCGACCAGCGCGACCGCATCCCCAAGCTGAAGGCCTCGGGCCTGGGTTATCTGATCAAGCCGCTGCGCCGCGCCTCGCTGATCGCCCAGGTGCTGGCCGCCCGTCCTGTCGCCAAGGCCCAACCGGTCGAGGCCGCGCCCGCCGCTGCTCACGAGGACGACCGCATCGCCCCCGCCGCCGCCCCCGGCGTCCGCGTGCTGCTGGCCGAGGACAACCCGATCAACGCCCTGCTGGCCCGCGCCCTGCTGGAGCGCGAGGGCTGCAAGGTCGACCGCATCGCCAGCGGCGACGAGGCCGTCTCGGCCCTGTCGCGCGGCTTCTACGACCTGATCCTGATGGACCTGCGCATGCCGGGCCTGAACGGCATCGAGGCCACCCGGGCCCTGCGCGAGCGCGGCGTGACCACGCCGATCGTCGCCCTGACCGCCGACGCCTTCGACGAGGACCGCCGCGCCTGCCTGGCGGCCGGCATGAACGACTTCCTGGCCAAGCCCCTGACCTCGCCCGCCCTGCGCGGCGTGCTCACCAACTGGACGGGTCTCGGCTGGACGAAGGCCGCGACGCGGGTCAAGGTCGCCGGCTGATGGCGGGGGCGCTCCTCGCCTCGGGGGAACGCCACGCATGACCGACGAAGCCAAGCCTGCGCCGCAGAAGAAAACCCTCCTCCAGACCCTCGCCTTCTTCGGCGAGCGCCGCAGCCTGGTGATGCTGGGCCTGGGCTTCGCCTCGGGCCTGCCCTTCATGCTCATCTTCGACACCCTGTCGCTGTGGCTGCGGGACGCGGGCCTGTCGCTGGCGGTGATCGGCTTCTTCAGCCTGGCGACGCTGAGCTTCTCGTTCAAGTTCCTGTGGGCTCCGCTGATCGACCGCACCAAGGTGCCTATCCTGCACGGCCTGTTCGGCCATCGACGGGCCTGGATGCTGGTCTGCCAAGCCGTGATCATCCTGGGCCTGCTGGGCATCTCCGGCGTCAACCCGGCCGCCAACCTTCCGGTGATGGCCGCCATCGCCGTGATCGTCGGCTTCGCCACCGCCACCCAGGACATCGTCATCGACGCCTGGCGGATCGAGGTGGTCGACACCGAGCGTCAGGGCCAGATGGCCGTGGCCGTGCAGTGGGGCTATCGCGGCGCGATGATCATGGCCGGCGCCGTGCCCCTGATCCTGGCCGAGCGGTTCGGCTGGAACATCTCGTACCTGGCCATGGCCGGGGCGATGGTCGTGGGTGTGATCGCCACCCTGTCGGCGCCGCGCGAGGCCGCCCACACCATCCGCCCGATCCACACCGACGACGTCAACCAGCCGAAGGCGCTGGAGATCCTCGAATGGCTGGCCCGCCTGGCCATCCTGGTGATCGGCGCCCTGCTGATCGGCTCGGGCCTGTCGGGCGACGCCAGCCTGCTGTCGAAGTTCGTCGGCGGCGACGCCCTGGCCGACGCCTGGAAGGACAAACAGAACGGCATCTGGCTGCAGCTGCTCGGCGTCATGGCGGGCATGGCCGTGGTCATCATCGCCGCCTGGCCGATCCCCAAGGTCAAGACCAAGCCCGGCGTCTACCTCTCGACCGCGCTCTATTCGCCGCTGAAGGAGTTCCTGACCCGATTCTCGGGCGTGGCGGGCCTGATCCTGGCGGCGATCTGCGTCTACCGGGTGTCGGACTTCGTGCTCAACATCATGAACCCGTTCTATCGGGACATGGGCTTCACCCTCACCGAGATCGCCGAGATCCGGAAGGTGTTCGGCATCATCGCCTCGATGGCCGGGGTGTTTCTGGGCGGGGTGATCGTGGCGCGGTTCGGGCTGATGCGGGCCCTGATCATCGGGGCCTTCGCCCAGCCGCTCAGCAATCTGATGTTCGCCCTCTTGGCGATGAGCGGCCACAACACCGGCATGCTGTTCGCCTCGATCTGCATCGACAACATCGCCGGCGGCGTCGCGGGCACGGCCCTGATCGCCTACATGTCCAGCCTGACCACGGCGGGGTTCACGGCCACGCAGTATGCCCTGTTCTCATCGCTCTACGCCCTGCCTGGCAAGCTGATCGCCTCGCAGTCGGGACGGATCGTCGAGGCCTCGGCCCAGGCGGCCGAGCACGGCGGCCCGATCGGCGCCTTGAAGGGCCTCTTCACGCGCCTGCCGCCGGAGAGCTTCACCGCCGCCGGCGCCAAGCTGGGGGTCAGCGCCCCGGCCATGGCGGCGGGCTACACGGCGTTCTTCATCTACACCGCCCTGATCGGCGTCCTGGCCATCGCCCTGTCGTTCCTGGTCGCCGTCCGCCAGCCGGCGCACATGGCGGCGAAGGCGGAGACAGAGACGGAGGCTCCGGCCTGATCCAAGGCTCGTTCAGGAGAGTTTCAGGTCTCGTCCTTCAGGCACACCACCTGGGCCACGCGCAAGTCGCGGCGCAGGCCGTCGGCGACGCGGCCGTAGTTCTCGGTGGTGATCGCCTCGCCCACGGCGAAGCTGGCCGGTCGGCGGCGGCTTTGCCTGAGCAGGTCCTGCACCGTCTCCTGGGCGGTCGTGTAGATCCGGCCGCGGCGCGGGGATTCGGCCACCGTCACCCCGATCACCCGCCCGGCGCTGTCCAGGGCGGGCGCCCCGGAAAGACCCGACAGCGTGCCCTTCAGATTGTCGGTCCGGCCGACCTCGGCCCAGACCAGCACCGGCTCGACCCGGGCGCCGCGCCCCCGGATCACCAGGTTCTCGCGGCCAAGCAGGCGCGACGTGACCTCGCCCGGATGGCCCTGCGGGAAGCCCGGATGATAGGCCCGCTCGCCCCGGCGCGGCGGTTCGGTCGCCGCGCGCAGCGGCACGGCGGGCGCTCCGCCCTCGGTGGTCAGGATGGCCGCGTCGCCGGACGGGTCGAGCGTGACGCGGGCCGCCACGCCCCGGCCGTCGGCCACGACGATGGCCGCCTCGCGGCAGCCGTCCACCACGTGCCGGGCGGTCAGCCACGAGCCGCCGTCGTCGACCGAGAAGGCCGTGCCGCTGCCGGGCTGGCCCTTTTCGGGCACCTGGACGACGACGGACGGATCGAAGGGTGAGGCCGGCCCAAGCGGCAGGCCCACGTCGCCGGGCACCGGCGGCGGCGGCGGCGGGGCGTCGGACCGCTCCTGCCGGCCGATCGCCACGACCAGCAGGGCGCTGACCACCGCCCCGTAGATCAGCCAATCGGGAAGTTTGGGGAAATGCACTGAACTCGCCCCGGCCTTACCGGCTCAGCCCGCCACGGCGGCGGCGAGGATCAGGGCGGTGGCGATCTTGGCGCCGACCAGCAGGGCGGCGGCCGCGACCTCGCCCTCGTTAATCCGCTCGGGCAGGCCCTTGAGCAGCATGTCGGTGATCCGGAAGACCAGCAGCTGGACCACGATGGTCGAGACGCCCCACAGCACGATCTCCAGCGGCGAGACCGAGGCCGACAGCGAGGTGGCCAGGGGTATGGCCAGGCCCACCATCACCCCGCCCAGCGACAGGGCGGCGGCGGCGTTGCCCTCGCGGATCAGCTTGATCTCCCTGTGAGGGGTCAGCAGGCAGTAGAGCGCCGTACCGACCACCAGCATCGCCAGGGTGATGGCGGCATGCATCAGGGTCAGCGGCAGGCCGCTGGCGAAGGCCTGGATCTCGGGCGACTGGAGCTGAGGCGGCATGAAGACGAAAACCCCCGGAACTGAGAGGGCATTGCTAGCACGCCTTGGCGGCGCCTGCGTAGGGGGGCGCGAAGCGCGCTGTGTCCCCGTCATGGGCGAAGGATCGGTTCGGCTCGCCCTCAGGCGACGCCCATTACCCGAACGGCCAGCCACAGCACGCCGCAGATCAGCGCCCAGCCGGTGGCGACGCCCAGTTCAGGGTGGTCCTGCCACCAACGACGCCGCGCGCCCAAAGCCTTGAGTTTCATATGCCCCCTCCCCAGGGTTTGTTACCGTTATTCATGCGCGACATATCGACTCGCGCAAGCAACCTCTGGTGTTACGCCGTCGTCACACACAGCGAGCTTGCCGACCTTTTCGCCCACGCTAAGCTCCATTTCAGAAGAAAACGGGGAGGAAGCGCATGGCGAAGATCAGCTACATGACCGTCGGCTCGAACAAGCTGGAGGCCGCAAAAGCCTTCTATGACGATCTGCTGGGTTCGATCGGCATGACGGGGGTTTATGACCATCCCTCGGGCGGACGGCTCTATCGCGGCAAGGGCACGGGCCTGTTCGGCGTGCTGGGTCCATACGACGGCAATCCGGCCTGCGTCGGCAACGGCATGATGGGCGGTTTCGATTTCGAGACCCGCGAGGAGGTCGACGCCTTCCACGCCCGGGCCATCGAACTGGGCGGATCGTGCGAGGGCGCGCCGGGCGAGCGGATGCCGGGGGTCTATTTCGCGTATTTCCGCGATCTCGATGGCAACAAGCTGTGCGGCTATAAGTTCGGCTGACGGGCCGATGCCCTAGGCGGCCCGAGACCCTATATCCTCGCCGTACGTTTCAGCGTCGGCGAGGAGTTACCCATGAGCATGGATTTGAGCGGCCGCACGGCCCTGGTCACCGGCGCGTCGTCGGGCTTCGGCGAGGCCGTGGCCCTGGGCCTGGCCAAGGCCGGCGCCAAGGTGGCCCTGGCGGCCCGACGCGAGGACCGCCTGCGTGACCTGGCCGCGCGGATCCAGGCTAGCGGTGGCGAGGCCGTGGTGATCGTCGCCGACTTCACCGATGAGAACCAAGCCCAGCGCGCAGTCCACGAGGCCGAGGCGGCGTTCGGCCGGCTGGACATTCTGATCAACAACGCCGGCGTCATGTACCTGGAGCCGGTGGCCACCGCCGACCTCGGCCGTTGGCGCTCGATGCTGGAGCTGAATCTTCTAGGCTTGATCGCCGCCACCCAGGCCGCCCTGCCCGGCATGACCGCCCGCAAGGACGGCCACATCGTCAACATCGCCTCGACCGCCGCTCACGTCGCCAACCCGATGGCGGCGGCCTATTCGGCGACCAAGTTCGGCGTGGCGGGCTTCTCGGAAGCGCTGCGCAAGGAGGTCCACAAGGACAATATCCGGGTGTCGGTGATCTCGCCCGGCATGGCCGCAACCGAGCTGCGCGACCACATCGCGGTGCCGGCCGTGCAGAGCGCCGTCAACCAGTCGGCGGCCGCCATGCGCCAGCTCACCGCCGAGGACGTGGCCGACGCCATACTCTACGCCGTCAGCCGGCCGCCGCACGTGATGATCAACGAAATCCTGATGCGCTCGACCGATCAGGAAAGGTAGAGCGGTTTCGAGCGAAGTGGAGACCGGTTCGCGTGAAGAAGGCGCACCAGAAAGAGGACTTGGCCGCGGCCCAGATTCCGCCTTCGTCGCAACCCGCGCCCGCCATGATCGAGGCGTATGGCGGAATCTCGGCCCAACGAGGAAACCGCCATGCGCGTCGCCTGGGAACGTATCGCCACCATCATCTTCAGCGGCCTGGCCTGGGCGATGGCGCTCGTGGCGGGTCCGCACCTGGCCCATGCTCTGCGCCATCCGGCGCGCCTGGTGGCGCACGCCAGCGTCGGCCGCCGTCGCGAGCAGGGCTGACGCCCGATTTAGACCTGCGGCGCGAATAGGCTAGAACCCCCCGGTGAGCCGCGCCGCCCTGCTGTCCCTGACCCTGACCGACTTCCGTTCTTACGAGCGCGCGACCCTGCGTCCGGAGGGCGCCTGCGTCTATCTGTTCGGGGCCAACGGAGCGGGTAAGACCAACCTCCTGGAGGCGATCAGCCTGCTGTCGCCGGGCAAGGGCCTGCGCGGATCTAGTCTAACCGAGGTGGGCCGCCGCCTGCCGGGCGAGACCACGGGCCGGGTCTGGGCCGTGGCCGCCGAGGCCCAATCTCCAAGTATGGAAATGGCGGGGGAAGACGAGCCGGTCCGCCTGGGCACCGGCGTCGAGCTGGCCGGCGCGGCCCGCCGCGTGGTCCGCATCGAGGGCGAGACCGTCCCGCCCGGCCGCTTGGCCGACCATGTCCGCCCGATCTGGCTGACCCCGGCCCAGGACCGGCTGTTCCTCGAGGCCGCTTCGGAGCGCCGCAAGTTCTTCGACCGCCTGGTGTTCGCCGGCGAGCCCGACCATGCTCGCCACGCCAACGCCTACGACAAGGCCCAGCGCGAGCGAATGAAGCTGCTGACGGACGCCTTCGAGAGCGGCCGGCCCGCCGACACGGTGTGGCTGACCGCCCTGGAGGCGCGCCTGGGTCAGTCCGGCGCCTTGATGGTCGGGGCGCGGGCCCGCACGCTCCAGGCCCTGCAGGCCGAGATCGACACTCGGGGCGACCGCCCCTTTCCCCGCGCCCAGCTGGCCCTGACCGGCGAGTGGGAGAAGATGGCGCTGGAAGGCGTGGAACCGGCCGAAATCGAGGCGCGCCTCGCCGCCGCCCTGGCCGCCGCCCGCCCGCGCGACGGCGCCGCCGGACGCGCCCTGACCGGTCCGCACCGGGGTGATCTGGCCATCCACCACGTCGACAAGGACCGTCCGGCGGCGGAATGCTCGACTGGAGAGCAGAAAGCGCTGATTCTGAACCTGGTTCTGGCGCAGGCCTCGCGACTTTCGCGTGCGAAGGACGCCCCGAATCCTATAGTGTTGCTCGACGAAGTCGCCGCGCATCTCGACCTGAAAAGGCGGGCCGCCCTGGCCGACGAAATCACGGCGCTCGGCCTGCAGGCTTTTCTGACAGGCACCGACGAGTCGCTGTTCGACCATCTGAAAGGTCGGGCTCTGGGCGTTCGCGTCAGCGAACGGGGCCTGACCGCATTGGAAGACGTATGACCGAAGAGACCGAAGACCAGATCCCGGAAGCCCCCGAAGCCGCTGTTCAAGGCGAGTACGGCGCTGACTCCATCAAGGTGCTCAAGGGCCTGGATGCGGTGCGCAAGCGCCCCGGCATGTATATCGGCGACACCGACGACGGCTCGGGCCTGCACCACATGGTCTACGAGGTGGTCGACAACGCCATCGACGAGGCCTTGGCCGGCCACGCCACCAAGGTGGAGGTGATCCTCAACGCCGACGGCTCGGTGACGGTCACCGACGACGGCCGTGGCATCCCGGTCGGGATTCACGAGGGCGAGGGCGTCAGCGCGGCCGAGGTCATCATGACCCAGCTGCACGCCGGCGGTAAGTTCGACCAGAACAGCTACAAGGTCTCGGGCGGCCTGCACGGCGTGGGCGTCTCGGTCGTCAACGCGCTGTCGGACTGGCTGGAGCTGAAGATCCACCGCGACGGCCACAGCCACCAGATGCGGTTCGAGCGCGGCGACGCGGTGACCTCGCTGAAGGTGACCGGCGACTCGCCCGTGCGCGAGGACGGCCCCAAGGCCGGCGAGATCCTGACGGGCACCGAGGTAACCTTCTATCCGTCGAAGGACACCTTCGCTTTCATCGAATTCGACCGGAAGACCCTCGAGCATCGCCTGCGCGAGCTGGCGTTCTTGAACTCGGGCGTGACGATCTGGTTCAAGGACCATCGCGACGTCGAGCCGTGGGAAGAAAAGCTGTTCTACGAGGGCGGCATCGAGGCGTTCGTCCGCCACCTGGACAAGGCCAAGACCCCGCTGCTGAAGACCCCGATCACCGTGCGCGGGATCAAGGACAAGGTCGAGCTCGACCTCGCCATGTGGTGGAACGACAGCTACCACGAGCACATGCTGTGCTTCACGAACAACATCCCGCAGCGGGATGGCGGCACGCACCTTTCGGCCTTCCGCGCCGCCCTGACCCGGGTGATCAGCGCCTATGCCGAGAGCTCGGGCATTCTGAAGAAGGAAAAGGTCAATCTGGGCGGCGAAGACAGCCGCGAGGGCCTGACCTGCGTGCTGTCGGTCAAGGTGCCGGACCCGAAGTTCAGCTCGCAGACCAAGGACAAGCTGGTTTCGTCCGAAGTGCGTCCGGCCGTCGAGAACCTCGTCGCCGAGGGCCTGTCGACCTGGTTCGAGGAGCACCCGAACGAAGCCAAGCAGATCGTCAGCAAGATCGCCGAGGCCGCCGCCGCCCGTGAAGCCGCCCGCAAGGCCCGCGAACTGACCCGCCGCAAGAGCGCGCTCGACATCACCAGCCTGCCCGGCAAGCTGGCCGACTGTTCCGAGCGCGATCCGGCCAAGTCCGAGATCTTCATCGTCGAAGGCGACTCGGCCGGCGGCTCGGCCAAACAGGCCCGCAACCGCGACAACCAGGCCGTCCTGCCCCTGCGCGGCAAGATCCTGAACGTCGAGCGCGCCCGCTTCGACAAGATGCTGTCATCCGACCAGATCGGCACGCTGATCACGGCCCTGGGCGCCGGCATCGGCCGCGACGACTTCAACCCGGACAAGGTGCGCTACCACAAGATCGTGCTGATGACCGACGCCGACGTCGACGGGGCCCACATCCGCACCCTGCTGCTAACCTTCTTCTATCGTCAGATGCCGGAGCTGATCGAGCGCGGCTACATCTACATCGCCCAACCGCCGCTCTACAAAGCCGCCAAGGGCAAGTCGTCGCGCTACCTGAAGGACGACGCCGAGATGGACGCCTTCCTGGTGGACGAGGGCGTCGACGGCGCCGAGCTCGACCTGCCGTCGGGCGAACGCCGCACCGGCCAGGACCTTCTGGCGCTGGTCCAACTGGCCCGCCAAGCCAAGGGCAACATCGACCGCCTGGCTCAGCGCGCGCCGGCTTTCGCCATCGAGCAGGCGGCCCTGGCCGGCCTGTTCGGCGACAAGCCCGACATCGCCGCCGCCGCGGAGCGCCTCAATCTTTATGCGGAAGAAGGCGACGGCCCCTGGTCTGGCGAGCGCGGCGAGACGTCGTTCGTCTTCACCCGCATCCGTCGCGGCGTGACCGAGACCGTGGTCCTGGACGACGGCCTGCTGCACGCCGCCGACGCCCGCCGCCTGGCCGAACGCGCCGGCGCCCTGGCCGAGGTGTTCTCGGGCTCGGCGATCTTCCGGCGCAAGGACAAGTCGACCACCGTGCGCGGCCCGCTCGACTTGGTCGGCGCGGTGCTCGACGCCGGCCGCAAGGGCCTGTCGATCCAGCGCTACAAGGGCTTGGGCGAAATGAACCCCGAGCAGCTGTGGGAAACCACCCTCGACGTCGAGGCCCGCACCCTCCTGCAGGTCAAGGTCAACCACGCCGACGACGCCGACGACATGTTCAGCCGCCTGATGGGCGACCTGGTCGAACCCCGCCGGGAGTTCATCCAGGAAAACGCCCTGGACGCCGAGGTGGACGTCTAAGCGCCGCTCCTACTTGTGGTCCGTCCGGAATTAAATGATTTTCGTCCAAGCCAAGTGATAGCGGTCCGAAATTAGATGGGTGGAGCAGTTTTCTGAACCGCTCCACCCATAATGACCGATCGAAATCGACCGCGCTTCTGATCTCGAAAGAGCGCGAGCTGTACTCGCCCATCCAGCCGGTTCTGAGCCTGGCGGCGCGCTGACGCCTCATGGCGCGTAGGCCCGCAGGAAGACGTCGACGCCCTGCTCGACCGCCGTGTCGATCTGGCTATTGGTGACCAGACGCTCGCCGTTCATGCGCCGCTCCAGGACGTCCGCCTCGACGAGCCCGCGAAAATGGATGCTCGCCAGGTAAGGGTCCGCCTTGCGCAGGGTCCCCGCCGCCATCTCCCGTTCGATCACTTCAGAGAACCGGCGCCAATTGGGATCGATGAACTCCGCGCGCAGGACGGCGGGCAGGTCCGAGCGCTCCGCCGAGGCGATCATCAGGCGGTGCACGCCGATCATCTCCGGGGTCAGCCGGAACTTGAGATAGGTCTCGGCGAACGCGAGAAGCCGCGCGCGAAGGTCGCCTGGTCCTGAAACGCGTTCGTAGGCGTCGTCGCCTTGCTCCTGCAGGGTCTCCTGCAAGGCGGCGGCGAAAAGCTCCTCCTTGGAGCTGTAGTAGCGATAGAGCGTGGCCTTGGACCCGCCGAGCCGTTCGGCCACGTCGGACATGCTGGCGCCCTCGTAGCCCTTGGCCCTGAACACCTCCCAGGCCGTGGCCACGATCTCGCGACGCTTGGCGTCTGTCTTCATACGCACTTCTGAAACTCTCCCATTACGAAACCGCACAGTACCTTTTTCGCTTGACGGCGCAATTGCCGGGTTATAACGAAACGAAACCGTACCGTTTTATTTAGCGCGAGATTTCGCCGATGCAAGAGACCCCCCTTCACCCAAGGCTGGCGCGCGCAGCGCTTCTGGCCGGCTCGGTCGCCCTCCTGGCCGGGTGCGCGTCGGTTCCCCACCTGGGGGCCGAACCCATGGCCAAGCCCGCCGCGAGCTACGCCGTCACGCAAAGCTTCGCGGCGCCTGACGGAAACTGGCCCTCTGACCAATGGTGGACCGCCTATGGCGACGCCCAGCTGGACGGGCTCGTGACCGAGGCGCTGGCCGGCGCGCCCAGCCTGGCTGAGGCCGAGGCGCGCGTGCGGCGCGCCCAGAGCTTCGCCGAGCAGTCGGGCGCGGTCCTCAAGCCGCAGCTGGCGGCCGAGGCTTCGGTCATGGAGACCAAGCAGAGCCTGAACCAGGGCGTTCCCTCGGCCTTCGTGCCCCACGGCTGGCGCGAAGTCGGCCGCGCGGGCCTGGACCTGTCCTGGCAACTGGACCTGTTCGGCAAGAACCGGGCCTTGCTGGCCGCGGCCACGTCCGAGGTCGAGGCCGCCCGCGCCGACGCCGCGTTGGCGCGGCTGCGGCTTTCCACGGGCGTCGCCGGCGCCTATGCCGACCTGACCCAGCTTTACGCCGATCGCGACGCCGCCGAGGGCGCCTTGCGGATCCGGCGGGAGGGCGAGCGGCTGATCGCTCAACGCGCCGCGCAAGGTTTGGAGACCCGGGCGGCTCTGGAGCGGGCGCATGCCGGCCGCGCCGGGGTCGAGGCCGAGCTCGCCAGGATCGACGAAGCCATCGGCTTGACCCGCAACGGCTTGGCCGCGCTGCTGGGCCAGGGGCCTGACCGCGGACTCGCCATTGGCAGGCCATCACCCCGGGCAATCCGCGCCCTGGGCCTTCCCCAAAACCTGGCGGCGGATCTGGTCGGCCGCCGGCCCGATGTGGTGGCCGCGCGTCTGGCCGCCGAGGCCGCGGGCCACCGCATCAAGGCCGCCAAGGCCGATTTCTATCCGAACGTGAACCTCGTCGGCTTCGTCGGCGTGCAGTCGCTGGGCCTGGACATGCTGGCCAAGTCGGGATCGACCCTCGGCGCCGTCGGGCCCGCGGTCAGCCTGCCGATCTTCAGCGGCGGACGGCTGGAGGGCGCCTATCGCGGCGCGCGGGCCGACTACGACACGGCCGTGGCGGCCTATGACGCCACGCTCGTCCAGGCGCTGCGTGACGTCGCTGACGCGGCGGTCAGCAGCCGGGCGCTGGACGCCCGCCTGGCCAAGAGCCGCGAAGCGGCCGCCGCCTCCCAGGCCGCCTACGATCTCTCCCGCGACCGCTACGGCCGCGGGCTCGGGACCTATCTCGATGTCCTCGTCGCCGAGGACGGCCTGATCGCCGATCGCCGGACCGTGGCCGATCTCGAGACCCGCGCCTTCACCCTCGACGTCGCCCTCGTCCGCGCCCTGGGCGGCGGCTTCCGCGCCTGACTTTCAACACCTTCCCCAACACCAAGGACTCCACAACGATGAACAAGCATGTTCCCACCGACGAACTGGTCGTCGACGCACCGTCCAAGGGGCCGATCTCCCCCGCGAGCGCAAAGCGAAAAATGGGTTTTCTGCTGCTGGGCGGCGCGGTCGCCCTGGCGGCGGCCGGCTTCAGCGCCTACCAGGCCACGGTCGCATCGCGCCACGCCGTCACCGACAACGCCTATGTCGACGCCGAGACCGCCCAGGTCACGGCCCTGACCAACGGACCGGTAGCCGAGGTGCGGGTGGTCGACACCCAGGCGGTGAAGAAGGGCGACGTACTGGTGGTTCTCGATGAGGCCGACCGCCGCCTTGAACTCGACCAGGCGCTGGCCGCCCTGGATCAGGTCCAACGCAAGGTCCGCAGCCTTGAGGCCAACAGCGGTTCGCTGGGGGGCCAGGTCTGGGCCCGACGCGCCGATCTGATCCGCGCCAAGGCCGAGCTCGAACGAGCCCAGGTCGAGTTCGAGCGCCGGCGACCGCTGGCGGGCACCGGCGCCGTCTCCGGCGAGGAGATGACCCTGGTGAAGACCAACCTCGAGGCCGCCAAGGCCGCCTATGGCCAGGCCGAAGCCAATCTGCGGGCGGCCGAGGGCGCCCAGGCGACGAACGACGCGCTGATCAAGGGTGTCCCCGTGATACAGAATCCGGAGGTCGCGGCCGCCCGCTTCCGGGTCGAACAGGCGCGGGTGGCGCTCTCGCGGACGGTGGTTCGCGCGCCCGTCGACGGGATCGTCACCAAGCGCACCGCGCAGGTGGGCCAGATGGTGCAGCCGGGCGCGCTGATGATGACCGTCGTTCCGGTTCAGCAGGCCTATGTCACCGCCAACTTCAAGGAGGTGCAGCTCAAGAAGGTGCGCGTGGGCCAGAGCGTCGAGCTGACCAGCGATCTGTACGGCGAAAAAATCGCCTATCGCGGTCGTGTCGTCGGCTTTTCCGGCGGCACCGGCGCGGCGACCGCGATCGTGCCGGCCCAGAACGCCACGGGCAATTGGATCAAGGTCGTCCAGCGGCTGCCGGTCCGGATCGCGCTCGACCCTCGCGACCTGGCCGCCCACCCGCTGAAGGTCGGATTGTCGATGACCGCCGACATCGACCTCGCCCGCTAAACCGCCGGATCCAAGCGCCATGTCCACCGTCACCACTCACCGCGCCGAGGCCCAGCCGCTAACGGGCCTTCCGCTCTACGCGGCCGCCATCCTGATCGGCCTCGGCAATTTCCTGGTGGTGCTCGACACCACCATCGCCAACGTCTCGGTGCCGACCATCGCCGGCAATCTGGGCGTCTCGTCCAGCCAGGGCACCTGGGTGATCACCTCCTACGCCGTGGCCGAAGCCATCACCGTGCCGCTGACGGGCTGGCTGGCCGGCAAGTTCGGGGCGCAGCGGGTGTTCATCACCTGCTACATCGGCTTCGCGGCGATCTCCCTGCTCTGCGGCCTCTCCAGCTCGCTGGGCATGCTTCTGGGCATGCGGGTCCTGCTGGGCCTCGTGGGCGGTCCCATCATGCCGCTCTCGCAGATGCTGCTGCTGCGAATCTTCCCCAAGGAGAAGGCGACGCTGGCGACGGTGATCTGGGCGATGACCACGCTGGTGGGCCCGGTCGCCGGACCGATCCTGGGCGGCATCATCTGCGACTCCGTCGGCTGGTCCTGGATCTTCTTCATCAAGGTGCCGGTGGCTGCGGCCGGCGGCCTGGTGCTCCTGCTCCTGCTGCGCGGCCAACCCGACCCGACCAAGCCTTCGTTCATCGACAAGGTGGGCCTGGCGCTGCTGGTGTTGTGGGTCGGCGCGCTGCAGATCATGCTGGACGAGGGACGTAACCAGGACTGGTTCAATTCCCCGGAGATCTGCTGGCTGGCCGCCATCGCCGCCATCGGCTTTGTGGCCTTCCTGATCTGGGAGCTGACGGAAGAGAACCCGATCGTGAACCTCAAGATCTTCCGCTATCGAGGCTTCGCCGCCGCGGCCACGACCTATGCCGTCGGGTTCGGCGCCTTCTTTGCCAGCATCGTCCTGCTGCCGCTCTGGCTGCAGTCCAACATGGGCTACACCGCCACCTGGGCGGGATACGCCACCGGCATCATGGGCATACTGGCGGTGGCCTCGGCCCCGTTGGTCGGTAAGGCCGTGGAGAAGATCGACGCCCGCCTGGTCGTCTCGGTCGGCATTCTCGGCCTAGGCCTGATCTCGGTGTGGCGGATGAGCTTCACGCCCGACGTCACCTTCGCGCAGATGGCCTGGCCCACCCTGCTCACCGGGCCGTTCATGGTGATGTTCTTCGTGCCTGTCACCGGCCTTGCGATGGCGAGCGTCGGACATGACGAACAGGCCAACGCCGCGGGCCTGTCGAACTTCATGCGCACCCTGGCGGGAGCCTTCGCCACGTCGCTGATCCAGACCGGCTGGCAAAACGCCGCCCGCCAGAACCAGACCGAACTCGCCGGCGTGGTGCATCACGGTCGCGAGCTGGTGGACGCGGCCGTCGGGCAGGGTGCTCCGGCCGCCGGGGCGACCGAAATGCTGAGCTATCTGGTCGAAGGCCAGAGCGTCATGCTGGCCACGCTCAACATGTTCGCGGTGATCGCTGTCTGCTTCGGCGTGGCGGCCACGCTCATCTGGATCGCGCCCAAGCCCCAGGGGCCGATCGACACCAGCGGCGCTCACTGACCTGGCGGCGTCAAGGAGGAAAGAGGACCCGCCATGCCTCCCAGAGCCGTTCGTGACCTTGGCCGTCGCCCGCCGGCAATTCCGGGCCAACGTCATCTCCGCCAATCGCCAGAGGTGGATCGACACCTTTCGCGAGAGGGCTTCGGAACTGCTCTCATTGCTGAGCACGGCGCAGTCCACGCGGGCGTTCGTGGCGTCACTAAAAGACGGACGGACCAGCACCGCTCATTCCGGCGCTCGCCGGGATGAGCGGCTCTGATCGTCAGTCATCTTTGAAGTAGTCCGCGATCGCCGCGTCGACGGACTCCAGCTCGAACGTCGGCGAGGCCGCGCGGTCCAGGGCCCGGCGGATCTGCCAGGCGCTGCGGCCGACGTGTATGCCCATGCCGCGCAGTTCCGCGACGATGGCCGCGCGGGTGGCGTCGTCCACCGACTTGTTGTTCTCCAGCCTCGCCTGATCCAGCCGCCAGCCGAAATAGCTGTCGGGCGTCAGCTCGACGACCGCGCCGGGGGCCGGCAGCCACTCGTAGACCGCGCTCTGGTGGTCGATCGCATAGTCCACATAATTGGCCAAGCAGTTGCGGTAGCGGCGGGCGGCGTCGCGGATCGCGGCGGCGGTCTCCAGCGGCTTCAGACGCTCCGTCCCAGGATGAGGCGGAGGCGGCAATTCGCGCCGGAAGTCGTCGGCCACGAGGTTGAACAGCGCCTTGGCGCTGGACGCCCGGGTCCAGACCGCCATCCGCTGAGCCAGCACCTCGCCTGGGAGCCGTCGCGCCAGCAGTTCGTGAGCCTCGGACAGCAGCTTGGCCTGGGAGGCGGTGACGCGGGCCGCCGCTCCGCCGGCGTCGCGCAGGGGCTTGGGCAGAGCGCACAGCGTGCGGACCTGGGCGGGCTCGATCAGGGCGGCGTGGCGCAGAATCTTGGCCGGCTTGGGGTCGCCCAGCAGAGCGACCAGGGCGCGGTAGTCCTCCGGCGCCCAGGCGATCTCGCCCAGGTGTTCCAGGGCGCGGGCAAGGCCGTCGGGAGCCGGGTCGACGACCAGCCGCACGGCCCTCCGCAGCGGAGCCCCGAGCAGCACAGACACGTCGAGCGGCGCGCGCCGATCGGCCTCCCGGGCCAGCATCAGGCACACCAGATGCCGTCGCGCCGTCGGTGCGGTGACGAAGGGCGTATGCGGCGCGGGCCACAGGGCGGCCAGCACGTCGGCGTAGGGCGGCGCGATCAGGCGCAGCAGGGGCGAGGCGAGCTCGGTCGCCTTGGCCAGAACGAGGGTGGTCATCGATAGCTCCCGGCGACAGCCGGGGCGGCCGTCGCTAGCGGTGTTGGTCTTGCGGACGAAGCGGGCGCGGCTCGCACGACGCGCGCCATCGCACCGGGATCGGTGGTTTGTATGGCTGGGCGTTCGACATCATGCGGGGGCGGCTTCCTGAGTTGGGTGCTGGACGGATGGCGCTGATCTCACGAATCTCGCGATGCGGACAAGGCGCTCGCGACGCCGAGCGCCACTTGGCGTTGACCTTGTTGCGTTCAAGACACGGTTCGATGAACGCGATCGGTTAGATCATGGTCACGAGCATCGCCAAGACCGCCGCCCCCATCACCGCCGTGGCCAGCCAGCCGAAGGTCTTCAGAACGGGTCCGGCGACGAACCGGCCCATCTGGTCGCGGCGCGAGGCGACCAGCATCATCACCACCATCATCGGCACGGCGATCACCCCATTGATCACCGCGCTCCAGAACAGGGCCTGGATCGGGTCGATCTTGAGAAGGTCGATGCCCACGCCCAGCAGAGTGGCCCCGCCGATCACCGCGTAGAAGCCGACCGCCTCCCACGGCTTGTTGTCCAGGCCGCAGGTCCAGCCCCGGGTCTCGCCCACGGCATAGGCGGCCGAGCCGGCCAGGACCGGGATCGACAGTAGGCCCGTGCCGACGATGCCCAGGGTGAACAGCAGAAAGGCGAACTGACCCGCCGCCGGCTCCAGGGCCTTGGCGGCGTCGGCGGCGGTGGCGATCTCGGTCTTGCCCGTGGCGTGCAGGGTGGCCGCCGTGGCGATCATGATGGCCAGAGCGATGAGGTTGGAGACGGCCATACCGACGAAGGTATCCGTCCGTATACGGTGTATCTCGGGCCTTGCCTGCTGCGGAGCTTCGGTCAAGGGCCGAGCCTGGTCGTTGTGCTCAACCTCCTCCACCTCCTGGGCGGCCTGCCAGAAGAAGAGGTAGGGGCTGATCGTGGTGCCGAACACCGCGACGATCGTGGTGATCGCTTCCTTGGACCTCAGCACTTTCGGGTCGGGCAGCACCAGCCCGCGCGCGACGTCGCCCCAATCCAGCTTCACCACCAGCACCACGGCCACATAGGCGAACAGCACCAGGGTCAGCCATTTGAGGATGCGGACATAGCGCTTGTACGGAATGAACATCTGCAGCAGCAGCGACACCAGGGCGAAGCCGACCGTGAACAGATGCGCCCCACCGCCGGCCAGCAACTGGGCCGCCGCGCCCATGGCCGCCAAGTCGGCGCCGATATTGATCGTATTGGCCACGAACAGCAGGATTACCAGTCCCGTCACCACCGCCTTGGGGATGACCTGGCCCATGTTCCGCGCCAGCCCAAAGCCTGTGACCCGTCCGATCTGGCCGCTGACCAGCTGGATGGCGCACATCAGCGGGTAGGTCAGCAACAGGGTCCACAGCAGGCCATAGCCGAACCGCGCGCCGGTCTGGGAATAGGTGGCGATGCCGGACGGATCGTCGTCGGCCGCGCCGGTGACTAGGCCCGGCCCCAGCTGTTCGAACAAGGCGATCGAGCGGATGCGGCGGCGAAGCGAGGTCATGAGGCGTCTGGCCTGTTGGAGCAGGCTGAAACACCGGCCAGTGAGCATGGGTTCCTATATTGCGATCCTCACGACGGGCGTTTTCGGCTTGCCAAAGCCAATATATAGCTATGTATATAGCTTCACATGTTTCTTGTCGCGAAAGGCCCGTCATGACCCCTGACACCCTCGCCGACCTGGGCGTGACCTTCCTCGGCAGCCGTCTGAAACGGCTGGCCGACCGGTTGCAGACCGACGCGGCCGCCACGCTCCAGGCCATGGACCTGCCGATCCAGCCGGCCCAGCAGCAGTTCCTGGCCGTCCTGCGCCGGCAGGGCCCGCAAACCGTCGGTGGGGTCGCCCAGCACCTGCGGATCAGCCAGCCGACGGCCACCCGCGCGATCCAGGCCCTGATCGAGCAGGGGCTGATCGAGGCCAGTCGCGAGAGCCGCGACCAGCGCCAGAAGCTGCTGTCGCTGAGTCCCGACGGCGTGGCCCTGATGGACCGGCTGGAACGCGACCTGTGGCCCAAGGTCGAGGCGGCCGCCGCCTCGCTATGCGGCGGCCGTCACGCCGCCCTTCTGAAGGAGATCGCGATGATCGAAGTCGAACTGGATCGCCGCTCGCTGGTGGACCGCGTCACGGCGCCGGACATGACCGTGCTCGACTACGCCGACGACCTGGCCCAGGCCTTCCACGACATCAACGCCGAATGGATCTCGCGGATGTTCGTCCTGGAAGAGAATGACATCCGGCTGCTCGAGGATCCGCGCGGCCTGATCGTCGACAAGGGCGGGGCGGTGCTGTTCGCCAGTACGCCGGACCTGGGCGTGGTCGGGACC
>JAGIBE010000263.1 GCA_017744495.1 Caulobacter sp. | reverse complement strand
CACCCGACCCTGGCTCCGCCAGGGCCACCCTCCCCACGAGGGGGAGGGACGGGCGCCATTTCACTTCGCTTCCGCCTCGAACGCCGCGAACTCCCGCTCCAGCCGCCACTGGGCCGTGGCCTTGCGGCTCATGGCCAGGAAGGCGTCGCAGGCCGGGCCGGGCTTGGCGCAGGCGGCGACCGGCGTGCGCGGCGAGGCCCACAGGCTGGCGCCGGGCAGGAAGCTGTATTCCAGGCTGGCCCGGGCGGCGGCCTTGAGGTCGGCGTAGGTCAGGCCCTGCTCGGTGACGGCGCGCAGGTACTCGTTGGTCAGGTCGATGCGCGAGACGCCCTCGTCGTCGGTGGACAGCACGAACGGCACGCCGGCCTTGCGGTAGAGGGCCAGCGGGTGGTCGGCGCCCTTGACGCCCAGGATGACGTCGTTGCTGGTCAGGTTGATCTCGACGGCGACCTTGTCGCGGGCCATGCGGGCCAGCAGGTCCCGCGCGCCGTCCTCGTAGGCGATGTCGACGCCGTGGCCGATGCGGGCCGCGCCGGCTGTCTCGACCGCCTCGCGGACGTGGAAGCGCAGCTCGCGCGGGGTGACCAGGCCCAGGGTCAGCTCGCCCGCGTGCAGCGACAGCTTCACGTCCGGATACTGGGCGTGCAGGTACTGGAGCATCCTCATGTGCAGGCGGTAGTCGGCCAGAGAGACCGGATGGTCCTCGGGCGCGACGATGTTGACGCCGACGAAACGCGGATCGCCCTGCGCCAGGGCGAAGGCCGAGGCCAGCTGGGCGAAGACCACCGACGGCGGCAGTATGCGCACCGCGAAGCCCTGATAGCCCAGCACCACCGCGCAGGGGCCGGTGCGCGGCTTCTGGGCCAGGCAGCCCTGCCGCCGGTCGGCGTCGGCCTCGGCGGCGTCGAACTCCTGGCGGGCCTGGGCGACCATGGCGGGCAGCCGGGGCTTGATCGCCGCCAGGGCGCCGGCGAAGTCGTCGGTCCAGGGCGTGTCCTTGAACGACCAGGCCAGCTCGCCCATCGCCGTGGGGTTCACCGAGGTCTCGACATAGTCGACGGTGTCGCCGGCGGCGTATTCGCGGGCCACCGCCAGCATGGGGCCCAGCTTGCCGTCGCCTCCGGCGCCGAACCGGCCGAAGGTGGCGAAGAACTGGTCGTGGCCCGAGGCCATGGCCCCGTCGGCGCCGGGATTGTAGTTGCGCATCGACAGCGCGTTGATCGCCCGGTTATAGAGCGCGGTGTCGGCCCTGGCCAAGCCCCTGGCCGGAACCTTGCCCGGCGCGTCGCAGGGGCCGGGGACGATGGACGGCAGGCCGTCCTTGGTCACGCAGAGGTCGCTCTCGCCGGCCCAGGCCAGGAAGTCCTCGGCATAGGCCGCGCCGGACAGGTGGTTGTGCAGGTCGCCGCCCTTGGGCATGCCGCGCAGGAACAGCCGCAGCTGGGCGCGGTCCTTGGCGGCGGCCTCGAAGCGGGCGGCGGTGCGGGCTTCGGGCGTTTGGGCGGCGGGCTGGGCATGGGCCGTGCTCGCGGCCATCACCAATGCGGCCAGGGCCACGCCCGCCAGTCGCTTCACGCCGATCATCGTCACGCCCCGCCCTCAGAATCCGAAGTGTCGGCCAAGGTGATCGGCATCGCGCCGCAAATCCAGTGCTCAAACGCGCCGGACGCGGATTGCCTCCACCCTGCCTAGCGGCCGCGCCTGAGCGTCCGCTCGATCCTCGCCGACGAGGGCCGGCCGGCCACGCCCTTCTGCGGGTTCAGCACGACGACCAATACGTCGCCCTCGGTCCTCACCTCGGGCTTGTCGCCCAGGGCCAGATAGACCCGCCGCCAGCGGACCAGCAGGTCGCGGCGGCCCGCTCGGTCCAGGTTCTCGAAGGCCTCGGCGACCACGACGCCCGCGTCGGCGATCCGACCCGAGGTCTCGACCGTGGCGGTGTCGAGCAGGTTCACGGTCAGCGGATGCTGGGCGGCCCGGGTGGCGCGGTGGCCGGAGATGACCAGGGCGCGGAGCAGGCCGGTGGGCGACAGCTGCCGCGCCGCGCCCAGCGGCTCGGCGGATCCGATCTGGGTCACGGCCTGGCCGTTGGGCGCCGTCCGCGTGAACAGGGTCAGGCCGCCCAGCTTGCTGGCCCGGACCACGGTCTCGCCGACGTCGTTCTTGAACACCGTGTCGCCGCGCGGGGCGGCATGGGCGTCCAGCAGCCAGACCTCGTCGCGGTTCTGGAACTTCAGCAAGGCCCTGGGCTGGGTGCGGTCCAGCACGAAGACCTCGCCGCCCTCGGCCTGGAAGCGGGTGCTGGGCGAAGCGGCGGGTCTGGCGGCGCGCAGACCCATCCGGGTCTCCAGCCGCTCCTTCAGGCTTTCGGCGGCGGCGTCGGTGGACCACGACGCCGCCAGCAGCACCGACGCCGCCACGATCCGACCGGCCTGGCGTCGGCTCAAACGCCGAGACGTCATCGTGAACGCCATCCCACGAACCGCGCCCCGCACGTCCGAGGCCTCATGAGATTGCCCGCCAACCTCAAGGGCGAAGCTTGACGCCGCCTCGCGGCGAAAGAATGACCGCCTCAGGCGACCGACGAGACGAGCGCCAGCTCGGGCGCGGTCGACCAGTCGTGCATCGGCAGGTTCAGCCACGGCAGGTGCGTCGCGCCGACGGGCGTCTCAAGCAGGTCGGTGACCGCCTCGCCGCTCAAGAACGGGGCCTGCTGCTCGATGCAGTGGTTCAGCTCGCGGCGGGTGCGCACGTCGGTGACGCCCTGCCAGACCTGCTTGCGGCGATAGATCGGCGCGTCGCGCAGGAAGCGGTTGACCGCCGCCAGGCGGGTGGGCTCATCGGCCTGAGGCAGAACCAGGGTGACGCTGCTGGCCAGGTTCGGCGGCAAGTCCTCGATCTGGAAGGCCGGATCGGCGACCCGCAGGTCCAGACGCCCGAAGAACGGGTCGAGCACGCGTCTGACCAGGGACAGGGCCGAGAACGACGGGGCGCGAGGGGTGTCGTAGACGGCCGCGGCCAATCGCACGCGCGACCCGGCCGGCAGGGCCTCCAGATGCGGCAGCAGCTCGGAGCGCCCGCCCGCCTTGATGATCGTTGAGAAGCTGATCGGGAAGAACATCACCCCCACCGGCACGGCGGCCAGGGCCTCGGCCGCGGCGGCCAGGGTCGGGATGTCGTCTTCGGGCCGGTCGGCCTCGAGCGGCGCCGGCTTCAGGCCGAAGATCGAGGTCGTCCGCGCCGGCCGCCAGACCGCGACGCTGCCGATGAACACCTGACGCGGCCCGTGATAGACGCCGCGATAGCCGACCCGGTCGGGCGGACCGGAGTCCTCGACCAGCGGGTCCAGGGCGGCCAGCGCCTCCATCGGCGGGACGCCGGCCACGGGCCCGCCCTGGGGTACGACCGAGCTGACCTCGTTCGGGGTGATCCGGCAGACGCGCCCCAGGATCGAGCCATCGTCCTCGCCGTCCAGCAGGGCCTTCAGCTCGGCGGCGTGCAGGCCGGCGAAGCGCATGACGTCGGTCTGGTCGCCTTCGAACATCAAAAGGACGATGTCGCCCTCGCCCTTGTCGCCGAACAGCTTGTACTGCAGGTCGCGCGACAAGGCTTGGAGTTCACGGGCGTCCAGCTGGCTGGCGCGCGGATCGGCCAGGACGAACGAGAACGGCGCCACCAGCCCGTAGCGGCGCGGCCACAGCCAGGTGGTCTCCAGATAGGCCCCGGCCACCTTGCCGACCAGGCCGGCCATGGCGTCGTTGTCGGCGAACCGCAGTTCGTCGCCCACGAAGACTTTCAAGCACGCGATCGCTGTCATGCGGCCAGCCTGCGCGGACAAAGTTACCGAACTGGATCGTGGCGCGAGGTTGCCCCCGCGACCCGCTGTCGCGGCGAGCGCTCTCGGCTAGGCGACTTTCAGCGGCAGGGCCGGGGCCGGGGCGGCGCCGATCGGGCTGGCCATCAGGTCGGTGATCGCGGGGCCGGACACGAAGCGCAGGCCGGCGGCGCGGCAGGCTTCCAGTTCGCGGGCGTCGCGCAGGCCGGTGACGCCCTGGCGCACGCCCTTGGCGCGGTAGGCGCTCTGGGTCGAGGCGAACTTGGCGATCGCCTCGATACGGATGCGCAGGTCGTCCTCGGGCAGGGTCAGGGTGATGCTGGTGGCCAGGTCGCCCGGCAGGGTCGCGACTGGGAAGTTCGGCTCGGTGATGTTCAGGTCGATGAAGGCGAAGTGCGGCTGCAGGAACGTCCGCATCTGGCCCAGCGTGCCCAGCGAGGGTTCGCGCGGGGTGTCGTAGATCGTCGCGCCGAGCCGGCCCTGCATGGCCAGCGGGTAGCGCGACAAGCGGCGCTTGTACGCCTCCTGCGAGGCCGGGCTGGTCAGGTTCCAGAAGCTGAACGGCACGAACAGCATGCCGGCGTCGCCCGCTTTGGCGAATGCGGCCTGGGCGTCGTTCAGGCAGGTCAGGTCGCGGGTCAGCAGCGGGGCGTCGTCGGTGGGGCGCGGACTGGTCAGGTCGGCGCGCAGGCCGATGACGGCCCCGACGAACGACTCCGACGGCGGATGGTACAGGCCCCACCAGCCGGTGGCGGGCGGAGGCGGCGGCTTGGGCTTCTCCGGAACCGGGGCCGGCTTCACCGCCGCCGGCTTGGACGCAGCGGCGGGGGCGGCGGCTTGGGCGGCCGGAGCCTTGTCGGCGGCGGGCGCGGCTTCGGCGGCAGGAGCGGCCTTGGCGACGGCTTCGGCCTGCTGGGCGACGGCGGCCTTGGCGGTCTCGGCCGGGGCCGGCGCGGTCTCGCTCAGGGCGGCCTGCAAGGTCTCCTCGACCACGGCCTCGCTGGGCGCGCTGGGTACGGCGCGGATTTCGGCGGCGGTGATCACCTGGACGTGGCCGGCCGGACCGGCGTAGCCGCGCCCGGCGATCAGGCTGGCCAGCGACGCTTGCGACAGGCTGGCGAACTGCAGCACGGACTGCTCGTCGCCCTCGAAGGTCAGCAGGCAGACCTGGCCGACTTCTCGGTCCGGGAATAGGCCGGCCTCCAGCTCGACGGCCAGGGTCTGCATCTCGACCGGATCCAAGGCGTCGGCCTTGGTGTCGGCCAGCACGAAGGCCAGGGGCGCGACGGCGCCGTACCGGCGCGGAGCCTTCCAGCGGTGCTTGAGGTACAGGTCCGCTGCGGCTTCCACCTGGGAGACCGGGATGTCCCGACCCGCCCCAGCGGTCCCGGAGACCAGAATTCTCAAGCACGCAATAGCCGTCATGGAGCCGGAAATTACACGCGAAAGCTTGGCGAAATCTTTACGCGAAGATAGCTAACGCCATCTTTACCTCAAAGATCAGCGTTCTTCGCAAGGCCGTGACAATTGATCGCGGATACGGCGCCGCTCAATGTCCAGTTTACCTAGAATTTTCATGGACATCGTCCGGAACGGGGCCCCCGCGCCGACGGTTTAACCCTATGAAGCACGGGAGGTGGGCCGATGATCGACCTTCTCGACGCCCGCGAACGCATGGTCGAACGCCAGGTGGCCCGGCGCGGGGTGCGCGACGCCCGGGTGCTGGACACGCTGCGGGAGATCCCACGCGAACTGTTCGTGCCCGAGAACCTGCGGGAGTTCGCCTACGACGACCAGCCCCTGCCCATCGCCGCCGGCCAGACCATCTCCCAGCCCTATGTCGTGGCCCTGATGGCGGAGGCGGCGCAAATCCAGCCCGGCGACAGAGTGCTGGAGGTCGGGACCGGCTCGGGCTACGCGGCGGCCGTGCTGGCCCGGCTAGCCGCGCGTGTCCACACGCTGGAGCGGCATGCGGAGCTGGTCGAGTCCGCCCGCTCGCGCCTGGCCAGCCTGCGCCTGGCCAATGTCGAGATCCATCTGGCCGACGGGCCCCACGGCTGGTTGGACGCCGCCCCCTACGACGCCATCCTGGTGGCCGCCGCCGGACCGGCCGTGACCCAGGCGCTGAAGGACCAGCTGGACCTGGGCGGCCGCCTGGTCATGCCGGTGGGCGAGCGCCACGACCGCCAGCGGCTGATCAAGGTCACCCGCACCGGCGCCAACCACTACGAGGAGGACGACCTGGGCGAGGTCCTGTTCGTGCCGCTGGTGGGCGAGCAAGGCTGGGCCGAGACGGCGTCCGACCGGCGTCCCAACGAGGGCCGCAGCTTCCGCGCCACTCGGCCGGCCTCGACGCCCGACCTGATCGCCCGCGCGGCCTTGCCCCTGCCCGACCCGGACGATCCGGCCTTCGCCGAGGTCTTTGACCGCTTCGCCGACAAGCGGGTAGTCCTGCTGGGCGAGGCCAGCCACGGGACGTCGGACTTCTACCGCGCCCGCGCGGCGATCACCCGCCGGCTGATCGAGCGGCACGGCTTCTCGATCGTGGCCCTGGAGGCCGACTGGCCCGACGCCGCCTGCCTGGACCGCAAGGTCCGCGCCCGCCCGGCCTCGGCCGATCCCGAACCGGCCTTCCAGCGCTTTCCGACCTGGATGTGGCGCAATGTCGAGGTCGAGGCCTTCGTCGGCTGGCTGACCGCGTGGAACGCCGAGCGGCCGATGGAGGCGCGGGCCGGGATCTACGGTCTGGACCTCTACAATCTGTCGGCCTCGCTGCGGGCGGTGCTGGACTATCTGGACGGCGTGGACCCCGAGGCGGCCGCCGTCGCCCGCGAGCGCTATGGCTGCCTGACCCCGTGGGCCGCCGCGCCTCAGGCCTACGGCCGCGCGGCGCTGAGCGAGGGCTACAGCCGCTGCGAAACGGCCGTGGTCGAGACCCTGCGCGACCTGCTGGCGCGCCGGCTGGACTATGCGTCTCAAGACGGCGACGACTTCCTGGACGCGGCCGCCAACGCCCGCCTGGTGCAGAACGCCGAGGCCTATTACCGGGCCATGTACCATGGCTCGGCCTACAGCTGGAACCTGCGCGACACCCACATGTTCGAGACCCTGGAAGCGGTGCTCGGCACCAAGGGGCCCGACGCCAAGGCCGTGGTCTGGGCCCACAACTCCCACATCGGCGACGCAAGCCAGACCGACATGGGCTGGAGTCGCGACGAGCTGAACATCGGCCAGCTGTGCCGTCGGCGGTTCGGCGACCAGGCGGCGCTGATCGGCCTGGGCACGCACGGCGGGACCGTGGCCTGCGCCACGGACTGGGACGGGCCGATGGAGGTCAAGACGGTCAATCCCTCGCGCCCCGACAGCTACGAGCGCCTAGCCCACGACAGCCGGGTTGGGCGCTTCCTGCTGGACCTGCGCGAGGGCGAGATTTCACCGGTGCTGCGCGAACGTCTGCTGGAGCCACGGCTGCAGCGGTTCATCGGCGTGATCTACCGGCCCGACACCGAACGCTGGAGCCACTACGCCGAATGCCGCATGCCCGGCCAGTTCGACGCCTATGTCTGGTTCGACCAGACCCGCGCGGTCACCCCGACGACGACGGCGTCGGGGCGCGCCGGAGAGGACGATACTTGGCCGTCGGGATTGTGAGCTTAAAGAACCTCGCCGCTCCCCAACGTCTGTCATCCCGGGCCTTGTGCCCGGGCCCCCTGGTTCAGTTCGCATGTGAAGTGCATTGGCGCGCCGGCGCGCCACACCTCCGCACCTGCGGCGGACAGAGGGGTCCCGGGCACAGGCCCGGGATGACGGCTGTTTTGAAGCGTGTGAACGCTTCGACCGCCGCCCCTAGACGAAATCTTCCTGCAGCCGGAAATCCAGCCGCTGCTTCACGCCCGGCCAGTCGGCTTCGGTGATCGAGAACACGGCGGTGTCGCGCACGTGGCCGGTCCAGGTGATCTTGTGGTTCCGCAGCACGCCCTCGCGGTCGGCGCCCAGCTTCTCGACGGCGGCCTGGCTGCGGGAATTGCGGACGTCGACCATGAACTCCACCCGGATCGCGCCGGAGTCGAAGGCATGGCCCAGCAGCAGGCGCTTGGACTCCGGATTGACCGGACCCGAGCGGGCGTCGGGATGCAGGAAGGTCGAGCCGACCTCCAGGCCCCGGTGCAGCTTGCGGATGTTCAGATAGCTGGACGTGCCCACCACCTTGCCGTCGCTTAAGCGGCGGATGGCGTAGCCGATGCGCTCGCCGCGCTCGGTCTCGCCCTTCAGCGCGCCCCACCAGTCGGCGAAGCCTTCGCCGCAGCCGTTGGTCGACATGATCTCCCAGCTCTGGGGGTCGCAGTCGATCGCGCCCTTCAGCTCGGCGCGCAGTTCGGCGGTGATGGGTTCGAGCCGGACGTAGCGGCCTTCGAGGGGGTGAATCTGGATGTTCATGGGCGGCAACATGACCTTGACCGGCGCCGTTGCGCAAGCATGGACGGGCGCCTTCCCGCGCCAGTTCGATCTTTGCGCGCTGCTGACATGTCCTGACACCACAAGGTCGCAAGTTCCGGGCGGCGTTCGCGAGTACGAGCGCCTAACGACGACGCGCGGCCGCCACGGACCGCGACGCAAGAGGGAGAAACCGATGATCGCCGCCCCACGCCGAGCCGCGCTCGCGGGAACGCTACTGGCCGCCCTGGCTGCCGCTCCCGCCTTCGCCAGCGACGCTCGCCAGGCCGTCAGCGACGCCTGGTGGACCGGTCCGATCCTGGCCTCGGGCGCCTCGCCCCTGCCCAAGGGCCACGCCCTCATCGAGCCGTATCTCTATGACGCCAAGCCCTACGGCGCGATCGACGGCGACGGCCACCGGCGTGACGTCCCGGACGCCGACACCTACGGCTCGCTGACCTATCTGCTGTACGGCGTCACCGACACCTTCACGGCCGGGGTGATCCCGCGCTTCGGCTATGCGAAGACCGGCGCCGGCTCCAGCTCGGGCGTCCAGCTGGGCGACTTCACCGTCCAGGGCCAGTACCGCCTGACCCAGTGGAAGGAAGCCCGCCGCACGCCGACCATCTCGGTGCTGCTGCAGGAGACCCTGCCGACCGGCCGCTACGACAGGCTGGACGACCGCCCGCACGACGGCTTCGGCAGCGGGGCCTACGCCACCACCTTGGGAGTCAATTCCCAGACCTATTTCTGGACGCCCAACGGCCGCATCCTGCGCACCCGCCTGAACGTGGCCTACACGGTCTCTGGCCACGCGGACGTCGAGGGCCAAAGCATCTACGGCACGCCCGCCGGCTTCGACGGCCAGGCCAGGCCGGGCGACTCGTTCAACGTGGACCTGGCCTTCGAGTACAGCATCACCCGCCGATGGGTGGCGGCCCTGGACCTGGCCTACCAGCGCGACGCCTCGACCACGGTGACCGGCGTGGACGCCGCCGGCGCGGCCTACGAGCGCCGCTCGCCCGTCAGCCAGGCCCTGATCCTGGCCCCGGCGGTGGAGTACAATTTCAGCCCCGCCGTCGGCGTGATCCTGGGCGCCCGCATCATCCCGGCCGGCCGCAACGTCACCGCCTCGGTGACGCCGGTGATCGCGGTGAACTACGTGCTGTAGGCGACTTGCCGACCCCATCGGTTTTCCCAGCTTGCCCTGGACGGCAAGCGGCGCTAGCTTGCGTTCAAACACTTGTTTGACACATAGAAAAGACGGGATCGGGAAACGCCATGGATTTCGACATCTCCCCCACGCAGCGGCAGTTCCTGGACCGCGTCACCGCCTTCATGGAAGAGCACATCGTCCCGGCCGTCCCGGTCTACGAGGCCGAGATGAACGTGATCGGGGCCGACCGCTGGAAGGTGGTCCAGGTCGTCGAGGAGCTGAAGGCCAAGGCCAAGGCGGCCGGTCTCTGGAACTTCTTCATGCCGCCGCACAGCGGCCAGGTGCATGTCGACGACACCTTCCAGTTCGAGGGCGTTCAGCTGACCAACCTCGAATACAGCCTGATCGCCGAGCAGCTGGGCAAGATCGGCTTCGCCTCGGAGGTCTTCAACTGCTCGGCGCCGGACACCGGCAATATGGAAGTGCTGATGCGCTACGGCACGCTGGAGCAGAAGGAGCGCTGGCTGCGCCCGCTGATGAACGGCGAGATCCGCAGCGCTTTCCTGATGACCGAGCCGGCGGTGGCCAGCTCGGACGCCACCAACATCGAGACCCGCATCGAGCGCGACGGCGACCACTATGTGATCAACGGCCGCAAGTGGTGGAGCTCGGGCGTGGGCGACCCGCGCTGCAAGGTCGCCATCGTCATGGGCAAGACCGACCCGGACAACGCCAGCCGCCACCAGCAGCAGAGCCAGGTGCTGGTGCCGATGGACAGCCCCGGCATCGAGATCGTCCGCATGCTGCCGGTCTTCGGCTATGACGACGCCCCGCACGGCCATGCCGAGGTCATCCTCAAGGACGTGCGCGTGCCGATCCAGGACGCCCTGCTGCTGGGCGAAGGCCGCGGCTTCGAGATCGCCCAGGGCCGCCTGGGCCCCGGCCGCATCCACCACTGCATGCGCACCATCGGCACCGCCGAGGTGGCGCTGGAGAAGATGTGCAAGCGCCTGATGAGCCGCAAAGCCTTCGGCAAGTACATCTCCGACCACTCGGTGTGGGAAGAGCGCGTGGCCGACGCCCGCATCGACATCGAGATGTGCCGCCTGCTGTGCCTGAAGGCCGCCGACATGATGGACAAGGCCGGCAACAAGTCGGCCCGTCTGGAGATCGCCATGATCAAGGTCGCGGCCCCGCGCCTGGCCCTGAAGATCATCGACGACGCCATCCAGGCCCACGGCGGCGGCGGCGTGACCACAGACTTCGGCCTGGCCAAGGCCTATGCCGGCATCCGTACCCTGCGCCTGGCCGACGGTCCGGACGAGGTGCACCAGCGCACGATCGCCCGCATGGAGTACGGCAAGTACGGCGACCTGGTCTTCAAGCAGAAGGCCGAGAAGGAAGCCGCTCTGCACGTACCTGGGATTCGCTAAACGGGGCATCCGCTAGTCATGCCTCCGCCGGCCGCACCTCCCCCGACGCGGTGAAACGGAGAGGGCCTCCCGGAGCGATCCGGGAGGCCTTTTTCAGTTCTGGACGTCCCCTCCCGCCGAAGGTCTGAACCCTCGCGGCTATTTCGAGCTGGCGGGTCCCCAGCCGCCGTCCGGGTCCAGGTCGACCGCGGTCGACTCGCCGCCCGTCGGAATGTTCGCCGCCGCCACCGCCTGGCCGCCGACGGGGATGGTGAAGCCGGGCAGGCGACGCGGCACCGCCGTCGGGACCGGCGAGGCCGGAGCCCGGGGCGCGCCGGCCGCGGCGTTGACGCACTGGGCGGTGTCGCTGAGCGCGTGCTGCCCCAGGCAGAAGACGTCCTCATACTGCGGACCGGCCACGGCCAGGCACTGGTAGAGGTTCAGCTTGGCCATCTTCATGCACTGGGCGCTGGTCTCTTCGCGCATGATGTTGTCCAGCTCGTCGACATGGTCGTCGTCGGCCGCGCCCAGCAGGGCCAGGGCCGCCAGGGCCGCGGACCGCACGGTCACCGGCGTGAACGCCGCACCGCCCTCGCCCCCGCCGCCGAAGGTGCGCTCTTCGCGGGCCGCCGTGGCCGCCTGGATCAGCCGGCCGGTGTCGTGGTCGTCCGGATTGAAGAAGGCGGCGGAGATGGCCTTGACCTTGGCCAGGCGGCCGGCGCTGTCGACGATCGCCCCCTTCGACCAGTCCTGGCGCTGGATGTCGTAGGCCGCCTTGCGCACCGCCTTGCCGGTGGCGTCCAGGGGGGCTCCGCGCTTGAGCAGGGCCGACTGGGCCCGGCTGGCGGCGGCGGCGACGCCCTCGATGTCGAGCACGGCCTCGGGATCGTCCTGCAGCCGGGCGGCCAGCACCTCCGGCGGAGTGTCGCGCGTGGCGCGGCGCACGCCGTCGATGAAGGCCTGCTCCTGCAGGGCCGCGATGGCCCCGTAGGCGATCATGCCGGCGTCCAGCTGTTCGGGCTGGTACGAGGCGCCCGTGGCCAGGGCCTCGGATACGCCGCCGCCGTCCGCGAACGCCGCCGAGATGCCGCCCGCGCCCCGGGTGTAGGTTTCGAAGGCGCTGGCCGCGGCGACGACGTCGCGGGCCAGGCTGACTCCCGGTTCGCTCCGCTCCTGACGAGCGACCGCGAAGCCGGACACGGCGACCACGGCGACGAGCGCGGTCGTCGCCCAAATGACAGGGTGTTTCATCTTGATAGCCCCAGGCCGAACTTCAGCCCTACTGAACGTCCCTCACCCCGAGCATTCCCCAATATTTTTCCCGGGGCGAGAGATATGGTTCATGTATTGGACTATTTTACTGCATGCCTCAGGCGCGTTAATCTTAAAATTAGGGTGTTTACCTTAGTTCGATACGTAAATCACCTTATGTCGAGAAGTCGACACTTTCTAAAAAGGCAGTATTCAGGCCTCAGCGCCGCTCATCCCGCTTCCGACGAAAACAGCTCCCGACGCGAGAGGACCGACCACCCGCGTCGGGTTTCGCCTCAGTTCCCGACCGGGATCGGCGACGACATCGCCGCCACCGCCTGACCGGCGACCGGGATCGAGAAGCCGCGAGCGGGACGCGCCGTCGGCGCGGGCGCGGCCGTCGGAAGCGTGCCGCCGCCCGCTGCTTCGTTGACGCACTGGGCGGTGTCGATCAGGGCGTGCTGGCCCAGGCAGAAGACGTCCTCGTAGTGCGGACCGGCCACCGCCAGGCACTGGTAGAGGTTCAACTTGGCCATCTTCATGCACTGGCCGCTGCGTTCCTCGTGCATAACCTTCTCCAGGCCGTCGACGTGATCGTCGTCGGCCGCGCCCAGCACCGCCAGGGCCGCCAGGGCCGCGGCGCGGGTGGTGACCGCGGTGAAGGCCGCGCCGCCCTCGCCGCCGCCGTTGAAGGCGTCGCCGTCGCGCGGCGCGGTCGCCGCCTGGATCAGCCGGCCCGCGTCGTCGTCACCGGGAATGAAGAACGTGCCCGAGATCGCCTTGACCTTGGCCAAGCGGCCTGCCGCGTCGACGATCGTGCCCTTGGACCAGTCCTGGTGCTGGATGTCGTAGGCCGCCCGCTTGACCGCCTTGCCCGTGACCCCGAGCGGCGCGCCGCGCTTGAGCAGGGCCGCCTGGGCCCGGCTGGCCGCGGCCCCGACGCCCTCGATCTCGACCACGCTCTCGGGATTGGTCTCCAGGCGCTCGATCAGCGCCTCGGGCGAGGTCTCGCGGGCCGCCTGGCGCACGCCGTCGATGAAGGCCTGCTCCTGCAGCGCCGCGATGGCGCCGTAGGCGATCATGCCCGCGTCCAGCTGCTGGGGCTGATAGGCCGCGCCCTTGGCCAGGGCGTCGGCGACGCCGCCGCCGCTCTCGAACGCCGCCGAGATCGCGCCCGCGCCGCGGGTGTAGGTCTCGAAGGCGCTGGCCGCGGCGACCACGTCGTGCGCCAGGCTGACACCGGGCTCGCTACGCTCCTGGCGGGCGACGGCAAAACCGGAAACGGCGACAGCGGCGATCAGCGCGCTCGTCGCCCAAAGAACAGGATACTTCATGATGATGGCCCCAGACCGAACTTGAGCCGTATTGGGCGATCATCGCGGTTGATCGGTCCGTAATTTTCATCCTTAATCGACGGTTAAGATACGAGTATTGGACCATTTTTGACGCGCACTTTGTCGCACTTCTAGTTTTACATTCAGGATCATTACTGCCAAAAACAACTAAATGAATGAAAGTCGAGTGGGCGACAATTCTTCACGACTGAACTTCGAAGCGAATGACGACGTGCAACAACGACAACGCGTGGATTCCCGCCGGCTGACAGCAACGTACGGCGATCGCCATGACGACGTCCGAAAACCGCGAGACGGCGCCCCTTCCGGGGCTATGATCGGGCGCATGGATCTCGACCCCGACGTCTGCTACCGCGCCATCCAGACCCGCGACGCCCGCTTCGACGGCCGGCTGTTCGTGGCCGTGAGGACGACGGGCATCTACTGCCGGCCGGTGTGCCCGGCGCGCACGCCCAAGCGCGAGAACGTCACCTTCCACGCCACCGCCGCCTCGGCCCAGGAGGCCGGCTATCGCGCCTGTCTGCGCTGCCGGCCCGAGACCTCGCCGCAGTTGGGCGCCTGGAACGGGGCGTCCAATACCGTCTCGCGCGCCCTGGCGCTGATCGAGGCGGGGGCCCTTGATGGCGGAGACGTCGAGACCTTGGCCGAGCGAGTGGGCGTCGGCGGTCGCCAGCTGCGGCGCTTGTTTCTGCAGCATCTGGGCGCGACGCCGGTCGGGGTGGCCCAGACCCGGCGGGTGCTGCTGGCCAAGCAGCTGATCCACGAGACCGACCTGCCGATGGCCGAGGTGGCCCTGGCCGCCGGCTTCGGCAGCGTGCGGCGCTTCAACGAGACCTTTCAGCAGCTCTACGACCGACCGCCCGCCGCCCTGCGCCGACGCAAGGCCGCCACCGCGTCCGCCGGCGAGGCCATCTCCCTGACCCTGCGCTATCGCCCGCCTTATGACTGGGACGGCATGCTGGCCTTCCTGGCCATGCGCGCCATCCCCGGCGTCGAGGCGGTGACGGACAACACCTACCGCCGGACCATCGCCCTCGACGGGGCGGCGGGGACCCTCGCCGTGACGCCGATCGGCGGCGACCGGTTGAGCGTGGCGGTGCGCTTCCCCAAGCCCTCGGCCCTGCCCCGCATCCTGGCCCGGGTGCGCGGGGTGTTCGACCTGTCGGCCGATCCGGTCGGCATCGGCGAGGTGCTGTCGCGCGACCCGCGCCTGGCCCGGATGGTCGCCGCCCGGCCCGGCCTGCGGGTGCCCGGCGCCTGGGACGGGTTCGAGCTGGCGGTGCGGGCGATCCTGGGTCAGCAGATCACCGTGGTGCAGGCCCGCAAGCTGGCGGGCGACATCGTAGCCGCCCATGGCGAGCCCCTGGCCAGCCCCTGGTCGGAGCCCGGCCTGACCCACGCCTTCCCGACGCCCGAACGCCTGGCCGTCGCCGACCTGTCGGGCCTGAAGATGCCCGGCGCCCGCATCCGCTGCCTGTCGTCCATGGCCCAAGCGCTGGCGGATGATCCGAACCTGCTGGCTCCGAACGCCGGCTTGCCGGAGATGGTCGCCCGCCTGCGCGCCCTGCCCGGCATCGGCGAATGGACGGCCCAGTACATCGCCATGCGCCAGTTGCGCGAGCCCGACGCCTTCCCGGCCGCAGACGTCGCCCTGATGCGCGCCCTGGCCGACGCCGACGGCGTCCGTCCGACGGCGGACCAACTGCTGGCCCAGGCCGAAGCATGGCGCCCCTGGCGGGCCTACGCCGCCTTGCACCTTTGGGCCTCGCTGGCGGACGAAGGCGCGCCGCCGATCCGAAAGGTCAAGCGTGCGGCCTGAGATCCTGACGCTCACGGTCCTGCCCACGCCGATCGGCGAGATCGACGTCGTCACCGACGCTGACGGCCGCCTGCGCGTGCTGGAGTTCCACGACCAGCCCCAGCGCCTGGCCCGCGCCCTGCGCCTGCACCATCGCGGCCAGACGGTGGAGACCGGCGCGACCCCGTCGGCGGTGCGCGAAGGCCTGGCCGCCTATTTCGACGGCGAGCTGGCGGCGCTGAAGAGGGTGCCGTGGACCATCGGCGGCACGGCGTTCCAGCACCGGATGTGGACCGCGCTGGTCGAGATCCCCCCGGGCCAAACGTCGACCTACGCGGGCCTGGCCGAGCGCCTGGGCCGTCCCGCCGCCGTCCGCGCGGTCGGGGCGGCCAACGGCGCCAACCCGATCGCCGTGGTCGTGCCCTGCCACCGGCTGATCGCCGCCGACGGCGCCTTGACCGGCTACGGCGGCGGGGTGGAGCGCAAGCGCTGGCTGCTGGCGCACGAGGGGGCTGGCCGCCCCTGAAGCCCGTTCGTCGACGACCAGGCGTCGTTCGTCGATTTCCGCTAGGGTCCTGTCGCATCGCCGGTCCAAGCCGCGTCCTTGAGACACGATCCCAAGGAGCGCCCGCATGACCGTCCCCGTCCTCGAAACCGAGACCTTGCTGACCGGCCTGGTGATGGGCGAATCGCCGCGTTGGTGGAACGATCGGCTGTGGGTTTGCGACTGGGGCGCGCGCGAACTGGTGACGGTGGACGTGGCGGGAGCGCGCGAGACCGTCCTGCCGGTCGACGCCCTGCCCTTCTGCATCGATCCCCTGCCCGATGGTCGCCTGCTGGTCAGCGGCGGGGGCCGGGTGCTGGTCATGGCGCCGCATCGCCGGCTGGAACCCTATGCCGACCTCTCGCCCCTGTCGGACAAGCCGTGGAACGAGATCGTCGTCAGCCCCCGGGGCCAGGCCTATGTCAACAATATCGGCTTCGACTTCCCGCACGGCCAGGTGACGACGGGGATCATCGCCCTGGTCACCGCGGACGGCGGCGCGCGACAGGTCGCCGACGGCCTGGAGTTCCCCAACGGCATGGCGATCACGCCCGACGGCGAGACCCTGATCGTCGCGGAATCCTACGGGCGCCGCCTGACGGCGTTCGACGTGTTGCCCGACGGCGGACTCGCCGGTCGCCGAACCTGGGCGGAGGTCAACGGCCATCCGGACGGGATCTGCCTCGATGCCGAAGGGGCGCTCTGGTACGCCGACGTGCCGGGCCGCTGCTGCGTGCGGGTGGCCGAAGGCGGACGGGTGCTGGCCCGGGTCGAGGCCGATCGCGGCTGCTTCTCCTGCGTCCTGGGCGGACCGGACGGGACCACCCTGTTCATCGTCGCCGCCGACTGGCGGGGTCCCGAAGGCATGGCGCAGCCCGCGCGCTCCGGCGTCGTGCTGACCGCCCAGGCGCCCGTCCCGGCCGCCGCCGGGAACTGAGCTCGCACGCCTCCGCGTTTCCCGCCCGGCGTTGCCTCGCCCCGCGCAGCCCGTAAGATGGCGCGGTCCCGCGGAACCGTCAGGCGTCATGCAGCTCTCCCTTCCGACTTCGACCTCCGTGCGCTGGCTCAGCTGGCTGCGGCGGCGGATCCGGTCCAGCGAGCTTTGGCTGATCGCCGTGGCCACCCTGATCGGCGCGGGCGCCGGAGCCCTGGCCGTGCTGCAGGCCAAACTGGCCCACGGCCTGCAGGTGGCCCTGTTCGCCATCGACATGGACGAGCGCCTCAGCGCCCAGAGCGTGATCGCCCCCTGGCGGACCCTGGCCATCCCGATCGGCGGGCTGGTGCTGGGCGCGGCCACCTGGGCCTGGCTGAAATACCGGCCCAAGCCCGCCGTCGACCCGGTCGAGGCCAACGCCCTGCACGGCGGCCATCTGTCGGTCCGCGACAGCGCCTTCATCTGCGGCCAGACCCTGCTGTCGAACGGGGTCGGCGCCTCGGTGGGGCTGGAGGCCGCCTATGCCCAGGCCGGCGCGGCCATCGCCTCGTTCGTCGGACAGCGACTGAACCTGCGCCGGGCCGACATGCGCACCTTGGTCGGGGCGGGCGCGGGCGCGGCCATCGCCGCCGCCTTCGGCGCGCCCCTGACCGGGGCCTTCTACGCCTTCGAGATCGTCATCGGCGCCTACACCGTCGCCAACCTCGCCCCCGTGGCCGCCGCCGCCCTGGCCGCGGTCCTGGTGGCCGGACGCATGGGCGGTCTGCCCTATCTGCTGAAGACCTCTACCCCCGCCGTGCAGTCCTGGTTCGACTACGGCCTCTACGCCCTGCTGGGGGTGCTCTGCGCCTTCGCGGGCGTGGCCCTGATGCGGCTGGTGGCCTCGGCCGAGCGGCTGGTGGGCAAGACCAGGCTGCCCAAGACCTTCCGCCCGATGGTCGGGGGCCTCTTCCTGGCGGCCATGGCGATGATCACGCCCCAGACCCTGTCGGCCGGCCATGGGGCGGTGCACGTCAACCTGACGGCGGACCTGGGTCTGAAGATGCTGGTGATCCTGCTGGCCATGAAGGCCCTGGCCAGCGTGGTGTCGCTGAGCTTCGGCTTCCGGGGCGGCCTGTTCTTCGCCTCGCTGTTCCTGGGCGTGCTGGTGGGCCAGATCTTCGCGGCCCTGACGGTGTTCGTGCCCTGGCTGCCGTCCCTCGACCCGACCGTGGCGGCCCTGGTCGGCCTGGGCGCCTTCGGCGTCGCGGTCGTCGGCGGGCCCTTCACCATGTCGTTCCTGGTGCTGGAGGCGACCGGCGACTTCACCGTGGCGGCCGCCGCCCTGGTGGCCTCGCTGATCGCCAGCGCCATCGTCCGCGAGACTTTCGGCTACTCGTTCTCCACCTGGCGGCTGCACCTGCGCGGCGAGACCATCCGCAGCGCCCACGACGTGTCCTGGATGCGTCCCCTGACCGCCGGCCGGATGATGCGCAAGGACGCCAAGACCATCCCCGCCGACGCCACCCTGGCCGAGTTCCGACGCCGCTATCCGCTGGGCTCGACCAAGCGGGTGGTCGCCCTGGACGTCACGGGCCGCTACGCCGGCATCGTCCGCACCGCCCTGGCCTACGCCCATCCCGACGAGAGCGAGGAGGCCGTCGCCTCGCTGGCGCAGTACACCGACACCGCCCTGACAGCCGACCAGTCGATCAAGGAGGTCATGCGCGCCTTCGACCACACCCAGGCCGACGAACTGGCGGTGATCGACGGCGATCGCGAGGTGATCGGGATATTGTCCGAAGCCTATGCGACGCGCCGGTACGCGGAGGAACTGGACAAGGCGCGACGCGAGCTGACGGGGGAAGCGGGCTAGGCGGCGGCCCAGAGCCTGCTTCCAGCCGGGCCTCGCCGCCGCCGCATCCTCACCCCGCCTCAGCGCGTTTGACGACCATCTCTCGTTCGAGGCGGCGTCATGACCAACAGCTTCAACTTCCGTCGGGACCTGATCTCCCGGCCGATCCTGCAATGGGCGCGCGGCGTCATGCCGGCCCTGTCCCAGACCGAGCGCGAGGCGATCGACGCCGGCGACACGTGGTGGGACGCGGCCCTGTTCACCGGCGATCCGGACTGGAACGAACTGCTGGCCTTCCCCGCGCCCAAGCTGCGGCCCGACGAGCAGGCCTTCATCGACGGGCCGGTGAACACCCTGTGCGCCATGCTCGACGACTGGACCATGACCTGGGAGACGCGCGACCTGCCGCCCGAAGCCTGGACCTATCTGAAGAGCCAGAAGTTCTTCGGCATGATCATCCCCAAGGAGTACGGCGGCCTGGGCTTCAGCGCCTTCGGTCACGCCGAGATCGTGCGCAAGATCGCCACCCGCTCGGTGTCGGCGGCGGTGACGGCCATGGTGCCCAACAGCCTGGGCCCCGGCGAGCTGATCCTGAAGTTCGGCACGCAAGCCCAGCGCGATCACTGGCTGCCGCGCCTGGCCGACGGCCGCGAGGTGCCCGCCTTTGGCCTGACCAGCCCCGAGGCCGGCTCCGACGCCGGGGCGATGATCGACGAGGGCGTGGTCTGCCGCGGGACCTGGAAGGGTCAGGACGTCCTGGGCATCCGCCTGAACTGGCACAAGCGCTACATCACCCTGGGGCCGGTCTGCACGGTGCTGGGCCTGGCCTTCAAGCTGCGCGACCCCGACGGCCTGCTGGGCGGCGAGGAGGACATCGGCATCACCTGCGCCCTGGTCCCGACCGACACCGCCGGGGTGGAGATCGGCCGCCGCCACCTGCCCGCCTTCCAGACGTTCCAGAACGGTCCCAACTGGGGCAAGGACGTCTTCATTCCGATGGACCTGGTGATCGGCGGGGCCGAGCGGGTGGGCCAAGGCTGGAAGATGCTGATGACCGCCCTGGCGG
>JAGIBE010000262.1 GCA_017744495.1 Caulobacter sp. | reverse complement strand
GGCCGGGGATGCGCAGACGCGGGGTCGCGGCGGCCTTGGAGGTCACGTCGATCTGCACCACCGCGGGCGAGACCTGTTCGAAGATGTCGGCGAACGACATCGGCGCGCCGGGCGGCGGGGCGAACATCGGGGCGGGCGCGCCCGAGGTGCGCACCACCTGGGCCGGCTCGGCCGCTCCCGCAGGACCCATGCGCATGCCGACACCGGCCAACGCCGCGCAGGCCACGCCCGCGCCGGCGATGGCGCCGACAAAGAAACCAGACTTCCTAGCAGCCATCTTCCGTCTTTCCTCACCCACGGCGCGCGGCGCCGGGTCCTTGGCTTGAGAACCTAGTTGCGCTGGCGAAAGGCGCAATGGTCTTCGATGAGATCATGCGCCCACGCTCAAGATGGTCTTGCGGCGTCTTCGCGGCGCAATCGTGTCATTCGTCCTTCAACAACACCTGAAGACGCGCTTCTTCCTCCTGAGAAAGTCGCGAAGCCTCTTCAGCTTCGGTCGACGAGGCGACTCGCCGACGCAAGAGCAGCGCCATCAGCACGCCGCCTAAAATCAGCGCAATCCCAGGCGTGGCCCAGAGCAGCGCGTTCCCGGGCGAGAACGGCGGCTTGAGCAGCACGAACTCGCCGTAGCGGTCCACGAGAAACGCGCGGATCTCCTTGTCGCTGCGTCCCTGCTTCACTTGGTCACGGACCACCTGGCGCAGGTCGCCGGCGAGATCCGCCTGAGAGTCGTCGATCGACTCGTTCTGGCAGACCAGGCAGCGCACCTCGCGGAACAGCTCGCGGGCCCGGGCCTCCTGGGCCGGATCGGGCAAGCGCTCGGCCGGGTCGGCCGCGGCGCCGGCCGTGCAGGCGATGGCCGCCAGGACGAGCAGGAGCCGCTTCACGCCGCCTTCTCCACCTTGCGCGCGATCCCGAACCGCAGGCGACGGTCCGACAGCGAGACCAGGCCGCCGATCGCCATGATCACCGGGCCCAGGAAGATCAGCCGCACCCACGGATTGACGAAGGCCCGCACCAGCCAGGCCGGTTGTCCGTCAGCGCCCGCCCGGCGCTCGCCCAGCACCACGTAGAGGTCGTCCAGCACCTTGGGGCAGATCGCCACTTCCGAGGTGGTCTGCTTGCCGGTCGGATAGAACCGGCGCTCGGGCTTGGCCTCGCAGACCGGGGCTCCGGCCTTGGTGATCTTCACGATCCCGCGCTCGGCGATGTAGTTGCTGCCTTCCGCGGTGCCGACGTCGGTCAGGGTCAACTCGTAGGCGCCCAGCTTCAGCTGTCCGCCGACGCCCAGGGCCTGGGCGGCCTCGACCCGCCAGGTGGTCTCGAACGACGCGCCCAGCACGAAGATCCCCAGGCCGGCGTGGGCCAGGGTCGTGCCCCACGCGCCGCGCGGCAGGCCCGTCGTCCGGCGGCGCACCTCGACCCAGGGGGCGCGGAAGGCCCTCACCCGTTCGCCCAGCTCCAGCACCGCCCCGCCGATCAGCCAGAAGCCGACGACGAGGCCGGCGCTGGCCAGGGCGCTGCGCGGCGAGACCACGGCGAAGGCGACCAGGCCCAGGATCGCGGCGACCGCCAAGGCCAGCCACAGGCGGCGGAGCACCAGGCGCGCGTCGCCGCGCTTCCAGGCCAGCAGCGGCCCGGCCGGCAGGATGGCCATGGCCAGCACCATCAGCGGCACGAACGTCATGTTGAAGAAGGGCGCGCCCACCGACACCGCCTCGCCGTCGGTCGCCTCGCGGATCAGCGGGAACAGGGTGCCGACCAGCACCACGGCCGTGGCCGTCGATAGGATGATGTTGTTCAGGACGATGGCGCTCTCGCGGCTGACCGGGGCGAACAGGCCGCCGCTATTGAGGCTGGGCGCGCGCAGGGCGAACAGCGCGAAGCCGGCGCCGGCGGCGACGCCCATGATGGTCAGCAGCAGGACGCCGCGCGTGGGATCGACGGCGAAGGCGTGGACGCTGGTCAGCACGCCCGAACGCACCAAGAAGGCGCCCAGCATCGAGAAGGTGAAGGCCGCCAGCCCCAGGAACACCGTCCAGCCCGGCAGGGCGCCGCGCTTCTCCAGCACGACGGCCGAGTGCAGCAGGGCCGAGCCGATCAGCCAGGGCATGAAGCTGGCGTTCTCGACCGGGTCCCAGAACCACCAGCCGCCCCAGCCCAGCTCGTAATAGGCCCAGAAGGCGCCCAGGGTGATGCCGACGGTCAGGAAGCTCCAGGCCGCCAGGGTCCAGGGCCGCACCCAGCGGGCCCAGGCCGCGTCGACACGGCCCTCGATCAGGGCCGCCATCGAGAACGAGAACACCACCGAGAAGCCGACATAGCCGCAGTAGAGGAACGGCGGGTGAAAGGCCAAGGCCGGGTCCTGCAGCAGCGGGTTCAACGACGCGCCCTCGACCGGCACGTCGTAGAGTCGGGCCATCGGGTTGGAGGCGAAGACGGTGTAGGCCAGGAACAGCACGCCCAGCGCGCCTTGGGTGGCCACCGCATAGGCCCGCAGGCGCGGCGGCAGGGCCTCGCCGAAGCTGGCCACGGCCGCGCCGTAACCGGTCAGCACCAGGCACCACAGCAGCATCGAGCCCTCGTGGCTGCCCCAGGCGCCGGCCACCTTGTAGAGCATCGGCTTGGCCGTGTGGGAGTTGGCCGCGACGTTGGCGACCGAGAAGTCCGACAGCACGAAGGCATGGATCAGGGCCAGGAAGGTCAGGGCCGTGCAGAGGAAGGCGCCGACCGCCGCCCCGCGCCCTGCCCCGGCCAGCAGGCTCGAGCGCCGCGCCCCGCCGATCGCCGAGAGGATCAGCTGCAGGGCCGACAGGACCAGGGCCAGGACGAGGGCGTAGGCGCCGAATTCGGTGATCACGTGGTGGGCTTCCCGGCTTGGTAGCCGCCGTACGCCGGCTTGGCGCCGTCGCCGCGCCACTCGCCCTGTTCCTTCAGGGCCTTGGAGACCTCGCGCGGCATGTAGCGCTCGTCGTGCTTAGCCAGCACCTGCCTGGCGACGAAGGTCCCGGATTGGTCGAAGGCGCCCGAGGCGACGATCCCCTGCCCTTCGCGGAACAGATCGGGCAGGTCGCCCTTGTAGCGGACCAGGGCGGTGGAGCGCTGGTCGGCGACCACGAACTCGACCAGGCCGTCGGGATGCTTGACCACGCTGCCGGCCTTGACGAGGCCGCCCAGCTGCACCTTGCGGCCGGCCGGCACGTGGGCGGCGGCGGCCTGGGCCGGGGTGTAGAACAGCGAGATGGCGTCGCGCATGCCCCACAGGGCCAGGCCCACGGCCAGGGCCACCACGGGAGCGGCGACGGCCAGGACGGTCAGGCGGCGGCGCGCCTTGCGGGATTTGGGCAGGAAACTCATGGCTGGGACGTTTTCTGAGAAGGAGTCTGGGCCGCCTGGTTCAGGGCGGACAGCACCTTGGGCTGATCCTTGTAGCGCGCCCGGGCGCTGGCCAGGGTCGCATCGCGCTTGGCGGCGTCGCCCAGCACGGCGTAGGCGCGCACCAGCTTGACCCAGCCGTCCGGGTCGTCGGGATTGGCTTGGAGACGCGCCGCCAGACCCGCGACCATGCCCTGGATCATGCCCTGGACGTTCTCATCTCGGGCGCTCTGGGCCGGCTGACCGGTCGGCTCGGCTGAAGGACGCAGCCCGCCGTCGGCCTGGACCTGGGCGATCTGATGGCCGAAGGCCATGCGGCGAGGATCGTCCGGCGGCAGGTCGGCCAGCAGCGCCTTCCAGTCGGCCAGGCCGCCCTGGACGTCGCCGTCGCCGATCCGGGCCAGGCCCAGGTGATAGCGGGCGCTGACGTTCTTGGGGTCGCGCTTGAGGGCCTCGGAAAAGGCCTTGCGGGCGTCGGCGCCGATCTCCTCGCCGCCGCTCTCGGCCACGAAGGTCTCACCCAGCCCGGCCCACAGGTCGGCGCGGTCGGGCGCAATGACCACGGCGCGGCGCAGGGCCTGGGACGCGCCCGTGGCGTCGCCGGCGGCCATACGGGCCAAGGCCAGGTTCTTCAGCGGCTCGGGGTCCTTGGGACGCTGGATCGCGATCCGCTCCAGCACAGCGGCGATCTTCTGCGGCTCCAGCCGGCTGGGATCGGTGTTGCGCCACTCGGCCACGCGCTTGATGTAGGGCTGGTCGGGCACGCCCAGGCCGCCGACGAAGTTGTAGATTCCCAGGGCCACCAGCGGACCGGCGGCGGCCAGGACCAGCACCAGCGGCCGAAGCTTGGGATTGGCCGGCGGCCAGGCCGCCTGGTGGTCGGCGGCGGCCAGCAGGCGACGGCCCGCCTCGGCGCGCGCGCCCTTCAGCTCGTCGTCGGCCAGCAGGCCGCGCTCGGCCAGGTCGTCGATCTCGGACAGTTGGCGGCGGTGCACGGCCAGGCTCGCGTCGTCGCCCACGCCTAAGGACGCCCGCGCGGCTCCGCGCAGCATCAGGGCGGCGACGACGGCCGACAATCCCGCCGCGGCGATCCAGAAAGCGATCATTTGCGCGTGTTAGCTGGAATGCGGCCGGGCCGTTAGCGAAAAAATTCCGTAAGGGGAGGTCGAAGCCTAGGCCGCCGCCGCCATCGCCGCGGCCGCGCGGCGGCGGACGATCTCGGCGGTCTTCTCGTCGCGGCTGTAGGCGATGTAGCCGGCGGCCAGGTCCAGGTACTGGCGGGCCAGGCCCTGGTCGCCGCCGTCGCCGGTGCGGACGATGTGCAGGATGTCCTCGATGTACTGGTCGAGGCGCCCGTTCAGCTTCTCCAGCACCTTGGTCCGGCTGGAGCCGTACCCGCTCTGTTGGGCGCAGCCGCGGACCTCGGCGATGAACACCAGCACCGCCGTCAGGCGGCGGCCCAGGGCCTCGTCGGGTTCGGCGGTCAAAAGGGGCACGCCCTTGCCGTTCTTGCCGCCCAGGAACGAGATCGGCCGCAGCGGCAGGGCCGCCAGCAGCTCGCGCTCGGCGGCGTTCATCCGCGATTCGACCGCCTCGGCGACGGCCGTCTTGTGCTTGGCGATCCGCCGCCCCCAGGGCCCGTCCTTGGCCAGGTTCACCGACCGCTCGAACTCCGTGATCTCGGCGGCGGCCTTCTGGGCGGCCAGGGCGGCCTTGCGGCCCTCGGCCTCGCCCTTGCCGGGGTCGAAGCTGGTGATGAACTCGATGTTCCTGGCGATGTCGGCCAGCACACGCTCGCCGAACACGCTGACCTCCGACGAGGCCCAGAACTTGTCGTTCGGCCGGTCCATGACCGCCGAGATGACCCGCAGGATGCGCCAGTCGTCGGGCAGGTGCGCGGCCAGGATCTCGAACAGCAGCGGCCCGGCGTCCGGGCGGATGGCGCAGGCGTCCTTGTAGGCCAGGCGAGCGGCCGAGGCGCGCTCCTCGCTCATCTTGCTGACCCACTCCTGCAGCCGAGGCAGGGCGGCGCGGACGATGTGCGACAGCTCCAGGCACGAGGCCAGCTCGTCGATGTCGCAGATCGGGTCCAGGGCCTGGAAGCCCGGCTCGGCCTGGGCGCGCAGCCCCTTGGCGGCCAGCTTGCACAGGTCGTTGAAGACTTCGGGCGGACCCTCGTCCAGGTCCCAGGGATTGCAGCGCGCGGCGGCCTCCTCGACCCGCTTTGGCGCGGTCGCCCTCAAGGCGGCCCACAACAGGGCCAGGACGCGGGGCGGGAAGGAGGTCTGTTCGGTGTCGCGGTTGGCGCACAGCGGGACGATCGGGGCCAGCACGGTGTTGCGGACGTAGCGGGCGGCGGTCTCGTCCTCGACGATGCCGCGCACGGTCGCCAGCGCGCCCTGCCCGCCGGCCGGACCGGCCAGGGCGAGTTCAAGGCTGCGCAGAGCGGCGTCGGGCGCGGCTTCCACCAGCTTCCGAACCATCAGCAACTTGTTGGCGGCGATGCCTGCCATAATCCCCCACCGGACGAGCCCGAACCGGGCCGCGTCAACCATGTCGCCAACGAGGTTAAGACTTTCCGAAACCATAAGTTTTCACCGCGTTCGCGACAGCGTCGAAAAGTCGCTGGAGCTTGCCACCGGTGTCGTGGACGACGGACGAAATGTTGGGTTGTGCGCGGCGGCCGATCCTTCGTCCGAAGGCTGAGAGCCCGCGTCAGTCCCCCTCCGAGCGCGGCAACACCAGGGTCACCCGCAACCCGCCCAGCGGCGAGGCGCCCAGGGTCACCGAGCCGCCGTAGGCGCGGGCCAGTTCGTCGACGATCGACAGGCCCAGACCCGAGCCCGGCGTGTGCTCGTCCATCCGCTGGCCGCGCTTGAGGGCGTCGATCCAACGATCGGGCGGCAAACCGGGGCCGTCGTCGTCGACGGTCAGGGTCAGCTTGTCGGCAGAGCTGGCCACGGCCTCGGCCCGGACCTTGCCCTTGCACCACTTGCCGGCGTTTTCCATCACGTTGCCGGCCAGTTCCATGAAGTCCTGGCGCTCGCCTTGGAAGCACAGATCCTCGGGGCAGCGCCAGTCGATCTCGACACCCTTGTCCTGGAATATCCGTTCCAGGGTGACGGCCAGCTCGTCCAGGATCGGCTCGACCGGCGTGCGCTCGCCCGAGGTCTGGGAGCGGGCGGCGGCGCGGGCTCGGCGCAGATGGTGGTCGACCTGCTCGCGCATGGTCTGGGCCTGACGGGCGACGACATCGGCCAGGGAGCCGGGCTGCTGGCCAGCCTCGGTCAGCATGACCGACAGCGGGGTCTTCAGCGCGTGGGCCAGGTTGCCGACGTGGGTCCGCTGGCGCTCGACCACCTCCTGATTGTGGCTCAGGAGGGCGTTCAGCTCGACGGCCAGGGGCTCCAGCTCCTCGGGGTAGGCCCCCTCCAGCTTCTCGGCCTTGCCCCGGCGCACCGAGGCCACCTCGCGGCGCAGGCGGAAGAGCGGCAGCAGGCCCACCCGCACCTGCACGACCACGGCGGCGATCAGGCCGGCGCCGAGGATGACCAGGGCCACGGTGGTGATGCGGCCGAAGCGGTCGGCGTCGGCGTCGATCGGCGAGCGGTCCTCGGCGGCGATGAACACCACCGGCCGCGGATAGCCCGGCAGCCGCGCCAACAGGGCCGCGGCGCGAAGGGGCCGGTTCTGCGGTCCCTTGAGGTCGAAATAGAGCGTCCTGCCCGGTTCGGACATCAGGCGCTCGGACTGCTCGACCGGGATCATCAGGTCGCTGTCGAACAGCGAGCGCGAGCGTTCGATGACGTTCAGCCCGCCGCCGCCAGCCGGCTGGTCGAAGATCGTCCAGTAGCGGCCCGAATAGGCCCGGGTGGCGCGGATGTCGGTCAGCACGGGGGCCTTCAGCACCCCGTCCTCGACGGTCGAGCCGGCATAGAGGTCGTCGGTCAGCACGGCCAGCGACTGGTCGAACCGGCGGATGGCCGCGTCGCGGAACTGAGCGGTCAGGAACACGCCCGCCACCAGCAGCACCACCAGGTTCCAGATCCCGGCCAGCAGCACCAGCCGGCGGACCAGCGAGCGTTTGCTCAGGTCCCACATGGTCAGCTGGCCTGCCGGGACGGCGTCACTCGGTGGTCTCGCCTTCCAGCGGCGTCAGGCGGTAGCCCAGGCCGCGCACGGTCTCGATGCGGTCGCTGCCGAGCTTCTTGCGCAGGCGGCCGATGAACACCTCGATTGTGTTGGAGTCGCGGTCGAAGTCCTGGTCGTACAGGTGCTCGACCAGTTCGGTGCGGCCGATCACCCGGCCTTGGTGCATCATCATGTAGTGCAGCAGGCGGTATTCCAGCGAGGTCAGGCGCAGGGGTTCGCCGTTGACGCTGGCGCGGGCCGCGCGCGGGTCCAGGCGCAGGCCGCCGCACGACAGGGTCGGCGAGGCGTGACCGGACGAGCGACGCAGCAGGGCGCGCAGGCGGGCCAGCAGCTCCTCGGTGTGGAACGGCTTGGTCAGGTAGTCGTCGGCCCCGGCGTCGAAGCCGGCGACCTTCTCGTTCCACGAGCCGCGGGCGGTCAGGATGAGGACGGGCGTGGCGACATTGCCGCGCCGCCAGCGCTCCAGCACCGACACCCCGTCCACCTTGGGCAGGCCCAGGTCCAGCACCACCGCGTCATAGGGCTCGGTCTCGCCCAGGAACTGGGCTTCCTCGCCGTCGGCGGCGTGGTCGACGGCGTAGCCCGCGTCGCCCAGGGCCAGCTTCAGCTGGCGCGACAGGTCCGGATCGTCTTCGACAAGCAGGATACGCATGAAAGGCCTCTGTCTCGTGACGCGATTGGCGGCTTAGTTGGCGCTGAGGATCTGGCCGGTGCGGGCGTCGACGATGAAGTCGATGCGGCGGCCGTCGGTCGTGGCCCAGCGGACGCGGTAGTTGGGGCCTTCCAGGCCGGCGTCGAGCACGCGGCCGGGCGTGCGCCGGCCGATCTGGTCGATCACCCGACCCAGCGGCACCAGCTGGCCCGACTGCACGCCGCCCCGCGCCTGGTCCTGCCGGGCGCGCCAGTCGGCGCCCAGCGAGTCCGGGCCGCGCTGGGCCGACGCCACGCCCGGCAGGGCTGCGGCGGTCAGGGCGACGGCGAAGAGGAAGTGAACGGGCTTCATGGGCTCGGTTTTAGAGCGCTGCGGCTGAATAGAGGCTGAACACGGCCGTTATGGACGGGTAGCGACGTTCTGTCACGGATTCGGCGCCTGGGAACCCAGGCCCGTCGCCGGACATCAGCCACCTGCCGGAAAAGAACGCGGTCGGAGCATTCGGCGCGCATCCAGCCTCCGTACGCCCACCCCCGCTCAAAAGCCGGTCAGGTCTAAAACGCGCGAACCTACTTCCGCTTGGGCGTATACGGCCGCTTCTCGCGCCACTGTTCCGCGAACTTCTCCAGTTCCGCGTCCGGAGTGTCCGGCAGGGTCACCACCAGCCGCGCGAACAGGTCGCCGCGATGGCCTTTGGAGTCCGACAGACCCCGGCCTTTCAGCCGCAGCTTGGCGCCGCTGTTGGAGCCCTTGGGGACGGTCAGGGTCACCGGGCCGTCGGGCGTGGGGGCCTCGACCTTGCCGCCCAGCACCGCGTCGGGGACGCTGATCGGCAGGTCCATGACCAGGGCGCCGTTCTCGGGGCGATAGATCGGGTGCGGCTTGATGGCCAGCTCGATCAGGGCGTCGCCCTGGCCGCCACGGCCGGGGCTGCCCTGGCCCTTCAGGCGCAGGGTCTGGCCTTCCTGGGCGCCGGCCGGGATGGTGACGTCGATCGTGCGGCCGTCCGAAAAGGCCACGCGCTTCTTGCCGCCCTTGATCGCCTCTTCCAGGTCGATGTCGAGCCGGGCGCGCACGTCGGCGCCCTTGGGCGAGAAACCGCCGCGCTCGCCGCCGCCGAACCCGCCGCGGTTGCGGCCCAGGATGTCGCCGAACAGGTCGTTGAGGTCGATCTCGGGGCCCTCTCCGCCGCTAAAGCCGCCGCCGCCCGCGCGGCGCCCGCCGAAGCCGGCCCCGAACGGATTGCCGCCGCCCGCGCCGAAGCCGCCGCGCATGGTCTCGCGGCCGTCGGCGTCGATCTCGCCGGCGTCGAACTTCTTGCGCTTGTCGGCGTCGCCCAGGATGTCGAAGGCGGCGCTGACCTGCTTGAACTTCTCCTCCGACTTCTTGTCGCCCTTGTTGGCGTCGGGGTGATGCTGCTTGGCGAGCTTGTGGAACGCCTTGCGGATTTCCGCCGCGCTCGCGGTGCGGGAAACGCCAAGCTCCAGATAGGGGTCGCGCGCCAAGGAGGCTCCTCACGTCGAGTTCGAAATAGCTGAACGCCTCAATTAGGCCGTTCGGCGCGGCGCGCAAGCATTATGTTGCATTATTATCACAGCAAGGCTCGCGACATCGTGCCCCAGCCGAACAGAGCCGAGCCCTGGGTGACCCGGACCGACAGGGTCCCGGCGGGTCCGGCAGGGAGATCGGCGGCGCGCTGGGCGGCGGTGTAGGTGAAGCTCGGCGTCGTAGTTTCGGCCGTGCGGACCACGGTTTCGCCGTCCAGCACCTCGACGCGATAGACCTCGCGCTCCTCGCCCAGCGGGACCTCTGCGTCCCAGCCGTCGCCGGCCAGGCGGGCGCGGCGGATCCAGGTGACAAGGGCGTCGCCGCCTTGGGCGCGGACCTTCAGGTGAGCCGGCGACCACGGGCGGGCCGACAGGCCGCGCCAGGTCTCGACCGCTTCGCTCATCGCCGCGCCCGAGGCCGGACCGCCGGCCGGGGCGGCGCGCCAGACCAGCGGCAGGCCGCGCTCGGCGGCGGACAGGTCGGCGCGGACCAGGGTCTCGTCCAGCACCACCACGCTCGCGCCCGCCGGGGTCAGGGCCGCCATGGCCGGGTCGCTGCCGGCCTGGCCGCGCAGCAGGCCCGACAACGTCCAGACGTCCTGCGCCACCGGCTCGGCGGTCAGGAACTGCAGGACCTCCCACGCGCCGTCCGCGCCGCGCACGGCGATGGCGTTGGCGCCGGCCAGCACGGCCGAACGGTCGCGGCTGATCGGCGCCGCTCCCTCCAACCGCACGGTCAGGCGGGTGGCGCGATCGAAGCGGTGCAGCGGCCCGGCCGGCAGAGCAGACAGGGTGACGCCCACCGTGGCAGGCGCTGCGGCGGTCGCCCGGACGCGCAGGGCCTCGACCCCGACGCCGGCGTGGACGTCGAAGGCGCGCCAGGGCGAGGCGGCCACCGCGACCAGCGGCCGCTCGTCGGCCTGGCCCGGCAGATCAAGCACCTGGAGCACCGGCGGCCCGGCCACCTCGCGCGGCGCGCCAGGCGACCAGTCGAGATCCCCGCCGACGCGGACGGGATCGACCACCGGCGCCAGGCGGACGCGGGGATGCTCGTCCAGATCGACCCGCGTCACCCGCCAGACGTCGCCGTCAAGCTCCAGGCGGTCGCCGGGCTCCAGGCGCAGGGCGGTCAGCGGCGAGAGATGAGCGGTGACCTCGCACGGATCGGCGGCGGCCAGCAGGCGTTCGGCCACGGCGCGGGCGTCGGCGGCGGCCAGCACCAGCGGCGCGTCGAGATCGGCGCCGCCCTCGCCTTCGTCGCGCCGGACCACGACCGAGCCGGTCTGGTAGTCCCGGGCGGCGTCGATGAAGCGCAGACGCAGGGTCTGGACCGGGGCGGTCGTGGTCCGGACAGCCTCGACCGGGGCCTCGCGGTTCTCGGGCCAGGCCAGGTCGTCGTCGCCCAGGCTCAGGGCGGCGACGCCCGAACGCCCGGTCAATGTCACGCCGTCCCCGCGTTCGACCGGGTCCAGGGCGAAGGCCTCCAGCAGCGGGGCAAGGGCGTCACGCAGGCGCATGGGCCTGTCCACGACATAGCCGACGATCGAACCGCCGGCCTCGCCGGGGTCGACCGCCACGCCGGCCCGGTCGGCCAGGGCTGCAATCAGCTCCGGCAGCGGCGCGATCCCTGAGCGGCCGTTCAGCCAGTGGCCCAGGGTCCAGTTGGGTCCGTCGGCCCACACCGCGCTCCGGGCGGGGAAGTCGGGGAACGGCCGGGCGTCCCAGCACCAGGCGGCGGCGCCCTGGATCATCGGCCCGCCATAGACCGGCGAGACCGGATTGGCGGCCGGGTCGGCCAGCCAGGCCAGCACCGCTTCCAGGGCCCGTCGCTGCCCGACCTCGTCGCGGGTCCCGTCCGAGAACGGCGGCAGGGCGCTCTCGGCGCTCTTCGTATCGACGAACAGGTTCGGAGCGTTGGCGCCCTTGTCGACCGCGCCGCAGCCGAACTCGACCAGGCGCAGCGGCTTGGACTTGGGGACCCACGCCGTCGGGGTCGTCGACCGCACGCCGCCCGGGCGGTTGAAGTGCTGGCGGCTCCACCACGAGACCAGATCCTTGGGTCGGAACACCCAAGGCTCGGCATAGGCGCCGTCGGTGATCGGGGTGCGGACCTGGGCCGTCCGCGCGGCGTCGGAGGCGTAGAACCAGTCGAAGCCCTCGCCGCCGGTGAGATTGGCGCGCAGATAGGCGGGATCGTGGGGTCCACCCTGCGCCGCGTCGAGGTGCGCGCCGCCGTCGCGCCAGTCGGCCATCGGCGGATAGAAGTCGACGCCGACGAAATCGATGTTAGCGTCGCTCCACAGCGGGTCGAGGTGGAAGTGGACGTCGCCCGTCCCGTCGCCCGGCTGGTGGCCGAAATATTCGCTCCAGTCGGCGGCGTAGCCCAGCTTGGTGGCCGGTCCCACCAGCGTGCGGACCTGGGCGGCCAGGCTCTTCAGCGCGGTCACGGCCGGATAGGACGAGGTCCCGTCGCGCACCGTGGTCAGGCCGCGCAGCTCCGAGCCGAGGATAAGGCCGTCCACCCCGCCCGCCAGCTGGGCCAGCTTGGCGTAGTGCAGCAGCATGCGGCGCAGGCCCCAGTCACCCGCCGGACCACTGTAGGTCGGCAGACCGTCGGCGGCCCCGAACTGCGCCGCCGTGGCCGCGCCGAAGAAGGCGGAGACCTGGGCTGTCGCGGCGGCGGTCTTGTCAGGCGAGCCTGGACGCCCGGCGGCGGGATGGCAGGTGATCCGGCCGCGCCACGGATAGGCCCCTTGCCGGGCGCCGCCGTACGGATCGGGCAGGCTGTTACCGGCCGGCACGTCCATCAGCACGAACGGATAGAGCGTGACCCGCAGCCCGCGCCGCTTCAGCTCGGCGATGGCCTGCAGCACCGCCTGGTCGGCCGGCGTGCCGCCGTAGGCCGGGCCGCCGCCGCTCGTCGAGACCACCGCCGCCGAGGCGCGGTCGACGCCGTTCACCCGCCAGTCGAACGGGATCGTCGCCTTCGCCGCCCCCTCGACCTTGGGCCGGATCGCGCACGATCCACACCGCAGGTCGTCGCCGAACCAGGCCACCACCAGGGTCACCTCCTCGACGTTCGGCAGCTGAGCCTGCAGTTGATCCAGCGACACCACCAGGTCCGGCCGCCCCTCGCCGTTGTTGACGGTCTCGGCCGTGGTCCGGGTCAGGCCGTCGCGGCGCAGGACGGCGTCGGTGGCGTAGACGAACTCGCCCGCGCCTGGGATCAGGCATACGCCCTTCAGGCGCTCCTCCAACCCTGGCGCGGCATTGGCGGCGCGGGGCCTATGGAAGACCTCGAACGACAGCTGCGGCGGCCGATTGCCGTAGGCGCCCAGCGGCAGGTCCTCGAACACCACATAGGCCGTCCCGCGATAGGCCGGGGCCTCGCCTTCCACGGCGGCGATCAGCGGATCGGGAAGCTGGTCCTCGGCGCCGGTATGGACGCGCATGACCACCCCGGCCATGTCCATCGGCTTGCCGTCGGCCCAGACCCTGCCGATCCCGTCGATCGGGCCCTCGCAGACGGCCACGGCGAACGACAGGCTGTAGGCGGCGCTGGAGGTCTTGGCGCCCTTGCTCCCGCCCGCGCGGCCTTCGATCCAGCGCTCCTTGAACCGCGCCGCCCAGATCACCTGGCCAGCCACGCGAGCTCGGCCGAACACCGCCGCCATCGGCGCGCCCTCGGCGGCGCCTGACAGCCGCAGCTCCGGGATGCGCGGCCCGACTTGGCGCCTGGACGTCAGCGCGCTCAGAGCCGCGGCGTCGGCGACGCCGCCCAGCGCCAGCCCGGCCGCCGCGCCCAATGGACCGGCCACGGCGAAGCCGACGCCGGAGAGGATGACCTGAGCCATGATGCACTCCAAGGCCCTCTCCCATGGGGAGAGGGAGGGACCCGCGCCGAAGGCGTGGGAGGGTGAGGGGGTTAAGACGTCGACCGGCGCGCCGGCGGAGCGTCAGCGAAAAGGCGGCGAGGATGTAACCCCTCACCCTCCCACCGCTACGCGACGGGCCCCGCCCTCTCCCTCTGGGAGAGGGATTCAGGATACCGGAACGCCGCGACCAGCCGGTCCCGCCACCAGCGGCCCAGCCAGCTCTCGACGCAGGCGCGGCCCCAATAGGCGTGGATCATGCGGTCGTCGGCCGAGCGGATCGCGCAGTGCTTGGCCGGGGCGTCGGGCGCCATGCGGAACAGCAGCACGTTGCCCGGGCGGGCGGCGGCGGGGTCCAGCGGGATCAGGCGACGCGTGAGGGCTTCGCGCAGCAGTTCGCGGCCGCCCAGCTCGGCCCAGTCGGGGCGATAAGGCGGCGGGACCTCGGGCTCGGCGCCGTGCAACGCCCGCCAGACCCCGCGCACCAGGCCCAGGCAGTCGCAGCCGACGCCGCGCAGGGAGGCCTGGTGCTGGTAGGGCGTGCCGAGCCAGAGGCGCGCTTCGGCGAGGGCGCGCTCACGGACCGTAGCATCCCCAGCAATAATCGTTGTCATCCCGGAAGCCCCGAAGGGGCTGTCCGGGACCCAGGGGACTGGGCTGGCGCTTTGCGGTTCACCTGGGTCCCGGACAAGCGCTGCGCGCTTTCCGGGATGACAACCTTTTTGAATGAGAACGGGAGCACTACCGCCGCCCGCCGTCATTCCGCTCCCCTTCGGTCGGATACAGCGTGAGAAAGTCTTCCCCCGGCGCCGTCGGGAATCCCCGGAAGTTCGTCCCGTTGCCGAATACCGCCCGGCAGGTCGCCCAGCGCTTGTCGCAGGCCGCGCCCGGAAAGGCCGCGACGTCCACCCCGCAACGCGCGTCGCCGAACACCGCGTCGCAGCTCCGACCGAATGTTCGCCCGGCCACGCGGTCCAGAGCCGCTAGCGGTCCCTCGAGCGACAGGGTGAAGGCCGCGCCCTCGGCCTTGGCCGCCGTCACCCGGGCCGACCACAGCGGGACCGATAGGCCGGGCGCGGACCAGTCCACCACCCGGCACGCCACCCGCGCTCCGTCATAGAGCCCGGCCGCCAGGTCGGCCTCGGTCAGGGCCGCATCGTCGAAACCGCCGGCCGCCGCCGCTTGCCCCGCCGTGAAGCCCGCCGCCGTTTCGGACGCCCCGGCGGTCCAGCCGCTGGCCGCCTTGCAGGTGACGCCGTCAACCGTCAGGTCGCGGTCGTGGTCGGTGAAGCCCAGCACCACGCCGTCGGCCCGGGTCAGGATCCAGACGTGACAGAGGCCGGCCGCACCGCTCTCCAGGCGCGCGGCCAGGTCAGAAGGGACCGCCCGCATCAGACCCGCACCTCGACCAGGGCCACGGCCCCGACCCGGGCGGCGTTGAAGCTCTCCAGGGTCACGTCGATGCGGTCGCCGTCGAAGCGCACCGGCACGTCGAACTCGAAGCCGGCGGTCACCGCCGCGCCCGCCGCCGGGGCGGCCGTCAGGGTCACCAGGCCGGTGGCCGTATCGACGCTGAAGGCGCCGGCCGCCAGGGCGACGCCGGCCACCGCGACCTTGACCGTGCCGGCCGCCGGCTTGGCGATCGGCCGAACCACCGCCGTCTCGCCGGTCCCATAGGTCTTGGCCAGGGCGAAGGTCTTGCGGACGCCGTCGCCGGTTCCGATCGACTGGTCCGTCGCCGCCGGCGTCGCCGAGGGCGCGCACGACCTGCAGTCGGCCGGGTCGCGGAAGCGGAAGCCGTGCAGCCGCCCGCGCCGCGCCTCGAAGAAGGCGACCAGCTCGGCCGCGTCGTCCAGCGGGCGCGTCGCCGTGCCGATCAGGTAGCGCCGCCGCCCCTGGGACCAGGGGCTGGAGCGCCGCTCGAAGCCCGAAGCCAGGGTCGTTACCTGGGTGCGCCGCTCGACGCCGCCGGTGCAGCCGAAAGCCAGGCGCGCGGGCAGGCGCGCCTCGTGAAACGCGGTCATGGCGCCGCCTCCTTGCATGTGAGTGAACATTCACTTATAGAGTCGGAAACCCGACGAGGAGCCCCGTCGATGCGTGCATTGTCCCTGCTGTTCGATCCGCGCAGCGCGATTGACCGCCGCACGTTCTGGAGCGGCCTGCTGCAGCTGATCATGCTGAGCCTGGTGGTCTGGCTGGGCCTGACGCGCATCGGATTCGGGGCGGCGATCGCCGCCATGCCGCTGGCCGGCGAGGCCCTGCTGATCGGCAGCGCGTCGAGCCATGGATTCGGGTCGCCCGACATGGCCGTGACGGTGACGACGGCGATCGCGCTGGTCGCCGCCCGCTATTACGTCGCCGTCTGCCTGATGCTGAAGCGGTCCCGCCACGCCGGCCTGGGGCCCCGCCCGGCCGTCGTCTTCTGCGTGGCCAGCCTGCTGGCTCACGCGCTGGCGGCGGCCTGGGCCTGGTGGGCGCAGGACCAGGACATCATGGTGCTGGGTCCGATGTTCGCCGACATGGCGGCCAACGCCCTGATCTGCGCGACCTTCCTGGTCTGGCTGGGCGGCCGCCCGCCGCACCTGCAGGTTAAACCCGCGTCATGACTTGCAATTCACTTCAACCGCGAGGGCCCCGGTCCTAATCTCGCTTCAGGATTTGGGAGCTGGAAATGGACTGGAAATCGCTATTCTTCTCCGCCGAGGGCCGCATCGGCCGCCAGGCGTTCTGGATCGGCTGGCTGGTGCTGCTGGGCGTGCAGGTCGTGGCCGGATGGATCCCGCTGATCGGCCACGCCCTGGCCCTGGTCGCCCTGTTCGCCTGGGTGTGCCTGTGCACCAAGCGCCTGCACGACATGGGCCGCAGCGGCTGGTGGCAGGCGCCGGCCATCGCGCTCGGCCCGGTGCTGGTCGTCGCCTCGGCTCTGTGGATCGGCTTCGGCGCCGCCGTCGCCGCCCTGACTGGGGGCGAACCGGAGCTGGCCGCCCTGGCCGGGGTCGGCGTCCTGCTGGTCAGCGTGGCCGTCGCCTTCATCCTGGTCATCGCCTTCACCCTGTGGGTGGGGATCACCGAGGGCCAGGCCGGCGAGAACCGCTACGGCGAACCGCCGCTGACCGCCGTGGTGGTCTGATCCGAAACGCGATCCCCCTCCCGTCGGGAGGGGGATTTCGCATGCTTTCCTTCCCCGCCGAGCCACCCTAAGCTGCATCATGCATCGACGTCGGGGGACGATCTTGGATCAAGTGAAGGCTTATCTGCTCGGGCGCGCCAAGCGTCCGGAATACTGGATTTTCGTCATCGTCCTGACGATCGGCTGCATGATCGCCAACCTGCTTCTCAGGAACCCGACGCTGGTCAGCGGTCTGAGCTTCATCCCCTGGGCGGTGATCGCCTCGCGGCGGCTGCGCGATTTCGGATGGTCGCCGTGGTGGTGCGTCTCCACCTTGGCCGGCGGCTTCGTGATTGGCTTCGTCGCCGGGCTGATCAACGCGATCACGCAGGCCAGCTCCGGCGTCACGGTCTTCACGCCGCCGCTGATGATGCTGCTCTACGCGATCGTCAACTGGAGCGTCATCATCTTCATCGGCAGCCGCAAGAGCCGGCCGGCGGAGGCGGGCGCAGCGCTGGTCAACACCTTCAGCTGACGCCACGGGCGCCGAAAAGGGCTAGGCGCGCTAGAGTTTGCGCGCCCCCAGGCTGACCGCCCGAGCCAAAGCCTGGGCCAGTTGAGCGTCCGATCTCGCCAAGCGGGCCGTGTCGCCGCCCTGGACGTTGATCGTGACATTGACTCCGCCGCCCCCGGCGGGCTCGATCGTCCCGCCGCTCGTCGGGCGGAACAGCTCGGGCCCGCGCTCGCCGACCAGATAGGCCCCGCCGGCCGCGACGGGACCACCATCGGCGCGCGCTCCCGAGAAGCTGGCGCCCACCGCCTTGGCCACCGCCTGGATCAGGCCGTCGCCGCCCTTCCCCGTTCCCGCCGAAACCGCGTCGACCACCGCCCGCGCCAGATCGGCCAGGCTGACCTTGCCGTCGGCGGCCGCGCGGGCCAGCGAGCGGGACAGGCCCGCGCCGGCCCGGGCGAAGGCTTCGTCGATGCCGCGGGCCGCCTGCTCGGCCGGGGCGCGCAGGGCGGCCAGGGCCGCGGCAGCCTCGGTCGCGCGGGCGGGGACGATTTCAAGGCCGTCCGGTTCAAACTCGCTCATGGAATCTCCTCATCGGGGAAGCGGGCGATCAGGGCGCCCAGCGCCGCGCGGTCCAGGACCGGAGCGGCGGCGGTCTCGGTCAGGGCCCGCCACTCGCTCAGGGACAGCCGCCAGAACGCCTCGGGCGGGATGGCCAGCCGCAGCACGGCCAGGCGCAAGGCGTCTCGCCAGCTGGGCGTCATGCGCAGGCGGCCAGAGCAGCGGCGACGGCGGCAACGGCCTCGGGAATCGAGACCGACTCCAGCGCCGCCGGGTCCTCGCCGCCACCTTCCAGCAGGGCGGCGAGGACTGCCAGCAGCTCGGCGGCGGACAGTCGGGCGAAGCGTTCGGGAAGGGCGCTCCAGTCCGGGAGGCCCAGGGCGGCTTCGATACGGGCCAGGGCGCCCAGCGTCAGGCACAGGCGGCGTGGGGTTCCGGCCAGGGGGACGAGGACCTCGCCCCGGGCGGGGTTGGGGGTGTGCATTTGGGATGGCCTTATTGATCAGCCCCTCCCTTTCAACCGTCATTCCGGGCCTTGTGCCCGGAACCCCTGGTTCAGCTTGCACGTGAGAAGCCAGCGGTTCGCCAGCGAACCGCCCCTGCTGCACTTGCGGCGGACAGAGGGGTCCCGGGCACAAGGCCCGGGATGACGAGCTTTTTATGGGAATGGGATTTGGGTCGAACTCAGATCGCCGTGAACGTCACCGCCCCGGCCGAGGCCAGGGACAGGGCGAACGCCGCCTCGCCGTCGTACTCGCCGGCGTATTCCAGGGCCGCCACCAGGAACCGGCCCTCCAGCTGGACGAAGTCGGGGATCACCAGCCGCCAGACGCGCGCTGTCTGGGCGAAGAAGCTGTCGCGCACTGCCGCGTCCGACGCCGCGTCGCGGAACACGCCCGCGCCCGAGACGGCGACCGAGCGCACGCCGGCCCCGGCCAGCAGCTCGCGCCAGCGGCCGGCGCTGTCGCCGTCGGTGGCGTCGATGGTCTGGGCGTTGAGGCTGATCGTGCGGGCCCGCAGGCCGGCCACGGTGGTGAACGTCGGCGTCGGGGCGCCGTCGCTGATCTTCAGCAGGATGTCTTTGCCGGCTTGGGCGGCCATTTGAGTTCTCCGGTTGATGTGTTGCCAGCCGACTTGCCCCCTCCGGGCCTGCGGCCCTCCTCCCCCATAGGGGGAAGAGCCATACCGCAGGCGTTGCGCGAGAGGCTCCGCCCCCTCGCCGCGACAGACCGCGTAGCGCTCAGGTGGGGCAAGTGGCGGTCCGTTTGAGGTTCAGCCCGCCTCCGTCACCGCCCGCACCCGCAGCACGCCCAGCGACAGCTCGCGGTCGGCGGCGCGGAAGACGTCGGCATAGGTGACGCGCAGAGTGACGAGGCGTCGGCCGCTTATGGTCAGCGGGGCGTTGTGCACGGCCGCGCGGACGGCGGCGGTGACGGCGCGCGCCTCCTCCGGCCCGCCGAACTTGCTGGCGCAGGTGACGGTGAGCAGGTGCTCCAGGCCATCGGCGTCCGGACCGAACGGCCGGCTCTCCTGGCGGCTCATCGAGATGCACGGATAGACGGGACGCCGGGGCGCATCGACATGGACGCGGGCGCCGACCAGGGCGGAGACGGCGGGCGCGGCCTTCAGGGCCTCGACCAGGGCGGCGGCGACGGCCGCATCAGGGCCGGCGCTCACAGCCGGGCCTCGCGGTACGGCGCGAGCCAGGCCTCGACCAAGCCGGGCGGCGGTTCGGACCCGTCGCGGTGCTCGTAGGCGTGGGCGACCAGGACCAGCACGGCCAGGCGCAGCGGCGCGGGGCTGGCGGAGGTCAGGGCGACGCCCGCGGCGGCGGCCACGCGCGCCTCGGCGGCGTCGATCAGCAGAGTCACCAGGGCGTCCTCCGTGGCGTCGGCCACGCGCAGGAAGCCCTTGGCCTCGGCCAGGGTGATGGAGAGGGGCATGGAAGCTCCTTTTCCCCTCCCCCCAATTCTTTGAAGGAACTTGGGGGAGGGGTTGGGGTGGGGGGCTGCACGTTGGGTGGGGATCGCCGGCTAGCGCCGTCCCCCCACCCCCTGCCCCCTCCCCACGAGGGGGAGGGGAACTGTTGAAGTCGGTGCTAGGAGACGGCGAACTTCAGCAGCTTGATCGCGTCGAAGTTCTGCACCCCGCCGCCGACC